>CANPHS010000026.1 GCA_947573925.1 uncultured Enterorhabdus sp. | reverse complement strand
CAAACGGGAAAGCCCCGCGGCCCCGCCACGCCTCGCCTCGCACGCAAACGGCCCCTCGCAAGGAGGAGGTAGCGCAATTTCGTTATTTCGGCAATTCCACCACCCAGGATTCGGGTAGCGAATCTGGTTTCAGGAACGCGATCATATACCAGGGCATATAGGCTACCGAGCACTCGATGTCGCGGCCTTCGGGGATGCTCACTTCCACCGCGGTGTTCTCGCGGCAGAAGACGTAGGCGAAATCGAGGCCCCATTCGCGTACGCGCAGGATGCTGTCGAGGGAGGCGTGGGCGCGGAAGATGCGACCGGATTTTGCCTCGATGGGCACCACCTTGCCGCCTTTCTGCACCACGAAGTCGATTTCCCCGTGCTTTGCCCGCTCGTAGTACAGGGCATCGAAGCCGTTGGCGGTGAGTATTTGGGCGCAGGCGTTCTCGAGGATAGCGCCCCAATTCACCGCCAGGTCACCTGAAAGAATTTTGAACTGCACGCTATCGTCGAGCATGGCGAGCAAAAGCCCCGTGTCGCACAGGAACAGCTTGAACACGCTGTACTGCTTGTTCAGCAGCAGGGGCACGGTGAGCTGGCTGACGTTGTAGCAGGGCAGCCCCACTCCGGCATCGGCCAGCCAGAGAAAGTCGCTCTCGTAGCGTTCGGTGCGGGCCGTTTTCGACAAATCGGACAGCTTGAAGCGCTTGTTCTGCTTGCTGAGTTCGGCGGGTATGGCGTCGAAGATGGCGCGAACGTGCATTTTGTTGCGGGCGTGGCGGGCGATGTCCTGGCGGTAGAGCTTCAGGATGTCCCGTTGGATGCGCAGCACCTGGGCCAGATCGCGGGTCTCGGCGAATCGCGCCACGGCGGCCGGCATGCCGCCTACCACCAAATAGTAGCGGAACAGTTCCATGAGCAAGGCGTGCGCGGGGGCGGGAACGGCGGCCTGCTGGGCGAAGCTTTCCTCGGCCAAAACGAGGGCATCGTCGTAGTTGCCCAAGGCGCGGCAAAACTCTCGGAAGCTGAGGGGGTACAGCCGCAATTCGCTTTCGTAGCCGACGGGCAGCGAGGGCACGTTCTCGTAATTTACGCCGAGCAGCGAGCCGGACTCTATGTAGTCGAAGCGGCCGTCGTCCACGAGGAACTTGATGGCGGCGCGAGCACGGGGGCACTCCTGAATCTCGTCGAGGAAGATGAGGGTATCGCCGGGCGTAAGGGCCGTGGCCGTAAAGGAGGAGATGAGCGGGATGAGAGTGTCGGCATCCAAGTTGCCGTCGAAGATGGTTTGCGCGGTGGGGGCCTCGATGAAGTTTATCTCGACGAAGGTGTCGTAATGGCGCCGGGCGAACTCGCGCACGAGAAAGGTCTTGCCCACCTGTCGGGCGCCATCGACGAGAAGAGCGCTCCGGTTCTCTTGGGCCTTCCAGCGCTCAAGATCGGCATAGGCGGTGCGGAACAGCATGATTTCCCTTCCCTGTTTCGTTGACAGACAGTTTTGCGACGAAAATGGCAATCTGAAAATAGCATACTGCGACGAAAATGGCAAAATGAAATACTAACCATACGACGAAAATTGAAAAGTGACGGAAGGAGGTTAATTGTCATCTTTAACGCCAAGCACCAGGCGCTATGTCTGTCAGTGTCGCAAGATACGGGCACATCCAATGTCATAACATGATCCCATGCGCCTTCTCGTCATGCAAGATAGGAGGTAACTATGGGAAAAGACGCATACAAGCACATCGGCATATCGGATAGACGAACCATTGAGCACGGCCTAAACGAGGGCTTGCCTCTCGCAGAGATTGCCCGCAGAACTGGCTTTGAAGTATCTAGTATTCGCCGCGAGATCATACGAAACCGCCGTGATGACGGACCTTCATCTTCTAGGAACAAGGATAAAAACCAATGCGCCTATCTCAAAAGCTGCATAATACGCGGCCTTTGCGAGAACGGCTGCACTAAAAGGCTATGCCGTGTCTGCCAATACCCTTGCCATACTATATGCTCTGAATTTCGCCCGCGCACCTGCCGTACCACCGAGAAGGCTCCTTTTGTCTGCAACGCGTGCGGCCGCTACGCTCATTGCACCGTTACCCGCTACAAATACTCGGCCGAATCCGCTAACGCAACAGCGCGCAGACGTGCTGCCGAATCGAGAGAAGGAGTCGACCTAACTGAAGAGGAAATGTCGCTTCTGATCGAGTGCGTACGTGAGGGTATTCGCAAAGGGCAGTCAATTCATCACATCTTTGAGACCCACGACCTTCCCGTGTGCGAGCGCACGTTTTATCGCTACGTCGAGGAGGAGAAGGTGCCAATACTGTCGATCGAGCTTGCCAAGAAGGTGCGCTACAAGAAACGCAAGAAGAAAAAGGCAGTCCATGAGGGCGGATTCTACACAGGCCACGAATGGGAGGACTTCCTAGAGCTGCCTGAAGAGGAACGCGCGATCGTCACCGAAGGAGACACTGTTTTGGGACCGAAAAGGTCAAGCCGATGCATACTTACCCTGCATCGCAAGGACCTGCACTTTCAGATATACATGCTTTTGGGAGCCAAGACCAAAGAGGCCGTCAAAGACGCACTTGACTGGCTGGAAGTCTGCTGCGGAGGGCCGGATGCGTTCAAAGAGCTGTTCGGCATCATCATCTTTGACCGTGGAAGTGAATTCGACGATATCGATGGCATGGAGCGCTCATGCAAAGACCCCTTTCTCAAAAGATGCGCCGTCTACTTCGCCGACCCGTCACGCCCCGACCAAAAAGGAGCTTGCGAGAAAAACCATGTCGAGCTGAGAAAGCTACTACCGAAGGGGACGTCCTTCGACGCGATGACACCCTACGAGTTGGCCGAAATATGCAGTCACGTAAACTCGACCATCCGGAAAGGATGCGGCAATGCCACACCCTTTGCTCTGGCAAAGATGGTGTTCCCGCAAGAGCTATTCGAAAATCTAGGGCTCCGAGAAATCCCACCACAAGACGTAATCGGAGCCCCGAACATCCTGTATCGCGGTTGATTGCAATACAGATACGGTAATAGATGATACACGCATGACGAGAACGAGGCGCACTGACTGACAGGCTTATCGCCTGCAAAAGTGCAATATGTCCATCACAGCTACCGAGAGGGGCCTAAAAAGGCTTGCCTTGATGGCCTTTGAGGGGAAGTGTCTTTGCGCTTAAAACGTCGCAACCCGCCTATTTACTCGAACAACGGCCTTCCGAAATGCAACGTAAATGGCCCTATCTCATGCAGTTCGCACTTCGAATGTCACAATTGCACTTGTCCCAACGATCAACCAGTGACGGAAGGAAAGTGCGGCGTTCTTGGGTGCCGGGGGCGTTGTGCGGAGGCGGTTACTCCGCTTTTGCAAATGGCTCGCCGAGGCGCAGGGTTTGGGCGACGACTTTCATCAGCTCGTCGTCGGTGATGCCAGGGTGCACCTTCACCAGGCCTACCAAGCCGAATATGGCTACGCAGAGCATTTCGAAGACGAGGTCGAGGTCGATTCCGTACCGGTCGGCATAGAGGGGAGCAATGTGGTCGGCCAGATACTCGGCGGTTTCACGGGTAGCGCGCACGTCGAAGGCGTCACGAATATGAAGCTCTTCCAGCACGGATATCATGGGGCGCGGGCGCCTCTCGCCGTCGTAAAGGGCGTAGCGGAACGTCTGCACGAGCGAGCGCAGAGCCTCGTGGGCATTGTTCGGATTGTCGGGGGCGATCGACTCGCTCCATACGATGACGCTTTCGACGAGATCTTCCACGTAATCATCGATAACCGCCTGCACCACGGCTTCCTTGTTGTCGAAATGGTAATACACCAGTTCGCGCGTGACGTTCGCCTCCAGAGCGATGGCACCGACCGTGGTCGCCTTCACGCCGTTGCGCTCGAACAACTTGCGGGCGGCGGTCTCGATGGCGCCGGGCGTTCCCTCCAGCCGCCGGCTCTCGCCGCGGCTGCTGCGTCGGTCGCGGGCAAGGTCCGCCGCGTCGTGCAAGGCGCTGGAAGCAAGAGAGGGCGTGGGCGTCATGGGCGTCTCCTTATCGCGCTGACTGGGTATGCCGCGCTTTTCAGTATAGTAGGATCGGCCGTTGCCGAACTGGCGTACTGTGTCTTTCACAATTCATATCCATTTGTAAAAAGTTGACTCAGGCGGCCATGGTACACTCGCGCCAAGGTACAGCGCCGTGCGGTCATTGGAGGGGCACGGCATAGGAAGAAAGGGGAGGGTCATGGGCATTCTCTATCAAGCCGAAGATCCTATCTACTGGGCCATATGGCTGTTCGTGCTCATTGCGCTCATGGCGTTTAACGAGTTGGGTCGCGTGAAAGCATGGTGTGGGCTTTTGCTGTTCGCCGTCGTACCGCTGGCGCTCACCGTGCTTGTGTGGCCCACTACGGCCGCGCCCGGCAACGAGTATGGCACGGGTACCTGGTTCAATTGGGTGAAGACTTATTCGGCCTTGGCGGGCTGCCTCGGGTTCATGGCGCTACGTTTCGTGAAATGGACGGGCAAAGACGGCAAGGTGCACTACCTGTACGAGAAGAAGTGGGCCCTGTGCTTCCCGCCGCTCATTTTGGCCATTAACATCGCCGAGGCGGTTATTCGCGACTTCCAGGTGTTCAGCTTCGGCCTGTGGCAGGGCGGCATCGTCGAGAACCTGTGGACCATCTCGGGCCCGTGGAACATTATGAACGGCATTGCCGGCATTTTGAACATCATTACCATTTGCGGTTGGTTCGGCATCATCATTTCGAAGGACCCGGCGAAGGACATGATCTGGCCCGACATGATTTGGGCTTGGATTATCGCCTACGATCTGTGGAACTTCGCCTACAACTGCATCTCCGACCACTCCGCCTATTGCGGTTTAGCTCTGTTGCTGGCCTGCACCATCCCCACGTTCTTCATCAAGCGCGGTGCATGGCTGCAACACCGGGCGCAAACACTGGCGCTGTGGATTATGTTCGTGATGACGGTGCCCCAATTCGCCGACGTGCTGGCGCCCATTCCCACTACTCACAACCCCACGGCGTTCTTTGTTGTGAGCTTTATCGCGCTGGTCGCCAACGCGGCGTTGGCCATCTACCAGTTCCGTCGCGTGCGCAAGCTGCACCTGAACCCGCTGAAGGACGAGATTTACGCCGGCACGAAGCCCTACGAACGCGTGCTGAAGGAAAACGAGTAGACAAGCACGGCGGCCCGCTGTCGCTGCGACCGCATTGAAGCCGAGCCCGCGCCGTCCTTGAGCGGCGCGGGCTCGCTTACGTTCTGGGCGTTGGAGGGATTTCTGCGTTTGCCACAGTGGGTCAACCCAAGGGCGCGCCGTACGTGCTGGTGCTCGTTGGGTGCTGTGGTGGGATGGCGTTGCCGAGGATTGAAGCAGTCGTTTTGCGACGGAATGGGCAAAGTGGGAATTCCGATTCTCGATTGCATTACGTAATGCAATCTAATAGACTGCATGGTGACGATGAAGGAGGTTGCCATGGCGGTGGCGGGAACAATCAACGTGCGGTTGCCGGAAGACTTGAAGCGCCATGGCGGTCAGGTGCTGGTGCGCAATGGTGTCTCGGTGAGCGATGCCGTGCGGCGGTTGTACGAGTATTTGGAGCGGGAGCAAACGGTGCCCGATTGGATGCGCGGCGATGCCGGTGCCCCCGACGCGGTGGCGCGCCGGCGCGAACAGTTACGGGGGTTGGTGGGGGTGGTGGACGTCCCAGTGAACTTTGATGCCAGGAAAGCCTATCGCGCGCGGCAAATGGAGAAGTGCGAGCCGGGGGTGCGGTCATGAGAGTGCTGCTCGATGTGAACGTCATCGTGGATATCCTCGGTGCCACGGAAGACGTGCTCTATTCGTTCCAGGCTCTGGACGTTATGCTGTTGCGGCAGTTCGAGCCCTGCATTGCCGTATCGGCCATGCCCACGGTGCAGTATGCGCTGAGCGCTCGGAAATATATGGGGAGGTTGGAGGCGGTTCGGGCGCTGAGCGACTTGGCCGATTTGCTGACGCTGCTGGACGTAACGGAATCGGATTTCCACCAGGCCGCCGCCAATCCGCTTGACGACTTCGAGGACGCCATGCTGGCCTGGTGCGCGGCTCGCCATGGCATCGACCTTATTGTCACGCGCAATCTGCGCGATTTCACCGCATCGCCCGTTGCCGTTATGACGCCCCAGCAATTCTGCGATGCCTACCGCCCCGCCAACTATGAATACGACCTGGTGGAGTTGGGAGAGAATGACGCAGAGGAAGCCTGATGACAAGAACAATATAAACGTACGTTGAAATTGCAGCCGTCCATCTCGGAATTTCAACGTCCGTTTATGACGGTTGATTATCGCGATCGAAATAATTCTCAGAATATCTACCTGAATTATCTCGATCGCGATAATTTGAGGAAAAGGCCATGGTATTATCGCGATCACGATAATGATCGATAACGGAGGACGCCATGGCTATTCGCAACGCAAAAGAGTTCGGACAAGCGATACGAGATCGAAGGAAGAAGCTCGGGTATACCCAGACGGAGTTGGCGGAAGCTTGTGATGTGGGCATTATGTTCATCTCCCAGTTGGAGGGCGGCAAACCAACGGCGCAGCTGGAAAAGGCCATCCGGGTTGTCAACCGAGTCGGACTTGATCTCGATCTTCGGGAACGGGGGTAACCTATGCGCATGGCGGTATTCGGGGAAATCAAGGGAGAGCGTCACCGCGTCGGTCTGTTAGAAACGGTTCCTGGAAGCGAGGAACAGTTCACGTATGACCCCGCTTTCTGCGAGTGTTTTCCCGACGGGCCGCTTTCGGTAGCCCTTCCAGTGCAAGAAGAGTCTTATCTTGCGAGAAAGACGCGCTCTTTCTTCAAGAATCTTCTGCCAGAGGGAGCTGCTTTGACGGCGGTCGCAAAAAAATTGGAAGTGAAGAGCTCGTCTTACCTCAAGGTGTTAGACGCATTGGGCAGCGAGTGCATTGGCGCTGTCATGCTGGAACGCGAAGATTCCGAAGACTCAGCGTCCGTCTATGGCTACGTGCCATTGTCGCGCGAGGCCGTGGGCACCGCCTTTCGAGACGGAGCCGAAGGAATAGCACAGTTGCAAGAAGAGGCGAAGTTGTCTCTCGCGGGCGCCCAATCGAAAATGGGATTGTACCTTGATATGAAAGACGGGGAGGCATGCTATGCGCTGCCCCACGGAAGCGCCCCTTCAACTCACATCGTGAAGGCCGCAAGTCGGCGCTTCGAGCAGTTAAGCGAGAATGAGCTATTTTGTTTGCGTGTTGCCGAAGCGGCCGGGTTGAATGTGCCCCGTTCATTTATCGACGTTATCGAGGGGCAGCCGCTTTTCGTGATTGAACGATTCGACAGAACGAGAACGTCCGAGCGCGATGATCGGGCTGGTTCGGATTATTGTCGGGTGCTACGCGAGCATCAAGAGGATTTTTGCCAGGTGCTTGGTCTTCCTCCCGAACGTAAATACGAGCCCGGTGGGGTTCGCTATGCCCACCGAGTGGGTGCCGAGATAGACGCTCGCTCTTCCGATCCCGTGAAAGACATGCGCGGGTTCGCGAAGCTCCTTATATTCAATGCGATTATAGGGAACTGCGATGGGCATCTGAAAAACCTGACAGCTATGAGAGGCGCAGACTGGAGAGGGTTCCGCCTGGCACCCGTTTACGACGTGGCTTCCACCGTGGTATACCGAGGACTCGATCGCCATATGGCCATGCGCGTTGGAGGCACGAACAAGATAGACGAGGTGACGCGCGACGATTATCTTCTACTCGCTGAGGAACTTGCTTTATCCAAAAAAGCCATGATTCGTCTGATCGACGAAGTGTGCGAAGGCGCGTTGCGATCGATGCCGGGGATTATTGAGGAAATGGAAGACAGTTTGAATCGGTCACTTGCTAAGTTGGCTGAAATAGAGCAATTTGCCCGTAGCCAGATCGATCGGGTAGGAGCGTAGACGTCGCGTATCTGCCTTCTGGCGGGGTTCCTTTTGGAGTTGTTTTCGGTAATCATCCGGGCGATTCCTACGGATGATGCCTTTTACAGGGCCGGGTCTTCGCTTGCATTGTCGGAGCCCTCCGATGAACCCTCGCCTTCTGGAGTCGCCTCCTGTTGGGCGGCTTCGGTGTCGGCGAACTCGCCCGGGGTGGCGAGGAAGGCGTCGGCTTCGGGGGCGTAGCTTAAGGAGCCGGGGCGGGGGAGCGGGCCGGCCACGGCGTCGCCCAGGGGGCCGCCGAAGCAGTCGTCCCAGTAGGCCTCGCCGAGCAGGCTCGCGGGCACGTCGCGGTCGAGGCCGAACTGCTCGCAGACCATGAGGGGCAAAGGCGTGCAATTCAGCAGCGCCACCAGCGCCGCCAGGCCCGCGAAGGTGCCGAGGATTTGCAGGTTCTGCCGGCGGCGCACGCCGGCTTCGATGGACGTGGCCGAGAGGGCGCGCGACGAGTCGCGGACGGCGGTGGCGGGGGCGTTGACGGGCGTGTTTCGCATGATGGCGCTCCTAGCGGCGGAAGAGGGAGAAGATGAACCAGATAGCGGCCAGCACGAACCCGATGAAGCCGGCGATTACGGCGAAGTAGGGTACGAAGCAGGCCAGGCACAAAAGCGTCACGGTGACCATGGTCTTGTGCTCGCGGCGCAACCACCCCACCACGGCGAAGGCCACGGCGGCCAGACCGCAGTAGCCGATACCCCACGTCACCTGGTTCTGCAGAAAGCCCCAGCCAGTCTCGCTGGCCAGGTCGGCCCAGGACTCGTAACCGATGCCCGAACTCGTCACCACGGCCAAGCACGCGGCGGCGAGGCCGCAGCCGCCCCAGAACAGCACCTTCGAGAGCATGGTGGCCGAGCCTTCCGGATGCCGCCGGGCGCGGGTGCGGGCGATGAACGCGCTCGTGTCCTGGGCCACGGGCACCGGCCCCTCCTCGTGCCCGGTGATCCAACCCTCGGCGGCGCCGTCGCCCGCGATGATGCGCTCGGCCTCCTTGCGTAGGGCCGTGGCCCGGCGGCGCGTCTGCCCCTTGGTGCGCACGCCGCGCAGGGCGAAGGCGGCGTTGGTGAAGCGCGGGGCCAGCACCGTGGCGGTGGCGGCCAGAAAGCCCAAAAGCGCCAGGCCGGTGAGCGTGGCCGTGGGCAGGGCGGAGATGTCGAAGACGGCGTCGGGGTACACCGAGGCCGCCCCCAGCCCCGTGGGCGAGAACAGCACGGTGGCGGCGGTGGTCAGCGGCTCGCCGGCGTTGATGACGCTCTCCTTCCAGCAGCCGAAGGTGAAGCGCGGCGTGACGAAGGCCACGAGCAGCACGAAGGCCACGGCTACGGCCAGTCGCGCGAAGTAGGCCGGCTTGGCCATGCCCTCGATGGGCGCCCGCTTGCCCTCGGCGTCGGCCAGGCCGTCCACCTGGGCCGCCGCGTCCAGAAACGCCGCCTTGGCGTCCTGGGCGCACTCCCAGCTGCGGCCGCCCCAGTAGATGGTGCGGGCCTGCTGCACCGCCGCCTCGTCGGTCGCCGAGGCTTCCATGAGCTGCGCCATGAAGCCCCGGGGCACGGGTCGGTCGAACAGCTCGGCGGTGAAGTAGCCGGCGGCGGTGGTGGGCGCCACGACCTCGCTCTCGCGCACAATGCCGAAATGGCGCAGATGCGGACTCGCCTCGGTGCGGGCCGCCATCGCGTCGGCCGCGTCCACGAGGGCCGCCCGGACCTCCGCGCTGTCGGCCAGGGGCGCGTCGGGCGGCACCGCGGCGTCCCGCACGGCGCGGACGAGGCGCTCGCCGGCCCCGTCGCGCCCGTGGTAGAGCCCCAGGTTCCGCTGCACCCACACCGCCCAGCCGCCGCTGCCGTAGGTCGCGGCGAAGGTGCGCACGGCCTCCTTGTCCCCGGCGCACGCCTCCAGCACGGCCAGCACGCGGTCCACCTTCTCGCCCGTGTTCGTCTCTTCGTGCCCGCGCAGCCAGGAGAGGCCCACCTTGGCCTGGGGCGCGAAGCCGGCCACGGACAGGATGCCCAGCCCGTCGCGCACCGCCGTCTCGTCGGCCACGGTGCGGTAGAACCCGAGCGGCGTGGCCGCGATGCGGCGGAACAGGTCGTCCACGGCCGCGGGCCCCGGTACCACCGGCCCGCCCTTCCAGAAGGCTACCTCCCGGGCGGGGTCGATGAGCGAGAGCGCCCGGGAGAGCCCCAAATCCTCGTCGCCGTCCAGCCTGTCGGGCAGGGTGTCCGGATCGTGGTCGGTCACATCGTTCAGGGCTACGGCCAAATCGGTCTCGCCGATGCGGCGGAAGTAGTCCTCCAGCCCGTGGGTGTACAGGTGGCGCTTGGCCTTCTCCCAATGCTCGGCCAGAACCGTGACCAGGGTGGCGCGGCTCTCGTACACCTCCCCCTCGAACTGGTAGCCCGCCGGCCCCGCCATGGCGGCGGCGTCCAGCGGGTCGCGGTAGCGGAAGGCGGCGGGGTCGGCCAGCCAGCGCTGGATGTCGTCGAACCCCAGGCGCCCCTGGGCGTGGGCGTAGGTGAGCCCGTAGATGAGCTGCCCCAGGCTCTCATGCTCCGGCTCCCGCGCGGCGAAGGGCACGGGCCGGGCGCCGGCCAGCACCGCGGACAGGTCGTCGCCGTCGATGAGCGCCTGATGGGGGTGCACGCCGCCGTTGTACAGGGTCCATAGCGTGTAGCCCAAGGCGTACCAGTCGTTCTCGCGCTGCACCACCGAGGAATGGGGCGAGTAGCCCGGCGTGCGCCGGTCCACCTTGGTGGCCGAGGTGTCGCGCCCCTCTTCCAACACCGAGGAGATGCCGAAGTCGCCGAGCACCACATCGTCGCCCAGCAAATACAGGTTCTTCGGCTTCACGTCGCGGTGCACGATGCGCTGCTCGTGCAGAAGGTGCAGGGCGCAGGCGGCCTGGGGAATGACTCGGTCGCGCAGGTCCTCGTAGGGAACGCCGGCGGTGTGGGCGAAGGCGTCCACGCACAGCGGCATGACGGCCACGTCGTAGGTGGACTCGCCGAGCCCCGGCGTCTCGTCGCGAATCTGCCCCGTGGCGTACAGCGGCATGAGGTGGGTTTCCCGGAAGTGCATCTCGCCGAGCTCATGATCGGTCATGAGGCTCCGCAGGTACGCGAGCACCGTCCTCCGCGCCAGGCGGTCGCGCACCGCGTGGGGCTGGAAGGCGATCTTCGCGGCGTAGAGGCGCCCGTTCTCGTCGGTGGCCTCCACCACGGTGCCCTGGCCGCCGGCGCCGATGACGCGGCCCGTGTGCAGGGTGAAGGGGCGCTCGCCGTCGCCGGTGAAGGGCACATCGGCACCGGAGAGCACCGGTGCGGTGCTGTCGATGTCCACCAGGGTGGGGTCCACGTCCACGATGGTGGGCGCCACCGCCCGGCGCGGCTCGCGGGAGATGTTCGCGCCCTCGCTCACAGCCGTCCCGTTTCCGCGGCGTCCGGGGAGCTGCCGACGTGTCCGGCCGCCGGGGCCGGCGTCGCCGTCAGCCGTGCCGTTTCCGCGGCCGAGCCCACCAGGGGCGCGGCGCCGTCGTCGGTGGCGCGGCGGAAGCGCACGCGCCCGTCGGCCACCGTGGCCTCCACGGCGTCGCCCGCTTCCACACCGGCATCGAAGATGAAGGCGGCGAGCGGGTTCAGGTAGGCGTTCTCCACCAGGTTTCCGATGCCGCGGCCGCCCTTATCGCGCACGGAATCGGCCAGGGCCGTCTCCAGCAGGTGCTCGGTGCACGCCGCCGAGGCCGCCACGGTGATGCCGCAGCGGCTCTGCACGTTCCGGTTGATCTTCCCCAGCTGCGATTCCAGAATGAGCCGGGAAGCCTCGGGGGAGATGTAGTCGAACACCACGATGTTGTCGCCGATGCGGTTTAAGACTTCGGGCTTGAAGTGGGTGGCCATGGCGGTGCGCACCTTCGCCTGAAGGGCCTCGTAGGGCTCGCCGGGCTGCACGATGTTGCGGCGGCCCACCACGCGCCCGTGCTCGTCCAGCAGCTCCTCGGAGATGCCGACGTTGCTCGTGAAGAAGATGAGGGTCTCGCTGAAGTAGACGGTCTGGCCCTGGCCGTCGGTCATGCGGCCGTCCTCCAGGATTTGCAGGAACTTGTCCATGATGGTGGGGTGGGCCTTCTCCACCTCGTCGAACAGCAGCACCGAGAAGGGGTTCGCCCGCACGGCGTTGGTGAGCTGGCCGCCGGCCTCGTAGCCCACGTAGCCGGGCGGGGCGCCGAACAGCTTCTGATCGGCGTTCTCGGCGGCGTACTCCGACATGTCGAAGCGCAGGTAGCTGCGCTCGTCGCCGAACAAAAGCTCCGTGACCGCCTTCACCATCTCCGTCTTGCCCGTGCCCGTGGGGCCGGCCAGAAACAGCACGCCCTTGGGTTTCGTGCCCGAGGAATGCTGCATGCCGGAGAAGCCCAGCACCGAGCGCTTCAGCACCGTGACGATCTTCTCGATGGCCGCTTCCTGGCCCTTCACGCGCCGCCGCAGGGCGGCCGCTGGGTCGTCGCGCAGCTTGTCCACCATGGCGGTCCACTGGTTCTCGCGGATGCCGTACTTGTACAAGTCCACGAGCTGGGCCACGTCCGCCGGCGCCGTGTCGCCCTGGGCGTAGAGGCGCCGCAGCTCGTCCAGCTCCACGAGCTTCATGGCGTCGGTGGTGTCGACGAGCTTGCCGCGGGCCTTGGCCAGGTCGGGGGCATGCAAGTCGGGGAAGGCCCGCGCGATGTAGGCCTCCCGGGCCGGGCGGTCGGGGTTGGGAATGGAGATGACCCGCACATCGGGGTTGTTCCGCGTGAGCCACGAGGGCACGTCCGAGGCGCGGTTCACCACGAGCACGAGGGTGTTCACGGAAGCGCCGTCGCCGCGAATGGCGTCGTCGGCCCCCAGGTAGAGGTTCATGAACACGGCGTTCTCCTCGGGGGAGAGGTCCTCGGGGGACGAGCACAGGCGGCTCGCGAGGTTGACCACGCAGGCGATGGAGGAGGGCGCGTTGGCATCGGCGGGGGAGCCGGACGCGGGGGCCGCGGGCAGGTCGAGCCGCTGGGACAGGGCGGCCCGCACGAGCAGGGAGTCGTGCACGAGGCGGTTGGCGGCGAAGGGGGCCTGACGGGCCGCCGGGTCCGTGGCGGGGTTCAGGGCCTCGGCCTCGGCGGTGAGCCGTTCGGCTTCCTGCTGGGCGGCACGGGCAATGGCGGCGGCATCCCCGGTACCGTTGGGGTCGTTGATGCCCCGCAGGGGGTCCACGAACAGGAACCGGTAGGGCCGCCCGCCGGCGGTGAACAGCGCGGGCAGCAGGGCTTCCAGGGGCAGGAACTGGGGATCGTTTTCGAGTTGCCCGGTTGCCTCATCCCCCCGGCCGTCGTTGCGGGACAAGGGCGCCGTGCTCAGACAGTCCTCGCTTGGTGAAACAGCCCACTGGGCTGTTTCAGTCGCTGCGGAACTCCGCGCGGACCCTCGCCCCGCATCGACGGCCTGCTCGTCCGCTGTTGAACGCATCGCTTCCGGCTCCCACGGGTAGATGTCGTCGATGTTGCCCTCGATGACGAAGACGGGCTTGATGCCGATGAAGTTGTCCAGCTCGCGCTGCCAGGTGGGTGCGGTCATGGGGTCTCCTCGCCTCGGGGGCGGCCGTGGATGCCGATGGACAGGGCCCGGCCGTCGAACACCGCGTTCTGCACCGAGCGCGGTTTCCTCTCCTCTTCATGATAAAGCTTTTCCAGCGCCGGGTTCAGCACAATCAGGCGCTGGTTCGTGGAACCCCGCAGTCCGCAGACGCCGTCATTGAGGGCCTCCATGTAGGGCTCGTCGATGAGGACGTCGACGAGCGGTGCCGCAGTGGGACAGGATGCCGGGCACGGTGTCCCACTGCCGAAGAGGGCGCGGAATTGGTCTTCTTCCAGCATGTCGGGGAGTTCGTCGAACTCGTATCCTGTGTACACGAGGATGTCGTCGAAGGCGTCGCGCACGGCCGTGAGCAGCGCGATGAGGTCGCACGGCTGCTCCAGGGGGTCGCCGCCGGTGACGGTGAGGCGGTGGCAGCCGGTGCGCTCGGCCGTGCTCCGCAGCAGGGCGGCGACCTGCTCGGGGGCCACGGCGGCCCGCGGGGCGGGCTCCCACAGTTCGGGGTTGGCGCAGCCGGGGCAGCGCTTCGTGCAGCCGCGGGTCCACAGCGCGATGCGCTCGCCGGGGCCCAGGGTGGTCACGGGGTGGTAGAGGCGGTCGACGTTCATGGCGTTCCCATTGCCCTGCTAGGGCCGCGCGATGGGTCGCGCCGCCACCCGGGCGATCTGCTGGCGGTCGAAGGGGTCGCTGCAGAAGGTGCAGGCGGCCACGCGCTCGTCGGGCCCGGCCACCTCGTGCTCCGTGCCGCACACGGGGCACCGCACCGACCAGGTCGCCCCCTGTTCCCCGCCCTCGGCCCCCTCGGCGTTTGTTGCCGGTGCAGTGGGACAGCTTGCCGGGCATGGTGTCCCACTTTCACAGGGGACGCCGCGGGATGCTGCCTCTTCCACGCGCACGCGGAACACCATGTCGGCCAGCTTCAGGGTCTCGCCGCCGAACAGGGGCTGCGGGGCTCCCGTGCGCAGGACCGACCACACGCCGGCCCGCTCCACTGACGACTCGTTGCGGCCCACATGCTCGATGGTCCAGCGGCCCTCGGCGCTCACGACCGCCACGGCGTGCACTCCCGACACCCGGGGCGAGAACAGATCGGGCTCGAAGTCGCCAGCCCGTCCCAGCACCCCGCCGGGCGGCGTCACGGCAACGACCGTTCCCGACCGCAGGTCTTCCAAAAACAGGGTAGGCGCCCCGGCGCCCAAGGTCGCGCCGCAGGCGGTGCAGGCGACGGCGTCATCGGCGTTGGCGAAACCGCAGGAGCACAGACGCATGCTACCTCATCTCCCGGGCGGCGGCCGAGCGCTTGCGGCGGCGGTCGGGGGTGTAGGGGGCAGCGCCGGCGACGTTCGCAGCGCCGGCGATCTGGCCCGCGTCTGCGGCCTGCGCGTTCCGGCCCTTCGCGCCGTCCTCGGCCTCCGCCGGCCGCACGTCGCGGCTGAAGGCGGCATCGGGCTCGGCGCGGTAGCGCACGGCGTTCACGATGCCGTAGGCGGCCAGGTCGTCGGCTATCTCGTCGTACACGGCGCAGAAGTCGCGCTGGGCTTCCACGAGGTCGCCGACGCGGGACCCTTCGGCGCCTTCCAGAGCCACGGCCTCGCCCTCGGCCACGGCTTCGATGCCCTCGGGCAGCCCCGCCACCTGCAGCATGAGGTCGCCCTGGGCCGACAGGAAAGCATGGATGCCCGCCTCGGCCCCGCCCGCGCCGAACAGGCGATGGGTGCCGGCCAGGTCGCGGCCCATGGACACCGAGCGGGCGATGTCGTAGCCGTGGGCGGCCATTACCGTGTCGATGCACCCTTGCAGGTAGGTGTTGCGGTCGGCCTGGGCCTGGATTTCCCGCAGGTTCTCCCGGTACGCGGCCGCTTCTTCCAAGGTGGCGAAGGGGCCGGCCGCGGGGAAGGGGACGCCCTGGGCCGCCAGCGCCGCCTCCGTCGCGGCGATGGATGCTGCCAGCTCGCCCATGGCCCGCTCGTTGGCCTCCATGGTCGGCAGCAGCAGGGCCAACTGGGTGGCAGTGTCGTCGGTGAGGGCGCGGGCGTGCTCCAGCAAAAGCGCCCGGTCGGCGGGAAGGGTGTGCGGGGAATGGACGAGGGCGAGCGCCCGCCGGGCCACCCCCTGGGCCAGGTCGGCCGCCGGGGCGCCGGCGCTCTGCGATGTTTCCGTCGTCTCGGCCTCCGCGCCCCCGTCGAAGGCCTGGGCCAGCAGCGCCATGAAGTCGACAGCGTCTTCCGCGGCCGACTGCTGGGCGGCGCGGCGCTCAAGGCGCTCGCCTGCGGCGGCCATCTCGGCGCGGAAGGCCTCGGCGATGGCGGCGGCCGACCGCTGGCAGCGCTCGGCCCGCTCCTGGGATTCCTCCAGCACGATGGCCGGCATCCAGGAGCATTCCTCCCGCAACCGCGCGAGCGCCCGGTCGGCCGCGGCCCGCACCGCGGCGGACTCCTCGCCGGCCCCTTCGCACCCCGCGCATCGGGCGAGCGTCTCGTCCCGCGCGGCGATGACGGCCCGCCGGGCCGCGGCCACGGCGTCGTCCACGTCCATGCGCCACGCCTCCAGCTGCGCGGCAATCATGCGCTCGATCAGCAACTCGCTCGTCTTCGGCCCGCTCATGGTGCGCCCTTTCCTCATTCGGTGGTTTCGCCATTATACGGCGAAACGGGCGTGTGCGGGCCCCGGGACGCCGCGGCGGTTATCCGCGCCGCATCTCGCGGGCCACCAATGCGCGGACGGTGTCGTGGTACGCAGGCCGGATGAGGTAGTAGGTGAGCGCCTCCAGCACTGTGGGAAAGGCCACGCCCCGGCCGACGATCTTGAAGGAGGGGATGCCGAAGCGCTCGGCCACCTCCGCCACCTCCTCGGCGGTGAACTGCACGGGATGGCCCGGGGCATGGTCGAAGAAGTCGGGACGGCCGCTCTTGCAGGGGAAGGGGCGCATCTGCCCGTCGCGTTGATCGCGGCTGTTGTGGCGGTAGTGCTCGGCGCGGTGGGGGCAGCCGGGCACGCAGAACTCGTTCACCATGATCTCGGCCTTCTGCGGCTCTTCGAGGGCGCCGAGCACCGCCGGGTCTTTGTGGGCCCCGTAGCCCAGCACGATGCAGTCGTAGGTGCGGGCCAGGGCGTTGAAGGTGGTCGCGTCTGATACCTCGCGGGTGGTGGACAGCACGAGGGGCAGTCCGTAGCGCTCGCGCACGTAGGCGCCCACGGCATCGTCGTAGACGATGGCCTCGCCGCCGAACCGGGCGGCCTGGCGGCAGATGGCGTTGAAGTACGGGTCGGCCAGCATCCGGTCGTCTGCGAGGCTGTTGGTGAACGTGAGGCGCGGCACCAGGCCGTACTCGGCCAAGATGGCGAAGGTGCGCTCCATGGCCCCCTCGTCGGCCCGCTCGCGCAGGTAGGTGCGGCCGCCGTTGACGGGGCAGGCGGGGAAGCACCCGTAGATGCTCGTGACGGCCACGTTCTCGCGCCCCATCTCGGGGTGCTCGCGCAAAAGCCGGACGAAGAAGAGGTTCAGCCCCAGATTCGCCGTGAAATCCGGAAGGGTGTAGTTGATCATGGGCTCTCCTCTCCTCGTTGCGCCCTTTCGAGTCGTCCAATGATAGCGCGAAAGGGGGCTCGCGGGGCAGCTCGGGAGGTTCTTTCGCGTGCGTCCACGCGCCCCCGCCTCCGAAGATGCCCCTCGGCCCCCCTTTCGCATGCAAGATGCCAGTCGATGCCGGGGCCAACCCCGTGCGCCGCCACCGGCACCGCCCGCTAGAACATGCACATCTCCAAGTCCTCGCCGATGACGGAGTGGATCTTGCGGTACATGGAATCGGGCCGGTTGGCCTCCCACGTGGGCTTCTCCATGGCGTAGCGCACGGCCTCGCGGCCCATGAACTGGGCCATGGGCACGGTGTCCTCCACGGTGATGGCGCCGGCGGGGCACAGGCACGCGCAGCTGCGGCACTGCACGCAGGCGGCCGGCCGGTGCACGAGGCCCCAGAAGTCGCCGTCCTCGGCCCTGTCGAGGGCGCCGGTGGGGCAGAACACGGCGCACATGCGGCAAGAGGTGCAGGCGTCGGTGTCGATGGACACCTTCCCGATGACGCGGTTGGCCACTTCGTCGGCGCAGGGCTCGCCCAGGCGGGCGAGGTAGTTGTACAGAAGCGTGCGCCGGGTGGGCACGAAGCGCGACAGCGTGCCGTTCGCGCCCACCTTGCGGTAGCGCGGGGCCACAGGCTCGGGCTCCTCCGCGTCGTCTGCGAGGCCCAGGGCGCCCGCGGCCGCATCGCCGGCCAGGCGCGTGGCGGCGTCGCGGGCCCCCGCGAGGAAGGCGCGGCGGTCTGGATCGGCCGCATCGCCGCCTTCCGCGCTGCCGCTCGCGGCCCCCTGCGCGGCCACGGCCGCCTCTATGCGGGCCGCGGCGTCGCTCTCGCGCTCGATGAGCCGATCGGGCATGGCCTCGGTGAAATCCACGGTGAAGGAGGAACCGAAGGCGCCCAGGAGGCTTTCGGCGCTCTCAATGACGTCCATGGCCTGGATGCCGCCGGGTTCCCGGTCGCAGCCTTCGCAATGGTGGCACACGAGCGTGCCGTCGGCGCAGCCGTAGGCGGCCATGGCGGCCAGCAGCGACTCGTCCACCCGGCCCAGGCACGGCACCTCTACGAGCGCTTCTTCCCAAAGTTTGCGGCCGTCGGAGACGGAGAGCCCCAAAGCCCCGCGCAGGCCGCCGGCCCGGTTGGCGCGGGCGAGGCGCTCCCGGGCGGAAGCCACGGCCTTCTCGCAGGCCACCACGGGGTGGCCGCCCGTGGCCGTGATGGAGCGTTTGAGGGCGCGGGTGAGCGCGGCGTCGTCGGGGGTGCGCACTTCGATGGCCGAGGTGGGGCAGGCCGCCGCGCAGGTGCCGCAGCCGATGCAGCGCTCGGGGTGCACGGCAAGTTCGCCGCCGGCCAGCTCCAAGGCGCCGGAGGTGCAGGTGGCCGCGCAGCGCAGGCATTCCACGTTGCGGTTGCGCATGACCACGCAGCGCTCGTCGTGGACGGCGATCTTGTCGCTCTCGATGGAGGAGAGCAGGGTGATGAGGCTGTCGAGGACGGACATGGGAGGCTCCTAACGGTCGGTGTCCGCGCCCTCGGCGAAGGCGAGGCCCTCGTCGAGGTCGGTGCCGGGGACGGGTTCGGCGGACCCGGCGCTGGTTCGGGCGGCCCTGGGTGCCAGCAGGGGGAAGGTGATGGCGTGCTCGGGACACACGTCGGCGCAGGCGCGGCACTTGCTGCAATCGGCCAGGGTGGTCTCGCCGGCGGCGATGGCGTGCAGGTTGATGCCCTCGGGGCAGGCCCGCACGCAGGCGTCGCAGGAGGCCCCGCGCGACTCGGCCAGGCACCGCTCGCGGTTCAGGTGCGGGCGGAAGGTGCGGTTGAGCCCGCTCATGAGCGACAGCAAGGCGCCCAGGGGGCAGAACTTCGCGCACCAGCGGGGCAGAAGGACCACCTCGGCGGCGATGAGCGCGATGAAGGCGATGATGGTCCATGTGGTCTCGCCGAAGGCGAACAGGCGCATGACCAGCAGCACCGTGGTGAAGGTGAGGCCGACGGGGCACACGAGGCAGAAGACGGGGAACCCGAAGACGAGCGTGCTGCCGAGGGCCGCGGCCAAAACGCCGTGACGGCTGTCGATCTTCACGCCCGCGGATTTCCCGCACGGGGAGGCGCACGATGCGCAGCCCGAGAGCGCCGCCTGCTCCTGGGCTGTCAGGGGCGCGACCGCTGCGCCGTCAGCCTCCTTCGGCGGCGCTTGCTCAGCCTCGCTTGCGGCGGCCCGAAGGTCGCGCCGGCGCTTTTTGCCCGAGAGGAAGTGCACGGGGCATACCCAGGAGCAGAACACCTTGCCGAGCACGATGCAGAGGGCAAGCGCCGCGAGCACGCTCACCACGGCCACGGGGATGCCGGTCTTGCCGGCGATAAGCGCCATGAGCGCCCCCAAGGGGCACAGCAGCGTCAGCGATTCGAAGCCGATGCCGCAGAGGTTTCCGATGCCCGTGACGGTGAAGTACCCTACGGCGACCACGGCGATGACGGCCAGGGCAATGACGAGGCGCAGGCGGTAAGTGCGGGTCTTGTTCTCGTTCATGGTTCCTTACGCCTCCACTTCATCAAGGGGTACGACGACGATGGCGCGGTCGGTGGCGCCCGGCGCGATGGAGCCGGAGCTCATGGACTCGCAGACGTTCTCGCAGGAGCCGCAGCCGTTGCAGAGGGCCTCGTCCACCACGGGCACGTTGTCGTAGCCCAGGGTGACGGCCTTGAAGGCGCAGGCGTCCACGCAGGAGCGGCACTTCATGCCGC
The DNA here is from genome assembly GCA_947573925.1 of uncultured Enterorhabdus sp. GTDB lineage: Bacteria > Actinomycetota > Coriobacteriia > Coriobacteriales > Eggerthellaceae > Adlercreutzia. The sequence continues at coordinate 3,139 of CANPHS010000026.1, read as the reverse complement.
GCTGGGCCAGGCACCAGTCGCGGTTCACCCGGGCCACGCCGAGGATGACGGTGCCGGTCTCGCCCGTGGCGGTGCTGCCGAGCACAGCGCCGGCGGGAAGGGCCAAAGCGCCGGTGGGGCAGACGGCCGCGCAACGGGGGCCGCCGTCGACATCGGTGCAGAAGTCGCACCAGCCGCCGTGGAAGTCCAGGGTGGGGGTGCGCATATTCAGCAGGCCGTCCTCCACATGCACCGGGCCGATGGCGCCCTGCGGGCACACCTCGCGGCACTTCTCGCAATGCAGGCAGGTGCCCAGAAGCGCCACCTCGTCCTGGCCTCCCGGCGGCCGGAGCAGCGATCGGGCCGGCAGCACCTTGGCCCCGGCTCCCACAGTCACCAGTCCCACGGCGCCCAGGGCCCCCAGGGCGAAGGTGCGCCGGGTGAAGCCGCCAGTGCGCGGGCGTTTGCTCTCGCTCATCTAGGCCACCGCCTCGGCGTCGGCGGCGCTGACGTCCTCCACGTCGGCGAGCAGGTCGTCCAGAAACTCGCGGTCGCTGGCGAGGAACCCCGCCGTCAGGCTGCCGGCGCCCCGGTAGAAGGCGGTGCGGGCGAACTTCTCGATGTCCTCGGCCATCATGGGGTACCAGCGGCACAGGTGGTCGGCCAGGAAGTTGCGCTGCTGCAGGAGGTAGCTCACGGCCAGTTCCTCGTCGCCCTTTCGCAGCGCCTCGATGGAGCGCTCGACGAGGATCTCCATGAATTCCAGCTCGAAGGCCAGATGGTCCTCGCCCTCCTTTTGGGACTCCCGCTTCTCAAGGCCCGCGGCGCGGTACAGCATGAGCACCTCGTCGCGGGCGTCCTGCATCATGAGGCGCTTGGGGCTCGTGTACACGCTCTCGAAGGGGTAGGCGGCCGAGAAACCGTCGTTGCCCGCGCCGATGAAGGTGCGGGTGTAGTCGATGGCCAGCTCGGTGAGCGCGTCGGCCGGGGCGTGGCTCAGGTAGCTCACGATGAGGCGGTAGCCGCGGTCGGCGGCCGGCACGCCGGTGCGGGCCGGGTAGCGCGACGTGCGCAGCTGGGCGAGGAATTCCCCGTCGGCTTCGGTGCGGAAGAAGCGGGCGAGGAGGGCGTAGGTGCCGGCGCGGTCGGCGAGCACGTCGATGAGGGCGGCGTTCGTGTCGGTCATGGGAAGACTCCTGTCGGTCGGAACGGAAAAAAACCTGTCGTTCGGGGCGGATGATCCCGAAGGGGGTGCCGGAAAAACCGGGAGGGCGTCCGGGGCCCGGCGTCCTAGTACTCGTCGAGGACGCCGGTGGCCAGGGCCTCGCGGCCGAGGTCTGTGACGCGCCAGGCGTCGCGCCATTCCACGAGGCCGGCCGTCTCCAACTTGTCGATGAAGTAGCCGCAGAAGCGCCGGGGCTCCTCACAGAGCGGATCGTGGTCGACGGCCGCGTCCAGCGCGGCGGTGTCGGCGCCCCCTTCGGCCCCCGCAAGCCCCATGATGCGGGCGTACAGGGGCGCGTAGCGGGGCTCTTCGGCCACGATGGCCGTCAGCGACGCGGCGTTTCCGTGGCGGTCGCAGGCGGCGCGCCCCGCCTCGGTGGCCCGGTACGTCACCGGTGCCGGGTCGGTGACCACCAGGTACTCCTCGCCGTCTTCCCCCACCACGAAGTTGTCGGGGGACAGCGCGATGCCGTCCTCGTCCGGCTCGACGGCGTCGCCCTCGCAGGCCAGGGCCTCGGCCTCGGCGAGCAGCCGGATGAGCTGGGCGGTGTCGAAGACGCTGCCGGTATCGGGCCAGGCAGCGTCCACCGCGGCGATGACGGTCTCGGCCGTCTCGCCCGCACCGGCCGCCTGCACGACGGCCAGGGCCCGGAACTGCTGGCCCGGCAGCCCCGCCAGGAGCCTCTCGATCTTCTCGTCGGGGGAGAGGGCCACCGGTTCGGGCACGACGGACTTGTCGGCGTCGGGAATGGGGGCGATGTACTCGGCGTTGAACTGCTCTTCGGCGTCGGGGGCGTCGAAGCTGAGCTCGGCCAGGGGGTCGAAGTCGTCGTCGATGGTGAACACGTTCATCTCGGTCATGGGAGTTCCTTTCGGGACAGCGGGGTGGAAAAACTACAGGGTGGCCAGGCCGCCCACGCGGGTGGTCACCGTGGGCGCCTCGGGCACGGGGCTCGCGTCGGTCAGGTAGGGGGAGGGCCTCACGGCGGCGAGGCTCTGGCCGTCCTCCATGTAAATGCGGACCACGTCCAGGCCCAGGGCGTCGGCGTTCTCGATGCGGTCGTCGGCGAAGGAGGTGAGGGCCACCCGCTGGGCGGCCGTGGCCTTCAGCGCCTCGAAGAGCAGGCGGTCGCGGTCGTAGGCGCGGCGGCGGTGCTCCACGGTCTCGCGGTCGCTCGTGGCGTCGAGGGCCGGCAGGAAGCCGCCCACCATGCCGCAGACCACCGTCAGGTCGCCGTGGCGCCCGACGGCGCGGCGGTAGGGGGCCACGGCCACGACGTCGGCCGGGGCCGCGGCGTCGGGGGCGTCGCCGTCCAGCACGAGGGCGGCGAAGGCGGTGCCGTCGAAGCGCTCCCGGGCCGCCAGGGCCCCGCGCACCGGCTCGTCCACGATGCAGCCGGCTTCCTCCAGGGCCGCCACGGCGCCCGCGCCCGATGCGCCGGCCAGGGCGTCCAGCAGCCGGCCCAGGGCGTCGGCGGTCTCGTCGAACTTGGCGAAGAGCTGACACCCGCGCTCGCCGTCGGGGGTGGCCCGCAGGGTGCGGAAGGCCTCGGCGGCGGTGACGCCGTGCTCGCGGGCCCAGGCCATAAGCTCCAGGAAGGCGTCGGAGCGCAGCAGCCAGTCGCCGAGGCCGAGCCAGCTGCGCCAGGCCGTGAAATCGTCGGGGTCGCGCACGAGCTTCGCCAGGGCCCGGGTGCGCAGGCGGCCGCAGCGCTCGGGTGCGCGCGGATCGCCCTTCGCCTTGGCCGGGCCCGCGTCGATGCGGGCCGGGACGCCGGCTCGCTCCAGGCGCCGGGCGACGGCGTCGGCCCACAGGGGGTGCGGGCAGGCCACGGTGACGGCCCCGGGCGCCGTGCCCGCGGCCACGGCCTCGGCCACCAGCGCCGCGACGGCGTCGAACTCCGCGGCGGGATGGGCCGCGGCGCGGTGGTCGGCG
>CANPHS010000025.1 GCA_947573925.1 uncultured Enterorhabdus sp. | reverse complement strand
GCAAGCAGGGCGCCCCGCTCATCCGCTACCGCACCCACGACCTCACCCGCATCATTCCGGGCACCTGCCCCTGCGGCAGCCACCATCCGCGCATCGACACGCTGACGGGCCGCACCGACGACATGTTCAAGGTGAAGGGCTGCAACATGTTCCCGGCCCAGGTGGAGGAAGTCATCAAGGCCACCGACGGCACCAGCTCGGAATACCAGGTCATGATCGAGGCGGTGAACGGCCACGACGTGCTCACCGTGCTGTTCGAGACGCCGCTGGAAGGCGAGGCGCTCGCCCGCTGCGAGGAGGAGCTCGCCCTCATCTTCAAGGCGAAGCTCGGTTGCACGCCGGAGGCCAAGGGCGTGCCCATGGGTGAGCTGCCGCGGTCGGAGAAGAAGACGAAGCGCATCTTCGACAGCCGCTACTAGGAAACGCGCTTCGGGCGTGGGGACGCCCGGAGAAGGAAAGGCGGGGCCGGCGTGGGGACGGCGGCCTTGCAAGCCCGGGATGGAAGGAGAGAGCCATCATTACGAGCTTGAACGATAAGCAGACGATCCTCATCGTCGACGACTCGATGCTGAATCGGGCGCTTTTGGCCGACATGATCGGCGACGCCTACCGCATCATCGAGGCCGAGGACGGCAAGCAGGCCGTCGCGGCGCTGCACAAGGAGGGCACGGGCATCTCGCTCGTGCTGCTCGACTATGTCATGCCGCACATGAACGGCTTCGACGTGCTGGAGGTCATGAACCGCAACGGCTGGATCAAGGACATCCCGGTCATCATGGTGTCGGCCGAGTCCGACGCCGCCTACATCGAACGTGCCTACGAGCTGGGCGTCACCGACTTCATCAACCGTCCCTACGATGTGAACATCGTGCGCCGCCGCGTCATGAACACCCTCATGCTGTACCAGAAGCAGCGCACCCTCATGGGCATGGTGGCCGACCAAATCTACGAGCGCGAGAAGTCCAACAACCTCATGGTGTACATCCTGTCGCACATCGTGGAGTTCCGCAACGGCGAGAGCGGCATGCACGTGCTCAACGTCCAGGCCATGACCGAGATGATCCTCACCCAGCTCGTGTCCATGACCGACCAGTACGCCCTCACCGCCGAGGACATCTCCATGATCACCATGGCCTCCTCGCTCCACGACATCGGGAAGATCGCCATCCCCGAGGAGGTGCTGAACAAGCCGGGCCGCTTCACCGACGAGGAATTCGCCATCATGAAGACCCACTCCGCCGTGGGCAGCGACATGCTGGACGACCTGGAGCTGTACAAAGACGAGAAGCTCGTGCGCGTGGCCCGCGACATCTGCCGCTGGCACCACGAGCGCTGGGACGGCCGCGGCTACCCCGATGGCCTGGCCGGCGATGAAATTCCCATATCGGCCCAGGTGGTGGCCTTGGCCGACGTATATGACGCCCTCACGAGCCCCCGGGTGTACAAGCCCCCCTTCAGCCACGAAGAGGCCCTGCGCATGATCCGCGACGGGGAATGCGGCGCCTTCAACCCGCTTATCCTGGAATGCCTGACCGCCGTGGCCGGCGATTTGGAGAAGCGCCTGAACCGCGGCGTCACGGGCCGCGAGATTTCCGTGGACAGCCTGCGTTTGCGCGAGGCCGACATTGACGAGGGCGCGGCCACGGCTTCCAGCCGCACCCTGGAGCTGCTCGACTACGAGCGCATGAAGTACCACTTCTTCGCCTCCATGAGCAACGAGATCCAGTTCGAGTTCACTGAGGAACCACCCATGATCGTGCTCTCCGATTGGGGCGATCGGAAGCTGGGACTGCCGGAAATCATCATGGATCCCTACCGTGACGAGGCCTTCTGCGCTGTGTTCGGCACCGAGAACCTGGGCAAGTTGAGCCGCCTTCTGCGGTCCACCAAGCCGGACAACCCGGTCATCGACATGGAGATGGAAGTCACCGTGGACGGCGAGACCCGCTGGCTGCACGCGCTGGTGCGGGCCTTGTGGTCCGACGATGCGGCCCCGGTGTACCTGGGCTCCATCGGCAAGTTCATCGACATTGACGACCGTCAGGCCGAGCTGCGCGACCTGCAGTTCAAGGCCTACCACGACCCCCTGACCGAAGTGGTGAACGGGGCCTTCGCCCGCAAGGTCATCACCGAGCGCCTGGGGGCCGAGGACGAATGGGACCGCCACAACGACCGCCACGTGCTGGCCCTGTGCGACCTCGACTTCTTCAAGCAGGCCAACGACACCTACGGCCACCAGTTCGGCGACAAGGTGCTCCAGCACTTCGCCGACCGCCTGCAGGAAAGCGTGCGCGGCCAAGACGTGGTGGCCCGGGTGGGCGGCGACGAATTCCTCCTGTGCATGGAATGCCCGGTGGACCCGCGCCCGCTCATCGAGCGCATCCACGCCTCGCTCGAGGGCGATTTCGAGGGGTTCCCCCTGTCGGTGTCTATGGGCGTGGCCGTCACCGACGGCGTTGCGCGCGACTACGACGAGCTGTTCCGCCGGGCCGATGTGGCGCTTTACCACAAGAAGCGCGGCGGCCGCGGCGGGTACGTGTTTTACAGCGATTTAGACGAAGAAGAGCGAGATTTGTTGCTTGAAGGGGCGCATACGGCGCTCTCGGGCATCGACAGAGACGAACCCGACCAGTAGACTGTCACCCAAGGGATAAAAGGAGACTGAGATGTCGTTGGAGATTGCTTACGCTGCCATGGGCGGCGATTTGGAAACCGTGCGCGGACGCTTGCTTACCGACGAGCGCATCGAGAAGTTCGCGAAGATCTTCCTTCAGGACACCTCCATGCAGACGCTGGAGAGCGCCCTTGTGGCGGGAGATCTGCCCGAGGCCTATCGCGGCGCGCACACGCTGAAGGGCGTGAGCCGCGACTTGGGTTTCACGCCGCTGTTCGAGGCCGCTGCTGCCCTGTCCGATGCGCTCCGCTTGGATGACGCCGGCGTACCGGCCAATGTTGCAGCGGTCCCCGAGCTGATGCCGGCCGTGCGCGATGCCTACGCCACGGTCGTCGATGCCATCGCTATCATTTAACAAAGGAACACAGCGAATGACTGAAACAGACAACAAAACGAGGTACGGCCGCATTGCCGTGATTCTTATCGCGCTGGCCATAGTCATCGCCGCCTTCGCGTTGTTCACGACGATGAACAACGAGCGCATCTCCGAGCAGAACACCAAGTACCTTCAGGGCTCCACCGAGCAATCGGCGCGGCGCATCAGCGAGTGGATGGCCGACTCGCAGACCGAGATCAAGCTTTTGTCCTCGATGTACGCGAGCACGCTTTCGGGCGTTGACGAAATCAGCGCTGCCGGCATCGAGCAGTTGGCGAACTACACGAAGTTCGATTACACCACGATCTCGCTGGAAGACGGCCGAACCATCGACAACACGGGCCAGGAGGCCGATGCCGCCGATCGCGAGTACTTCATGCAGGGCATGGAGGGTGAATCGGGCGTCTGTGCCGTCGACAACTCGCTGTTCTACAACGATCTCTCGGTCATCTTCTACACGCCGCTGTACTTCGACGGCGAAGTGGTCGGCGTCATTTGCGGTGCCTATCGCGAGGACTCCATGGAGAAGTTCCTGCGCACCTATATCTTCGGCGAGCAGACCAACACCTACTTGCTCGAGCGCGACGGCGATGTGATGGCGCACTCGTCCACCACCTACAGCAGTGGCGTGAAGAGTGCCGTCGACCTCTACTTCGAGGAGGGCTCGTCGGGCAACATCTCCCGCGACGATTTGGAGTCGTCGCTGCAAAATGGCGTGTCGGTCACCTTCAACTACAAGGGCGAGTCGGGGTCGGGCACCGCTTACGTGATGCCGATCGAGAACTACGACTGGCTGATCATGCGCACCTTCCCCAGCTCTATCACCGACGGCATGCAGAGTCGGGCGAATGCGGCGGGACTTGTGCTGGTCGGCTTGGTCGGAGGCGCCTTGGCCCTGGTGGCGGGCATTCTGCTCGTGCAGACCATGCGCCAGCGCCGCAAGCTCTTAAGCGAGAGCGAGCACGTGACGAGCATCGTGAACTCGTCGCTGGTGCTGTTCAACCGTTTCGCGGTGATCGATCTGGCCAACAACACCTACGAATACTTGAAGGACGAGGGCATCAAGGACGATTTGCCCCGCAACGGCGAGTACCACATGTTCCGCTACTATTGGCAGACCCGCTTCTGCGATGACGACGAGGCGGAGCGCATGAAGGAGGAGCTGAAGCCGGAGGCCATCCGCGAGCGGCTCACCGAGGACGTGCCCTACCTGCACTTCGAGTATCGCCTGCGGGATCAGGAAACCGGCGAGGTTCGCTGGAGCCAGGCCTCCATGCTGCCGCTGCAGCGCGATGGAAGCGGCGTGGTGACGAGCGTGCTTTTGTCGGTGCAGGACGTCACCGACGTGAAGGAGCGCGAGATCGCGAACCGCAACGCGCTGGAGGACGCCTTCCGCGAGGCAGAGCGCGCCAGCCGTGCGAAGACCGACTTCCTGAACTCCATGAGCCACGACATCCGCACGCCCATGAACTCCATCATGGGGCTGACGGCCATCGCGTCGATGTATCTGGACGATCCGGAGCGCGTGAAGGACTGCCTCACTAAGATCACCACCTCGAGCCGCCATTTGCTCGGGCTCATCAACGAGGTGCTCGACATGGCGAAGATCGAGAGCGGGAATTTGGGCCTGTCGGAGGAGGACTTCGATCTGCCCGAGACGGTGGAAAGCCTCATGTCCATCATGACGCCCCAGATCAACGACAAGAAGCTGAACCTGAAGGTGGAAATCGCCGACATCCAGCACGAGCACGTGGTGGGCGACCCCATGCGCCTGCAGCAGGTGTTCGTGAACATCATGGGCAACTCCGTGAAGTTCACGCCCGAGGGCGGCACGGTGAGCCTGCGCATCAAGGAGCTGCCGAGCCGCGTGAAGGGGTCGGGCTGCTACGAGTTCACCTTCTCCGACACCGGCTGCGGCATGTCCGAGGAGTTTGTTCAGAAGGTGTTCGAGCCGTTCACGCGCGCCAACGATTCGCGCGTGACCAAGGTGGAGGGCACCGGTTTGGGCATGTCCATCGTGCGTTCGGTGGTGAACCTCATGAACGGCACCATCGATGTGAAGAGCAAGCTCGGCGAGGGCACTACCTTCACCGTGACGGTGTATATGAAGCTGCGCGACGGCGACGATCAGGATCTGACGCCTTTGGAGGGCTTGCGGGTGCTGGTGGCCGACGATGAGCAGACCGCCGCCGAAAGCGCGTGCGAGGTGCTGAAATCCATCGGGATGGAGCCCGACTACGTGTTGTCCGGCGATGATGCCGTTGAGGCGGTGCGCCATTCGGTCGAGGATGAGCGCAGCTACGTAGCCGTTATTCTTGACTGGAAGATGCCGGGCAAAAGCGGCATCGAGGCGGCGCGTGAGATTCGCGAGATTGTCTCCGACGACATGCCCATCATTATCCTGTCGGCCTACGACTGGACGGCGGTCGAGCAGGAGGCCCGTTCGGTGGGCGTGGACGCCTTCATTGCCAAGCCGCTGTTCAAGAGCCGTCTCGTGCATGTGATGAAGGGCCTGCTCGCCTCTGACGAGGAAGAGGGCGAGCCGGCCAGCGAGTACGAGGTGCTGCAGCAGAGCGACTTCAGCGGGCACCGCGTGCTGCTGACCGAGGACAACTCCATCGCCGCCGCCATCGCCATGGACATCATGGGCATGACGGGGCTTGAGGTCGATCACGCCGAGAACGGGCGCATTGCCGTGGAGAAGCTGCTCGATGCGGAGCCGGGTCACTATGATTTGGTGTTCATGGACATCCAGATGCCGGTGATGAACGGTTACGAGGCCGCCAAGGCCATCCGCGCGACGGCGGAAGGCCAGGGTCCGGACGGCGAGGCCATCGACGCCCGAGCCGACTTGGGCGAGATTCCCATCGTGGCCCTGACCGCCGACGCCTTCGCCGACGACGTGGCCCGGGCCCGGGCGGCGGGCATGAACGCCCATATGTCCAAGCCCATGGAGATCGAGCTGTTGGTGAAGACGTTGAAGGAGTGGCTGTAAATCGCCCATGAGTCGTGTCCGTCGCCATAGCGCCCTGCTGTGGGCGGTCGCCCTGACCGCCCTGCTGCTGTGCGCGTTGCTGCTGGGGGCCTGCGGAGGCTCCGGAAGCAGCGGAGGCGGCGGTGGCGGCGGCGCGGCACCCGCGGGGGCGGCTGCCGACGACGGGGGCACCACTTCGGGTCCTGCTTTCACGGTACCGGGCTCGGTGGGCCTGTCGGCCTTTCACGGCGATTTCGCCCAGACGGGCAACGACTGCGCCATTGACACCTCGGCCGTGGCAGAGGGCTACGTGGGGGCGGCGGCCCAAAGCGCCAGCCGCCTGAAATTCCAGGTCACCAAGGGCGAGATGAGCTACAACTACGACTTGCCCGGCGACAACACCCCCATTGTGGTGCCCGTCAACATGGGCGACGGCGCCTACACCTTCCGCGTCATGCAGAACACCTCGGGCAACAACTATGTGGAACTGTTCAGCGTGGTGGAAAACGTGCAGCTGAACAGCGAGGTGGCCCCCTTCGTCGTGCCCAACATGTTCGTGAACTACACCGAGTCGTCGGCTGTGGTGGCCAAGGCCCGCGAGCTGGCCGAGGGCTGCGCCAACCAGGGCGACGTGGTGCGCAACGTGTACCAGTGGGTGGTGGCCAACATCTCCTACGACCACGACAAGGCCGCCGAGCTGGCTTCGGCCACGGGCTACGTGCCCGACCCCGACGCCACCCTGGCCGCGGGCACGGGCATCTGCTTCGACTACGCCTCTTTGGGCGCGGCCATGCTGCGTTCCCTCGGCATACCCTGCAAGGTTATTACGGGCTACGTTTCCCCCGATGATGTGTACCATGCCTGGAACATGGTATATATTGATGGGGAATGGGTGAGCGTGGAAATTAGCATAAAACCGAACGACTGGACCCGGGTGGATCTGACCTTCGCCGCCAGCGGCGCGGCCGGCACCATCGGCGACGGCACCAGTTACACCGATCGTTACACGTACTAGGGAGAAGGCAGGAAACCATGGCCAAACCGAAACTCGACAGCGCGGGCATCAGCCTCTTCTGCGAGAGCGTCGCCATGATGCTGGCGGCGGGCATCCAGACCGACGAGGCAGTGGGCATGCTCTCGGAGGACATCGGCGACGCGGCCCTGCAGGCCACGTGCACCACGGTGTACCAGAGTCTGAACGAGGGCCGCACCCTGGCCGAGTCCATGCAAGGCTCCGGCGCCTTCCCCCGCTACGCCGTGGATATGGTGCGCGTGGGCGAGACGTCCGGCCGCACCGAGGAAGTGCTGCGGGCCCTGGGCGTGTACTACGACGAGGAAGATCGCCTGTTCGCGAAGATTCGCTCGGCGGTGGGCTATCCGGCGGCGCTTCTGTGCATCATGTCGGTCATTCTGGCCTTCACCGTTATCGTCATTCTGCCGGTGTTCGAAGACGTGTACGTGTCCATGGCCGGCTCGCTCACCAACGGATCCTCCGGGGCCGTGGGGCTGTCGGTGGCCATCGGCTGGGTGGCCCTCGCCGTCACGTTCGTGTGCACCCTGGTGGCCCTGGGCGGCGTGGTCGCCTGCCGGTCGGAGGCCGGGCGCATGGCGGTCATGCAGCTGTTCGAGAAGTTCCCCGCCACCAAGGGGGCCATGGAGCAGCTGGCCGTGTCCCGCTTCGCCAGCGCCCTGGCCGCCTACACCGCCTCGGGCGTGAACACCGACACGGCCATGAAGGAGGCCCTGGAAGTGGTGGAGCATGCGGGGCTCGCAGCCAAGGGCCGGGCCGCCTACGCGCTCATGATAGACGCCGATGCGCCCCGCTCGCTGGCCCAGGCCATCAGCGAGGCCGAAGTGTTCGAGCAGATTCACGCCCGCATGCTCACCATCGGCACCCGCTCCGGATCGCTGGATGCGGCGCTCGACCGCCTGTCGGCCAACTTCTTCGACGACGCCATCCTGCAGATCGACTCCGCCATCGACAACATCGAGCCGGCCTTGGCTGCCTTCCTCACCGTGGCCGTGGGGGCCACGCTCATCTCGGTCATGATGCCCCTCATCGGCATCATGGGATCGATCGGGTAGCGCTATGATTCACGGGAAGACAGCCCAGATGAAGCGCCGCCGGCGCCAGCGCATCGTGCTGGTGCTGGTGGTGGCCGTGCTGGCCGGGGGCCTGTGGTTCGCCTGGGACGCGGCCGACACGGAAACCCAGGCCCAGGGGGCAGCGTCGGTGCGCCATGCCGTGCTGGATGCGGCCATGCAGTGCGCCGCCGTGGAAGGGGCCTATCCGTCGTCGCTGCAATATTTGGAAGACCACTACGGGCTCATCGTGAACCAGGACGATTACGCCGTCACCTACGAGGCCTTCGCTTCGAACGTGCCTCCCAGCGTGGTGGTGGTGCCCCGATGAGCGCCGCGAACGAGACAATGATGGCGGTCGCTGACGGGATCGGCGCCGTGGCCGGCGCAACGCCCGAAGGGACGGCCGGTACGGGAGCCGCGCAGCACGGGGGCGGGAAGGCCTACGGCGGCAACCCGCGCCGGCGCCGCGAGGGCGATTTCGGCCGCGTGTTCACCGGCATGTTGTTCGCACTGTTCGTCGTCGCGCTGCTCATGGCTATTTTGGTGGGCACCGATGTGTACCGCGGCCTGTACCGGGAAGGGGCTGCGGCCGACGACCAGCGCCTGTCGCTGACGCTTCTGGCCAACGACGTGCGGGCCAACGACCAGATAGACGCCGTGGCCCGGGCCTGGGTGACTGAGGACACGGTGACCCTGGAAGAGGCCGAGGCCGATGACGACGGCGTGGTGTCGCTGGCCTCCATGGCCCAGGATTGGGACGGTTCCGTGCTGGAGGGCCCGGCCCTGGTGCTGCGCGAAACGCTGCCGGGGGGCGTGTACGAAACGCGCCTGTACCGCTACGACGGCGTCATCATGGAAGAATACGCCCTGGCCGACGCCCCCTACGACCCCGAGAAGGCCACGGCCATCGTGGTCTCGTCGGTGTTCGATTTCACGTACCGCGACGGCCTGTTGACTCTGACCACCGATGCCGGCACGGTATCGGTGGCCCTGCGCAGCGGGGGAGGTGATGCCTGATGGCCGTTCGCGATGCCCGACGCTCCATGGGCAATTACGCCGTGGCAGCCCATGCCGAAGGCGTCCGTGCGGGCGATGCGCGCATGGAGCGCTACCATGCCATCGTGGGACGCCGCCGTACCGACCGGCGCGTGTGGCCCGGTGCCGCCTTCATTGTGGAAGCCCTGCTGCTGCTGGTGTTTTTGGCCGGATCGCTGGCAGTGCTCATGAACCTGAACGCCGAGGCCGATGCCACGGGCCGGCAGAGCGCCGAGCTTCTGGATGCCATCGTGCTGGCGAGCAACGCCGCCGAGGAATTCGCTGCCGACCCGGTGGCCTTCGAGCAGGCCTGCGTGACCGACCCCGATGCCGACCGCTGGTTCTCGGAGCCGTTGGGTGAGGTGGAGAGCGGCAGCGATGTTCTCAGCGTGGAATGCGACTTCTCCTCCGAAGAGACGGGGAGCGGCACATTGCACCAGGTCACGCTCAGCGTATGGAAGGTACGTGCACTGACTGATCCCTCCCAGGCCGCTGCCGAGGGCATCGACTTCAAGGAGGGCGGCGCGTGCTTCCAAGGGCTTGAAGAGGCACCCGTGTACACGCTGGAGACGAGCCGCTACGTGCCCTACTCTGCGCGGTCAGCCGATGACGCCCTGCATTCGGTGGTGCTGGACGATCCCGACGGGCCACCGGTAGTGGGGCTTGCCGACGATGCCGCCGACGCCGAGTCTGCGCCGACCCCGGCTGTGGAAGGGGAGGTGTCGAATGGCTAAGCCTCATGGATCCGTGCGCATCGGGCCCATCAGCCTGTTCACGCTCATCATCATTCTGTGCCTGGCAGTGCTGGCGGTGCTGTCCGTCACCACGGCCCGGGCCGAGCTGTCCATCACCGAGCGCCAAGCCGCCACTACGACCGAGACCTATGAGCTGGAAAGCGCGGCCCAGCGGTTCGTGGCCGAGGTGGACAGGGCCCTGGGCGCCGGCGACGCGGCTCTGGCCGCCGTGCTTGCCGACTACGGCATTGTCGCCGGGTCCGACGCGACACCGGCGGCCGGCGAGACCATCGAGGACGACACCATGGTGGCGGGGGGCGACGCATCTGCCGGCACCACCCTGGACGACACCGCCATCAGCGTCGAGGGCACCTTCGACGGCACCCTGCTTTCCGCCACCTTCTCCCTGGAAAGCGGCCGCACCCTGGCAGCAGTGCTGCGCATCAACGACAACGGCACCTATACCATAGAGCAATGGAAGACCACGACCCAATGGACCGACGACGGCACAGGTGCGAACCTGTGGCTCGGCTAGAGACAGGAGAGAGCGAACCCATGGAACTGAAGACCCTGTTGCAGGAAATGATCAACCAGAAGGCCTCCGATGTGTTCATCGTGGCCGGCCTGCCGCTGACCTACACCGCCGACGGCCGTCAGGTGCGCCTGGACATGGCGCCGCTCATGCCCGCCGACACCGCCGCCCTCGTGGAGGCCATCTACGGGCTGTCCGGCCGCGACGTGGCCATCTTCCTGGAAGGCCACAACCACGACGACGACTTCTCCTTCGCCGTGCCCGGCATGGGCCGCTTCCGCGTGAACGTGTTCCGCCAGCGCGGCTCGCTCGGCGCCGTCATCCGTGTCATTCCCTTCACGCTGCCGCAGCCGGCCGACTACCACATTCCCGAGGACGTCATGGCCTGCGCCGACTTCCAGAAGGGCCTCGTGCTGGTGACCGGCCCCGCCGGCGCCGGCAAGTCCACCACGCTGGCCTGCATCATCGACAAGCTGAACAAGAGCCGCACGGGCCACATCATCACCATGGAGGACCCCATCGAGTACGTGCACCGCCACGAGGGCTGCATCGTCACCCAGCGCGAGATCCCGTCCGACGTGGCCACCTACGCCGAGGCCCTGCGTTCCGCCATGCGCGAGAGTCCCGACGTGATCCTGCTCGGCGAGATGCGCGACCAGGAAACCATCGGCACCGCCATGACCGCCGCGGAAATGGCTCAGCTGCTGTTCTCCACCCTGCACACCACGGGCGCGGCCTCCACCATCGACCGCATCATCGACGCCTTCCCCGCCAACCAGCAGCGCCAGATTCGCATGCAGTTGTCCCTTGTGCTGCAAGCGGTGGTGTCCCAGCAGCTGGTGCCCACGGTGGACGGCGGCATCGTGCCCGTCTTCGAGATCATGACCGCCACCCCGGCCATCCGCAACCTCATCCGCGAGGAGAAGACCCACCAGATCGACTCCGTCATCGCCAGCTCGGCCGGTGCTGGCATGCGCACCATGGACCAGAGCCTGTATCGTTTGGTGAAGGACGGCACCGTCAGCCGCGAAGTGGCCCTCCAACACGCCATCCACCAGGAGGCTCTCAAGAAGCGCTTCGAGAGCGAGGGGCTGTAAGGGCACACGGCGCACCGCCCCGAAAGTGGGACAGCATGCCCGGCACGCTGTCCCATTTGGGACACTCTACCGGGTAGGGTGTCCCACTTTCCGTAAGAAACGGTTCCGCGAGGGGGCGGCCGAAGGGCCGTCCCCTTTTCTTTTCGGTTTGTTCTCGAAACTGCCTCGGATTTCTCCTGGCCGACGGCGGTATCTGCGGTATTATGGCTGGTTAGAGAATTGTGCGCTGCGCCCTCGGGTGCGTGGGTGCTTGGAAGGCCCGCGCGTTGGCTGTGGGGCGCGGCCTTCATGGGGAAGGACGGGAATTTGAGCGACTACGATTGGAAGGTCGGCAAGGAGTACCAGGAGATTCGCTACGAGCTGTGCGACGGCGTGGCGAAGATCTCCATCAACCGGCCGGAGCGGCGCAACGCGTTCACGCCGCGCACGGTCATGGAGATGTACGACGCCTTCTCCGAGGCCCGTGACGACGCGACCGTGGGCGTCATTCTGCTCACGGGGGTGAACCACGGCGGTGCCCACGAGGACGAGGCGTTCTGCTCCGGCGGCGACCAGAAGATCCGCGGCAACGGCGGCTACGTGGGCGAGGATTCTATCCCGCGCCTGAACGTGCTCGACCTGCAGCGGCTCATCCGCGTGGTGCCCAAGCCCGTCATCGCCATGGTGAACGGCTACGCCATCGGCGGGGGGCACGTGCTCTCCATCCTGTGCGACCTCACCATTGCGGCCGACACGGCGAAGTTCGGCCAGACCGGCCCCAAGGTGGGCTCCTTCGACGCCGGCTACGGCGCGGGATATTTGGCCGCCATCGTGGGCCAGAAAAAGGCCCGAGAAATCTGGTACCTCTGCCGCCAGTACACCGCCGCCGAGGCGCTGGAGATGGGCCTCGTGAACAAGGTGGTGCCCTTCGACGACCTGGAGCGGGAGTGCATGGACTGGGCCGCCGAGATGATGCAGTTCTCGCCGACCGCCCTGCGCTTCATGAAGGCCTCGTTCAACGCTGCCACCGATGGGCTAGCGGGTATTCAGCAACTGGCCGGCGATGCCACGCTTCTGTACTACACCACCGACGAGGCCAAGGAGGGTCGCGATGCTTTCAAGGAAAAGCGCGCCCCCGACTTCACCCAGTTCCCGAAGTTCCCGTAGGATCTTCCCACCTCCATGATAGATATCTTCGAAAGCACGGCCCAGGCGCGGCCCGACGCGGTGTTCTTCTCCTTCGTGAATCGCGCGGGGGAGGAGATGGCATTCACCTATCGCCAGACGCGGCTTTTGGCCGCCCAGCTGGCCCGGCGGCTGCGCGACAAGGGTGTGTTCCCCGGCGACATGGTGTCGGTGGACCTGCCGAACTGCCCGCTGTACGTGGTGCTGGCCCTGGCCGCCGGCTACGGCGGGTTCGGCCTGGTGGCCCTGAACCACCGCCTGACCGACGCCGAGAAGCTCATGCGCCTGCTGGAGCTGGAGCGCTGCGGCGTGCGCATTGCCTACCGGGTGGACGCCGCCAGCGAGCCGCGGCTGTTCGAGCATGTGTGCAACTCGCTTCTGCGCGGCGATGTTCGGGCGGGGCGCGTGGACGACTCCCTGGGCGGCGTGGTGGAGGACGCCATCCACTTCGCGGAGCGGGCCGGGCACACCTTCGACCCCGACCATCGGGCCCTTATCATGTTCACCTCGGGCACCACGGGCAAGCCCAAGGGCGCCGAGCTGACCTGGACGAACTTGGTGGAATCGGCCCAGGCGTCCAACCGGGTGCTCTCGCCGCGCAGCATGAGCCGGGGGCTGTGGCAGGCGGTGCTGCCGTTCTTCCACGTGGGGGGCTTCCAGGTGCTCGTGCGCAGCGTGTGCAGCCGTTGGCCCGTGCGCGTCTACGAGCGCTTCGACGCCGAACAGGTGCTGCGTGACGCGGCCGAGCTGCACGCCACCCATATTTCCGTGGTGGACAAGATGCTGCAGGACCTGCTGCGCCACGGCGGCGCGGCCCTGGCCCAGTACCAGTGCCTGCTGCTCGGCGGCGGCCCCTTGAACGCGAACACCGTGGCCGGCGCTTTGGCGGCCAAGGCCCGGGTGTACGCTAGTTACGGCATGACCGAGACGTCCAGCCAGGTGGCCAACACGCTCATCACCCCGCAGTTCACCGGGGGCCTGCGGCTTCTGCCCGGCTATTCCGCCCGCATCGTGGAACCCGACGGCGAGGGCTTCGGCCGCCTCGCCCTGCGCGGGCCCGGGGTGTTCGGCGGCTACGCCAACGCCCGGGCCGCCTTCACCGTGGATGGGTTCTTCCTCACCGGCGACACGGCGGCGCTGCACGAGGGCTGCCTCTACATCCGCGAGCGCACGGCCGACATGTTCGTGTCCGGCGGCGAGAACGTGTACCCGGCGGAAATCGTGGACGCGCTCGTGCGCATCCCCGGCATCGCCGACGCCTACGTGTTCGGCGTACCCGACGCCCAGTGGGGGCGCCGCCCCGCCGCCGTGGTGGAGCTGTCGCCCGGGGCCCCGCCGCTGTCGGCGGGCATCATCAAGGACGCCCTGGCCCGGCGCCTGTCGCGGCTCTACATTCCCGAGCAGATCTGCATCGTGGACGAGATGCCCCGCTCCGGCATCGGCAAGATAGACCGCGCGGCCTGCGAGGGGCTGTTCCGCCAGCATATCGACGTGAAGAAGGTAGTGTTCCACCGGGTGCGGCTGCCCTTCACGAAGCCCTTCAAAACGCCGAAGGAGACGCTCACCTACCGCGAGCTGGTCATCGTGGAGGTGGTGGACAAGAAGGGCCGCGTGGGCCTGGGGGAGTGCACCGCCTTCGACACCGACTGGTACCTGCCCGAGGTGCTGGCCGACGACCTGTCCTACATGCGCGAGGTGCTGGCACCGCGCCTGATCGCGGGCACCTACCTGCACCCCCGCGAGGTGGCCGCCGACCTGGCCGCGGCCGAGGGGGCCGAACGCTTCCCCATGGCCGCCAGCGCCCTGGAGATGGCCTGCTGGGATTTGTACGGCAAGGTGGTGGAGCAGCCGCTGTGGGCGCTGCTCTGCGAGGAGTTCGACCGGCTGACCCGGGTGGCCGCCTTCTGCGAGACCGATGTGCCCGACGGGCCGCCGGCCGTACGCGGGGGGCGCCGCAGCCGTCCGCGTCAGGTGTACAGCGGGGCCGTGGTGGGCATGGGCACGCCGGCCCAAACCGTGGCCGACGTGCGCGATTGCGTGCGCCAGGGCTACCAGCGCATTAAGCTGAAGGTGGCCCCCGGCAAGGGGCTGCCGGCGGTGCGGGCCGTGCGCCGGGCCTTCCCCGGGCTGCTCATCACCTTGGACGCGAACCAGAGCTTCAGCTTGCACCACATGGCCGAGCTGCGGGCCTACGACTCCCTCGACATCGGCTGGATCGAGGAGCCGCTGGACTTGGCCGCCGCCGGGGTGAGCCGCCACGAGAACGCCTTCGCACGGCTGGCGTCGTTCCAGCACACGCTGGCCATGCCCATCTGCGTGGACGAGTCCTTCGTGAACGCCGCCGAGGCCGACCGCATTTTCGCGTACCCGGAGCTGCGCTGCGCCATGGTGAAGATCGGGAAGTTCGGCGGCATCCAGCGGGCGCTGGAGTTCGTGCACCGGGCCCTGGCCGAGGGCCGCGAGGTGTGCATGAGCGGCATGTACGACACGGGCATCTCCCGCTTCGTGCACGCGGCCTTCCAAACCCTGCCCGGCGTGGTGATTCCCGGCGACTTGGGCGCCACGGATCGCTACTTCGACGTCGACCTCACCGAGCCGGCCTACACGGCCCCCGACGGCATCATCACCCTGAACGTCCCCGGCCACGACTACGGCATCGGCTGCTCGTTGGCTCCCCGCGCCCTGGCCACCCACCGCCAACGCCGCTTCGTCGTAGAGTAGAGCCGCCTCCTCGCGCGGGCCGCTGTCCAGAATCCGTCACTTTGCACGCCTTTTTGCGGCCGAAACGTACAAAGCAGGGCCAAACGTGCAGGTTTCTTGCAATCGGTCGTACAACGTGCCGGATTCTGGACAGCAGGGTAGGGGAGGGGTGCGGGACGCGGGTGCGGAAGGCGATTACCCGCTTTGGCACTGAAAGGGCGCGATTTTGGCGAAAAAGTTCGGTTGGAGGTCGGGGGAGTCATCGATTGCTCGATTTTCGCTCGAATTCTAGGCCCAATCTGGGCCAGATTGGATCAATGGAGAGGGTTTTCCCTTCTTGAATGGCGTTCCGGTGACCTCCAACCGAACTTTTTCGCCACCGAGATGCCAAGGAGCTGCAACGCTCGCAGATTCTTGTGCCCTTTTAACGGGCTGGCAACAATGGGGCACGCGCACCATTTATACTGATCGGGTAAGTGATCTTTCTGAAACGGAGGATTTCGTGGGCGGCTTTTTCGGAGCAGTTTCCCGGCGCGACGTGGTGCTGGATGTGTTTTTCGGCGTTGACTACCATTCCCATTTGGGCACGCGCCGCGCGGGCATGATCGTGCGCGACCACACCGATGGGTTCCAGCGCCAGATCCATTCCATTGAGAACACCCCCTTCCGCACGAAGTTCGAGGACGACATCGTGCGCTTCCATGGCACGAGCGCCATCGGGTGCATTTCCGATGCCGACCCGCAGCCGCTGCTGGTGCGCTCGCACCTGGGCACCTTCGCCATTACCACCATAGGCGCCATCAACAACGCCGAGGCCCTGGTGGACGAGTACTTCGCCCGGGCCAACAGCCAGTTCATGGCCTTGAGCTCCGGGGCGGTGAACGCCACCGAGCTGGTGGCGGCGCTCATCAACCAGAAGGACGACCTGGTCAGCGGCATCCAGTACGCCCAGTCGAAGGTGGACGGCTCGCTCACGCTGCTCATCATGACCGAGGACGGCGACCTCATTGCGGCCCGCGACTTCATGGGACGTTTGCCCGTGCTGGTGGGCGCCGATGAGAACGGGCACTGCGTGGCCTTCGAGAGCTTCGCCTACCACAAGCTGGGCTACCACGACGAGTACGAGCTGGGCCCGGCGGAAATCGTGCGGCTGACGCCCGATGCCATCGAGGTGCTCTCGCCGGCCCGCGACGAGATGAAGATCTGCGCCTTCATGTGGGTGTACTACGGCTACCCCAACTCCAACTACGAGGGCGAGAACGTGGAAGTGATGCGCTACCGCAACGGCGCCATCATGGCCCGCGACGAGGCCGCCCGCGGCGCCTGCCCCGCGGTGGACTACGTGGCCGGCGTGCCCGATTCCGGCGTGCCCCACGCCATCGGCTACGCCACCGAGAGCGGCATGCCCTTCGGCCGCCCGTTCATCAAGTACACGCCCACCTGGCCGCGGTCGTTCATGCCGGCCAACCAGGACCTGCGCAACAAGATCGCGAACATGAAGCAGGTGCCGGTGCCCGAGCTCATCCGCGACAAGAAGCTGCTGTTCGTGGACGACTCCATCGTGCGCGGCACCCAGCTGCGCGAGACGGTGAACTTCCTGTACGACTCCGGCGCCGCCGAGGTGCACATGCGCAGCGCCTGCCCGCCCATCATGTACAGCTGCAAGTACCTGAGCTTCTCGTCCAGCAAGTCGGACATGGATCTCATCGCGCGCCGTGTGGTCGACTCGCTGGAAGGCGAGGAAGGCGTGGCGCACCTGGACGAGTACGCCGACGCCACCACCAAGCGTGGCCAGTGCCTGCTGCGCACCATCTGCGAGGACATGGGTTTCGACTCCCTGAGCTACCAGAGCCTGTCGGGCATGCTGGAGGCCATCGGCATCGACCCGAGCAAGGTGTGCACCTACTGCTGGGACGGCCGGGAATAGGACACGGCAACGGCCGACGCACATCCGAGCGTCGGGTGGCTCCCCCCATTGACTTCCCTGGGCGAACCGGTGGATCATCGCTTTCGTAGGGGCGACCTTCGTGGTCGCCCTTTTTGCGTGCTGGTACGACGGTCGGAATGTGAATGGGACGATTGTCCTCGGTTGTTACCGCAGGGCGGCGTCGGCCTCTTCCAGTTCTAGGGCGGCTTTCTCGGCGGCTTCCCGCTGCTTCTTCTCGGCTCGCAGGGGCAGGTACTCGCTGGTCACGATGCCGGCGAAGATGAGGGCGAAGCCGGCGAAGGACGACGGCGTGAGCGCCTCTCCGAGTAGCAGGATGGAGAAGGCCACGCCGAAGACGGCCTCGGTGGCCAGAAACAGCGACGCCTGGGCCGGATCAACCCGGGCTACGGCCATGTTCTGCAACCCCAAGGCCACGCAGCTGGCGAACACGGTGATGTAGACGAGGCTGCCCCAGGTGTCGGCGCCGAGAGGGGCGAAGTCGGGCACGGGCTCGCTGGCGGCGCCCACGGCAAGGCCGAGGATGCCAGCGGTGAGGAACTGCACCACGGTGAGCAGCGTCATGGAACGGCCCGGCGCGTACTTCGCCGTGTACAGCACGTGCAGGCTGAGGAAGAACGCCGAGGCCAGGGTGATGAAATCGCCGAAGCGCAGCGAGAATTCCCCGGCCCCGCCGTAGGCGACGCAGGCCACGCCGGCCACGCACAGGATGGCGGCCACAATGTTGAAGCGCGTGGGCCGTTTCGCGATGATGGCCCAGCCCAAAAACGGGATGATGACCACGTAGAGCGTCGTGAGGAACGAGCTGTTGGAGGCCGTGGTATCGGTCAGTCCCGTGGAGTTGCACCAATAGGAGGCGAACAGCAGCACGCCCAGCACGGCGCCGTCGCGCAGGTGCCCGCGGCGGTTGCGGGCGTAGGCGGCGCGGATGCGCGGCAGCGTGACGATGCCCAGAATGAGTCCCGCCCCCAGGAAGCGCACGCCCACGAGCCACGAGGGCGGGAAGGCGTCCACCGTGGACTTGATGACCACGGTGCCCATGCCCCAAATGGCCGCCGAAAGCAGCAGCGCCGCTTTGAACACCCACAGCGGGGCGGCGGTATGTCCGAGAAGTTTCCCCATGGCACGGCATCATAGCATGGGCGCAAGCGGCCGCGCTATGGGCGATGCGCCAAACGGCGCGGCTCCTTGTTGAGCTCGGGTACAACGGGACGCTCGCGTCTCTGGGAATTGAGGGGCGCCCTAGGGGGCGAAGGGACTGGTGCGGCGCTTTTCGGCGGAACTATGCAGGAATTGTGTCCATTGCTGGTCCTGAGAAGAAATTGCTTGCAATCGGCGGGGAAGCGAGTATTATAAATCCTTGCCCATTGAGGCAACCCATTGCGGGGTGGAGCAGTCTGGTCAGCTCGTCGGGCTCATAACCCGAAGGTCGGAGGTTCAAATCCTCCCCCCGCGACCAAGAAACACCAGGTCAGCAGCTTACAAGTGTGCTGACCTTTTTCTTTTCCCAGGCAAAGTGTGCGGGAAGTGTGCGGATTCACTAACTTCCAATAAGCCGCATTACTTCGACTTAAGTAGAACAGAGTACTAAGCTATCAACCACCATCCTCATCTTATTGACGGTATCTGAGAGTTCCTAATCCACTGCCTTGAGAAAATAATCCAGCTTCGCTCCTTTCAAGTTGTCCAGTGCGTAATCGTTGGCCGCTGCCCACAGCTCGTTGTAGAGGGCGGTAAAGGGGGAGTCTGGGTCTTTCTCCCAATGGCTCCACAGCTTGCGGTTGAGCACAATCACCAAGTCGGTGAGGTAGCGGTAATCGTCGTGCCACTGCTGGAACACCCTCTCGTAGGTATCCTGCACTGCCGCTGGGCCGAACTGCTCCGCGATGGTGAAGTCGCCCATGAATGTGGTGTTGAACTCCATAGCTACCACTCCTCGTCCTCTTCGTCGTAGTCTCGGTCTTCGGGCTTGGCCCAGTCCCACATGTCGAACGTGCAGGGCTCGGTTGTCAGCCAGGGGCGCTTCTTGATGTAAACAACCATTTCACCGACAAGAGCCTCGATCTGCTGCCCGTACACGGGGTCGTAGGAGCACCAGAGGGAGTCGATGATTCCAGGGATGGGGGTGTCCTGGTCTACGCACTCGTCGATGAACCTGGCGGCTGCGTTGCAGGTCTCGTTGCCGTAGTCGCGGCCCACCATGTCTCCGTCGTTGAGGTAGCGGTACCCGAGCCTGGCAGTGGCCCGCAACAGCTCTCCTCCCAGCGTTCCCGCCTTGCCCTGGGCTGGCACCAGCGTGTCGAACATCTGGTTGAATTCCTCACTTACTCGCATTCTCGCTCCTTTCATTGACACTCTGTCAACGTGAGCTAATTATGCCGTTTACGGCATAGATAAATGGGTCGAAATGAGGTCTCCAAGAGGTTATTTTCGGCAGCTGAACTGGAATTTCTCGGAATATAGCAGTGCGGTCGAGCGCCAATGCTCTACCGCACTTTTTTCGTTAGTCTTCGAAGGGGTTGCTCACGCGCCAGCCGAGGCCGATGTCGCGGTTGTCCACGGAGTAGGCCTGGGCCATGGTGCGTATCCTCTCCTCGTCGGTGTACCAGGTCTTGAAGCGCACCCACTGGTTGAAATCGTCCTGGGCGAAGTAGAACTCACCTGGGCCAGCGAGCCTCAGCACGTTGCACTTGTCCGTCTGGCCTTCGCAGAAGAGGTTCGCGTCGCCGATGGAGCAGCGCCCGATGAACCTGATGTTGAACTGGGAGCGGATGCTGGTGGCGATGGTCACGCCAGAGTCGAAGGTCTGGGAGGCCACGAGGATGCCCATGTTCGCCGCTCGGGCCATGCGCAGGTACGAGCCGAACCACTCCCTGATGGCGTTCTGCTCGTTCTTGCTCAATTCCGTGTTGTTGATGAGCGAGGGAAGCTCCTCCACGACGACTATGATCTGAGGGAACTCCGCACCGTGCCTCACGGGGTCTATCTTGGCCCAGCCCCGCGCCTTCATCTCGGCGAGTCGGTCGTTCATGATCTGCTCTATCTTGTTCATCGTCGGGAGCCATGTCGCGGGCTGCGTGAACACTGGCACGCTGAACCTCGGCTCGATGGAGAACAGGGAGGTCAGCTTCGGGTCGAAGCCTATGAACTGCACCTTCTCGCGCAGCTCGCGTGAGAGCATGAGCACGATGTTCTGCAGTAAAGTGGTCTTCCCCGAGCCTGATGATGCGAGGAGGCCAATCCTCATGGGGTCGCCGAGCTGCATGCGCACCTCGTTTCTCATCTTGTCGTAGCCTACCAGCATATCCATCTAGATCACCCCGCTCTCATCGGCGATGCTCTGGATATTGAACTCGAACTCCCGCTCAAGGTAGGAGAGCTTGCGCTGGTGGGAGGCGCACTCCTCGTCGATCATCTCCATGAGCACCGCCATTCTCGCGTTGTGCTCGGTCACCAGGGAGGCACGCTCGATGCGGTACCTATCGCGCATCGACTTGTACTTGAGGGCCTGGGTCTTGTTGATCTTCGCCATAGTTATCTACCTGCTTTCATGATCTGCTTCAATTTCGATGTTTTAGGCGCTGGGGCCAGTGGGTCATCGTCGAACGGATTGTTCTGCTCAAGGGTCTTGCTGAAAGGGTCTACGTCGTAGAAGACGTGGAGGAGCCAGCCTACCTGGTTGCCCCGCTTGTCACGGGAGGGTTCCAGCTCCACTTCCTGAGCCTTATAGAAGGCGCTCGCCAGACCCTCTTGCAGCTTTTCCATGCGCTCGGGGGTGGCCTTCACAGATTTCAGCTCGAACTCCAATGAGTAGCAGCGGTTCGCCCTATCGTAGTGGCTGGACGGGAATATGCGAATCTGGGCGTTCATGCGCTCAACGTCGGGCTTCAATATGCCCGAGTCGATCAGCGCGGTGATGAGCTCGTCGCGCACCCTGTACATCGGCGGGGGCGTTCTGGTCTGCTGCCACGTCTCCAATGCGATGCCTCCAATGAGGAGGACGATGCCGATAGCGAGGGACGCTGGCGAGAGCAGGAACGCCACCAGTTCATGCACCGACTTCAGAGCATCGACGAGGACGGCGATGCCGAGCTGGGCCACTGCGTCGATATGGGCGGCGTAGTCGATAGCCCACAATATGATGAACCCGAGGGCCGCAACGACGATGGCGGTGGTGGCGTTGGAGGTGCGTTGGGGCTTCCACATCTCCTTCGGTTCGGCGCTCTGATCGTCGCCGTAGGCCACCTTGTTGAAGATGCCGTAGTCGTTATCGTTTCTCGGGCTTGTATTCTTCTTCATAATTTTTCTCCTTTTCGTTAGACATTATTTCTAAGTCCCCCATCGAGTTCTGTACTTTCACGGGCACGACCTCGAAGCCCTGGGGATAGACGAGCCTGCACAGCGTCCTCAGGGCCTCTAGAGACGGAATGCACTCCAGATCGAGGTAGACCGTCTTGGTCTCAAGGGCATCCAGGTTGCCGAGAGCGGCCATGGACATGAACCTGTCCCATGGGTACGTTCGGTAACGGGCCATGAGGTTGTACCAGTAATCGCTCACAAGGGTGTCGATGGGGATGGGTCTGCGCTTCTTCCTCTTCAGCAGGGCCATTAGTCCTTGAGGCTCGGGAAGAGGGGTGACATGAACTTTCGTTGCGATCGGGGGCGCAATGGTCTCACGCCCCGTGATAGTGGGGAGTGCTGCCATTAGAGCCTCGCTTTCTTAATATGCAGAAGGGCCGCACAGGAGACGTTCCCATGCGACCCCCCTATTTCTCAATAGTTAGGCTCTTTTCACAGACGCAGCGCTCAACTTCTCGGAGAGACGGGTCTTCCCGCTGGCGTCAGTCCAGGTGTTCACGCGCAGCTTGGCTCCGTTGACCTGGACGGGCGTGAAGTCGGGGATGGACTCTGGTGCCTTGGCGCTCGGAACCTCGACGCTGATCTTCTCGTAGTCGGCAGCGCCCTCGGGCTTGTACAGCAGAGGTATCTTGTACAGCGGGACTCCCTCTGCGTTGGTCTGCGGGGTGTCGGTCGGCTTGTTTCCTTCCCATTTCATCATAGGCACGGGTTGGCCAGACGCGACAATTACACCAGTTAGATTCACATTCCAATTACTCATTTCGCGATCTCCTTTCAGGATAGACAGTATTTATTCGACCGCTTCACTCGAATTGCACTGGTCTTCACTGCTATTAAGAACGGCGAGGGTTCCCGTACTCTCCAGCTCGTCGAGAACGGTGCTGTAAGTCTCGAGAAGGCTCCTCAGTGCCGCTTTAATCATGTGGGTGTTGGGGGCATTTGATTCAGCCTCGCGCTGAACCTCGGCCAGCTCGTAGATGGTTTGGAACATGAGGCCGTACAGCTCGTTGGCCTCAGCGTCGATTACGGCAATATCGAGAACCGCATTCTCGCCGCCGTTGAGGCGGACGAACCCGCAGGCTCTGTCCATTGCGTCCTCGGACACCTCCACTGCAATCTTCATGGTTTTACCTCCCAACTGGGTTTAATCGAGTTTACTTTTTATTATCGAAAAGTTATCTGTGGTTAACAAACCCACAGAGCCAGTGAGGCTCGCTGCAAAACGAAGAATCACAACGAAAGAGAAAGCGCAGATAGGACACCACAACGAAAAGGAGAAACAATGGTGTTAATTGCAAGCCTCACTGATTCTGAGGGTTGGGAAGAGGAGCAGCAGCGGAGATCGCGAGGGCGTTACTCCTCTTCACTTATATCAGAAATTTTCTGCCGCTTATCAATCCCGACGGGCTACCTCATGCTGCCGTTCTTGCACGGCGTAACTTTTTTGGGGGTCGCTAGCGACTCCGGCGACGAGGGCGGCCGTA
>CANPHS010000024.1 GCA_947573925.1 uncultured Enterorhabdus sp. | reverse complement strand
CCAAGACCAAGGAGCAGAAGCGCCGCGAGGCCGAGGCCCGCAACCGCGCCTACGCGGCCCTGAAGAACCACCGCAAGCGCATCGCCCAGCTCGACGAGCAAATGGAGCGGGACAACGCCCGCATGGAGGAGCTGCTGTCCCTCATGGCCGACCCCGACTTCTACGTGAACGAGGACGCCTCCTCCGATGCCATCGCCGAGCACGCGAAGCTGAAGCAGCGCCTGGCCGCCGCCGAGGAGGAGTGGTTCGCCCTCACCGAGGAGCTGGAAGCCGAAATGGCCCGCCAACAGGAGCAGGGGTAGGGGGATTGTCCGGCCCGAGCTGCGCGGTACCCTGATTCGCTCCCTCCGGGAAGCGCCACCGGGTATCCCGATTCGCTCAGACAGTCCTCGCTTGGTGAAAGTGCCCACCGGGCACTTTCAGTCGCTGCGGAACTCGCTCGGTCGGAACACCCGCTGTCGATTCCCTGCATTGCCCCTATCGAGAAAGGTTCAACATGTTGAACATCGTGCTCGTGGAGCCGGAGATTCCGCAGAACGCGGGGAACATCGCGCGGACGTGCGCCTGCACGGGGGCGCGGCTGCATCTGGTGGAGCCCATGGGCTTCCGGCCCACGGAGAGGAACTTGAAGCGGGCCGGTTGCGATTACTGGGACGCCGTGGACATCGTGCGGTGGCCCTGCGCGGAAGCGTTCCTGGAGGCCCACGGCGCCGACGAGCTGCACTTGTTCACGGGGCGCGCGGTGCGCGGCTACCGCGAGGTGGCCTACGGGCCCGACGCGTTCCTGCTGTTCGGCCGCGAGAGCCGCGGGCTGGACGACGCCCTCATCGACCGCTTCGCTGAGTCTTGCGTGCGCATCCCCATGCGCGAGGGCGCTCGCTCCTTGAACCTCTCCAACGCCGTGGCCATCGCCGCCTACGAGGTCCTGGCCCAACAGGGCTTCCCGGGCCTTTCATGAGATGGGCGCCCGGCGAGAGGGTTCGGCACGGGAAACGGCTCCCGATGGCGAAAAATGACGGTTGGAGGTCGCCCGGGAGGCAAAACGGGCGCTCAGCTCCGGAACCCGTTTCTCGCGACCTGGGGAAACAGGACGCAGGAGAAGAAGTGCGCGGCAATGGGAGGGGCGGCCTCGACGTTCTGCGACCTCCAACCGCACTTTTTCGCCAGAAAGACACGCTGCAGGTGCTGACGAACGTCCCCGGTTCCGCCCGTTGCTATAATGCAGGGAAAGCGGGAAAGGGGAGGTCATGGACAAGCTGAGGGATGCGCTGCCCTATGTGCTGCGGCACTTCGATGTGGCCTACATCGGCGTCTGCGTGCCCCAGATCTGGATTTACTGCATCGCCCACCGCACCGACGGCGCCTTGTCGGAAGTGGCGCTGGGCGTGCCGCTGTACCTGGCGCTGTCGGCGTTCATGCTGGCAGTGGTGCTGCTGGCGTGGAAGGGCCGCGTGACGCGCTGCCCCGCGGGCCTCGACGGGCCCCTCGCCGTGATGCAGGGCGCGGCCAGTGTGGCGCTCGCGGCGCCGGCGGTGCTCGGGCCGGCAGCCGGCATTCCCTGGGTGGCGCCCCTCTGCGCCGTGGCGGCCGGCGCGGGCGTGGCGTGGCTGTACTTGCGTTGGGCGCCCTTCTTCGCCAGCCTCGATGTGCGCGACGCCGTGGCCTGCGTGTTCTGCGCCATGGCCGTGGGCTCGGCTTTGAAAGTGCCCATCGATCTGTTGCCCCCGGCGCCCGCCGCGGCGGTCCTGGCCCTGCTGCCGGCCGCCTCGGCCCTGCTCGTGCGCCGTGCCGACCGCCGTCCCGTGCCCTGCGAGCGGGCCCCGCGGCTGTTCCACGAGCAGAACCCCACGGCCATTCCCTGGCGCATCCTGGCCGGCGTGGCCGTGTACAGCCTCGTCATCGGCGCGGTGAAGGGGGTACCCGTGGAAAGCGACCCCGTTCCCTTCGCGGCGCTCACCGTGGCCCATCATCTCTCGGAGATTCTCATCGCCCTGGCCGTGCTGTGGTGGGTGCTCGTGCGCCGCCGGCTCATCCACTTCTCCAGCCTGTGGAAGGCCATCCTGCTGTTCACGGCCGCCACCCTGTTCTTCCTGCCCTCGGCCGGCCCCGCGGTCACGCCCTGGCTGCTGCTCGGCGACGGCATCGCCCAGACCCTCGTGGTCATGCTGCTGTGGACCATGCTCGCCGATGTGGCTCACCACTCCGAGGCGTCGCCCTTCGTCATCTTCGGATCGGGCTGGCTGGCCTATTCGCTGCCTTTGGCCGTCGGCGAAGTAGCCGGCCTGCTCATCGGCTCCTCGCCGGCCAGCGCCGTCGGCATCGCCACCTTGGCCTACCTCGTCACCGTGGCTGCCGTGCTGGCTTTAAGCGACACGGCCTTCTCCCAGCGGCGCATCTTCGCCGACTTGGACGCGCCGGCCCCGGCCCCGGCGGCCTTCGCCTCGCTGGACGCCCAGTGCGCCGCCCTCGGGGAAGGGCACGGCCTCACGGCCCGGGAGGTGGAGGTGCTCCAGATGATCGTGAAGGGCCGCTCCAAGAGCTACATCGCCGAGAGCCTCTTCATTTCCGAGAACACCGTGCGCTCCCACGCCAAGCACATCTACCAGAAACTGGACGTCCATTCCAAGCAGGACGTGCTGGACCTGTTGCACGAGTCCTAGGGGTTTTCCCAGGTAGCACGGGTATCACCCCCTTCGTGTCATGGGGGTGTCCGGCGAAATCGCACCGTTCGGGTACTGGTCGCGCCCTCCTCGGCGGCCCATGATGGCCCCTGTCGGCGGCACCGGACGAGCCGGTCCGCCAAGCAGCCAAGGGAGACCCGAGGAGGACACCATGAGCACGATTCAGAACCCCAACGAGATCGCCGCCGCCACGCGCCGCCAGCGTGCCCTGGCCCGCATCAACCGCAACATCGCCGAGAGCCTGAAGCTGAACCGCCGCCAGTTCCTGTGCGGCAGCCTCGCCACCGTGGCGCTCGCGGCCCTGGGGCTGTCCGGCTGTGCGCCGAAGAGCCCGACGGCCGACACGGGCGCGGCCGCCTTCACGCCCGGCACCTACGAGGCCGTGGGTGCCGGCCGCAACGGCGAGATTCGGGTGCGCGTCACCTTCGCCGCCGACCGCATCGAGTCCATCGAGGCCGACCACATGGAGAGCCGCAACATCGGGGACGCGGCCGTGCGGCTGCTCACCGAGAACTACCTGGACACCCAGGCGCTGTCCGTGGACACGGTGACCGGCGCCACGCTCACCTCCATGGCCTTCGCCACCGCCGTCGCCGAATGCGCCGAGCAGGCCGGCGGCGATATGCGCGCCCTCATGAAGGGGGCCGATTCGGTGAACGCCGCCGAGCCCATCGACGAGGAATGCGACGTGTGCGTCATCGGTTCCGGCGGCGCGGCCCTGGCCGCGGCCGTGACCGCTGCCGAGGCCGGCAAGCGGGTGGTCATGCTGGAGAAGATGGACATCTACGGCGGCAACACCAATGCCGGCGAGGGCACGCTGAACGCGCCGGACCCCGAGCGCCAGGAGCCTCTGGGCATCGAGGATTCGCCGGACTTCTACTACACCCAGACCTTCGAGGGCGGCGACTCGGCGGGCGACCCGGCCCTTGTGCGCATCCTGGCCGACAACGCGCTGGATGCCGTGCACTGGATGGAGGACCACGGCCTGGTGTACGAGAAGGAAGTGTTCACGGCCATCGGCGGCCTGTGGCAGCGGGGGCATGCCGTGGAGGTGGAGACCAAGGGCGAGCAGGGCGGCAGCTACTACGTGTCGTGCCTGATGGAGGCGGCCCAGGCCACGGGGAACTTCACCCTGCACACCGATGCCAAGGCCGAGGAGCTCATGGTGGAAGGCGGCGCGGTCGTGGGCGTGCGCGGCACCCGTCCCTCGTCCGGCGAACCGGTGGAGGTGCGCGCCAAGGCCGTGGTGCTGGCCACCGGCGGCTACGCCCGCAACGCCGAGCTGGCCAAGCAGTACGACAAGCGCGTGACCGACACCATGCCGTCGTCCAACGTGTGCTCGTCCACCGGCGACGGCCTGGCGCTCGCCGAGGCGGCCGGCGCGGGGCTGCGGAACATGGAGCTCGTGCAGATTCACCCGCTCGGCGACCCGCAGAACGGCGGTGTGGCCACCTTCGTGGGTAACTGGCTGGGCGTGGAGGACTACGTCATGGTCAACGACGACGCCAACCGCTTCGGGCGCGCGGACGAGCGCCGCGACACCATCGCCGACGCCATCCTGGAGCAGCCCAACGACGAGATGTGGCTGCTAGTGGACTCCACGAACATCAAGGACGACCGCCTGGAGGAGATCGCCGACCTCGTGGCCAAGGGCCACAGCTTCCAGGCTGACACCATCGAGGACTTGGCCGGGCAGATCGGTGTGGACGCCGCCACGTTGGCAGACACCATCGAGGGCTACAACGCCTGCGTGGCCGCCGGTGCCGATACCCAGATCACGCCCGGCAAGGAGCTCTTGGGCGATGCCGTGTCCGACCCGACTTTCTACGCCTCCAAGCGCATTCCCACCATCCACTACACCATGGGCGGCGTGTGCATCAGCCCCGAGGCCCAGGCGCTCACCGCCGCCGGCGATCCCATTCCCGGCCTGTTCGCGGCCGGCGAGGTGACCGGCGGCGTGCAAGGGGCCAATCGCCTCGGCGGCAACTCCTACACCGACCTCATCGTGTTCGGCCGCATCGCCGGTGCCTCCGCGCCCCGCGACCGCCTCCCTCCCTCGGTCGCGGGGCGCTTCGGGCCGTGCGGCCGAAGGGAGGGCCGCGGCGGTGCGCTCTTCCGTTAAGGTACTCCGAAACTTTCCGAACCTGTGAGGAGCCCCATCGCCGTGCAAACCTTCGAGCTCATCCTGTTCCTGCTCATCGCCGTCATCGCCTCCAGCATTCTGGAGAAGTTCCTGCCGCGGGTGTCGCTGCCCCTCGTGCAGATCGCGCTGGGGGCCGTCATCGCGCTGGCGGTGACGACGCCGCTGGAATGGGGCATCGACCCGGAGCTGCTGCTCATCCTGTTCATCGCGCCGCTGCACTTCAACGAGTCGCGCCATGTGGACTCGGGCAGCCTCTGGCGCAACCGGTGGGGCATCGCCTCGCTGTCCGTGGGCCTCGTGTTCGCCATCGCGGCCGCCTGCGGGGCCGCCCTGCACGGCCTGGCGCCGGCCATCCCGCTGGCCGCCTGCCTCGCGCTGGGGTCGGCCCTGGGGTCCACCGATGCGGTGGCGGTCATGGCGCTCACGAAGGACCGCCAGTTCGGCCGCCGCCATCAGGCGCTGCTGCGGGGCGAGGCCCTGTTCAACGACGTGACGGGCACGGTGCTGTTCTCCTGCTGCATGGCCGTCATGGCCTCGGGTACGTTCTCGCTCGTGCACGCCGGCGAGGAGTTCGCCCTCGATTTGTTCGGCGGCCTTATCGGCGGCGCGGTCATGGGCACGGCGGCCTGGGCCCTGCTCGCGCTCATCCGCCGCCTCGGGCTGGACAACCCGACGCTCCACGTGATGCTGGAGCTGCTCATTCCCTTCGTCATCTACCTCGCGGCCAAGTCGGTGCACATCGGCGCCGTCATCGCCGTGGTGTCGGCGGGGCTCGCCATGGCGCTTCTGCCCCAGCGGCACACGGCGGCCGCGGCCCGCACGAAGTTGCAGGCCAAAGGCGTGTGGGAAACGCTCGAGTTCGTGCTGAACGGCATCATCTTCGTGATTCTGGGCATGCAGCTGCCCCATCTCATCCGCCCGGCGGCCGAAGGCGGCCTGGGCGATCCGGCGGCGCTCGTGGCCGTGGTGCTGGCGGTGACCGCGGTCCTGGAGGCCGTGCGCTTCCTCTGGCTGCTTGCCATGGACATGCGGGCGGCGGCCCGGGCGGGCGAGGGAGTGCGTTCCTGCTTCACGGCGGCGAGCCTGCGCGGCACCCTGGCCATGGCCTTTGCCGGCGCCAAGGGCGGCATCACGCTCTCGCTTATGCTGACCTTGCCCGGCGTGGCCGACTTCCCCCAGCGCACCGCCCTTATCGCCATTGCCTCCGGGGTGATTCTGGGCACGCTTCTGCTGGCGAACTTCGCCGTGCCGGCGCTCGCGCCCTGCAAGCACTCGGCCCGGCGCACGCGGGAGCGGGTGGATGCCGAGATCGACCTCACCTGCCGCGTCATCGCCTCCATCGAGACCGATGCTCCCGCGACCGGCGCCGTGCAGCGAGGCGACGGGGCTGTGGCCGACGGGCCCGACGAGCCGGCCACGGTCATCGTCATGGAACGCTACGCCGACATCCTGGAAGAGCTGGCGCCTCAGGCGAGCCCCGAGGCGGCCCGGGTGGGGGCGCTGTACGCCTCGGTGGATGCCGTGGCCCACGACCTCGCGGAATGGGATGCCGACGACGGCGACGAGACGGCAGGGGAGGGCCCGGCCGGCGCCGCGGTCGAGGGGCCCGGTGCTGCCGTGGCCGAGGGGGCCGGCGCCGTGGCCGAGGGCCCCGCGTCCCTCACCGACCACTTCCGGGCGCTTCGGGCCGTCTACGACGCCGTGGAGGACGTGCAATCCCAGGCCCTGGCCCGCGAGTTGGAGTACATTCGCGCCATGAAGGCCGCAGGTGCCCTGACCGCCGCCCACGCCAAGGAGCTCCGCAACGACGTCTACATCCAGCAACTGGTGCTGGACTAGCCTCCTCCCGCTGTTTCCGTTTCCACTCCTGCCTTCTGCGCAGAATCCGTCACTTTGTACGCCTCATCGCGGAAAACCTGCACGTTTTCCCATGCTTTGTACGTTTCGCTTGCAAAAAGCCGTGCATTTGCACGGATTCTTGGGAAGGGTGCCGCATTGGGGCTTCTACGCCCGCAGCTGCCGCTGTGTCGTCGCGCCCGTGCCGGCGGCGCTTCCGTGGCGGTTTGGGGGATTTCGGGGCCGCTGGGCACGCCGCGCCGCCCCGGCCCGGCGCGGTGCGGTACACTGTGGCGCTATGGTTAGCATTCCTTACATCATCTGCTCGGTGCTCAGCTTCATTCCCGCCCTCGTGCTGCACGAGGTGGCCCACGGCTTCGCGGCCTACAAGCTGGGCGACCCCACGGCCAAGCGCAGCGGGCGCCTGTCGCTGAACCCGCTCAAGCACATCGACCCCTTCGGCACGGTCATCCTGCCGCTTCTGCTCATGGTCATGGGTTGGCCCGTGTTCGGCTACGCGAAGCCCGTGCCCTACAATCCGCGCTACTTCAAGGACCCGCGCCGCGACGACGTCATCGTGGGCCTTGCCGGTCCGGCCGCGAACCTCGCCATGGCCGGCCTGGCCGCCGCGGTAGCCTGGGGCTGCTCGGGGCTCGTCACCAACCCCGCCTTCGCCAACAACGAGCTGTTCGCGTACTTCTACGTGCTGTTCCTCCCCACGTTCGCGCTCATCAACTTGTACCTCATGTTCTTCAACCTGCTGCCCATCCCGCCGCTGGACGGTTCCTCCATCTTCGCCATCTTGCTGCCGCCGAAGTACCTGCCGAAGTACTACCAGATCCAGCAGTACGCCTTCCCGGTGTTCATGATCGCCATCGTGGTGCTGCCCTACGTGTTCAGCTTCAACCCGTTCTCGTGGTATTTGGGGGTCACGGCCGGCAACCTGTTCGACCTCATGTTCCCGCCGTTCTTCTCCTAGGAGCGCCGGCCCGCCATGTCCTACAAGGTTCGCATCGAGAGCTTCGAGGGCCCCTTCGATCTGCTGTTGTACCTGGTCAGTCGCCAGAAGGTAGATATCGGGGCCATATCCATCACCGAGATTGCCGACCAGTACCTCGAAGAGGTGTCCCGCATGGATAACCTCGATCTGGACGTGGCGAGCGACTTTCTGCTCGTGGCCTCCACGCTTTTGGAGATCAAGGCCCAGAGCCTCATCCCGCGCGACCGCGACGAGCTGGACGACGAGGTGGCCGAGCTGGCGCCGAGCGAGGCCCGCGATATCTTGGTCAGCCGCCTCATGGAGTACAAGAAGTTCAAGAACGCCGCGGCGGTGCTGCACAACCGCTTTATCGCCGAGGGCCGCATGCACACACGCCCCTTCGGGCCCGACGCCGCCTTTCTGGGCCTCATGCCCGACTTCCTGCGCGGCGTGACCGCCGACGCCCTGGCCTACCAGGCCGCCGCGGCCCTGGCCCGACGCGAGGTGTTTTTGCTGGAAAGCGAGCACATCGCCGCCAAGCCCATTCCCGTAGAGGTGCACGTGCGGGCCATCCACCAGCGCATCCGCACCCGCAAGAAGCTGCGCTTCTCGGAGCTGGCGGGCCCCGAGACCCCCACGGAAGTGGTGGTGGTCACGTTTCTGGCCATTTTGGAGCTGTACAAGCGCGTGATGGTGAGCCTTACCCAGCGCGACGCGTTCGGCGACATCGCCATCGACTACATCGAGGGCTCCGGCGAGCTCAATTTGGAG
Organism: uncultured Enterorhabdus sp.; assembly: GCA_947573925.1. Taxonomy (GTDB): domain Bacteria; phylum Actinomycetota; class Coriobacteriia; order Coriobacteriales; family Eggerthellaceae; genus Adlercreutzia. The sequence goes on along the minus strand of CANPHS010000024.1, from coordinate 15,126 downwards.
GGCGACGACGCGCTGACCTCGGTGGGGGAGGCATAGGATGGCCGCGGACGCGGGGCTGCCGCTGGGCGGCCGTCTCGCAAGACGGTGAAGGGATAGACATGTTCGAAGGATTGCAGGAAAGTCAGCTGCCCGGGGCCCTGGAGGCCATGCTGTTCGTGACCGACGAGCCCGTGGGCACCATCGCCCTGGCCGAGATGGTGGAGGCGGATCCAGGCCAGGTGGAGGCGGCCCTCGTGGCCCTGCGCGAGAAGCTGGAGCGCGACGGCGCCGGCATCCAGCTGCGGGAGGTGGCCGGCGGCTGGCGGCTGTTCACGCACCCGGCCTACCACGAGCTCATCGAGAAGTACGTGCTGTCCTGGGACACGCGCAAGCTGTCGGCGGCGGCCATGGAAACCCTGGCCATCGTGGCCTACACCCAGCCGGTGACCCGGGCCGGCGTGGCCAGCGTGCGCGGCGTGAACTCCGACAGCCCCTTGAGCTCGCTCGTGGAGAAGGGGTTCGTGCGCGAGGTGGGCAACGCCGACACGCCGGGCAACCCCACGCTGTACGGCACCACCCGCGGCTTTCTGGAGAAGTTCGGCCTGCGCAGCCCCGCCGACCTGCCCGACCTGGCCGACTTCGCCCCCGACGAGGAGACGCGCCGGCTCATCACCGAGCGCCTCTCCGCCACTCGCGAGGACGTGGCCGTGTCCGACGAGCAGGCCCGCGGCATGGCCCGGGCGCTCATGGGGGAGGATCTGGCCGAGGACGACGGCGAGGCGCTGCTCTTCGACGGCGAAGTGTACGAGGGCCTGGACGCGGCCGCCGACGCCCTGGCCGCGGCCGTGGCCGAAGAGCGGGCCGCGGAGGCGACCGAGGTGGGGGCTGCGGAGCAGGAGCCGGAGGCAGCGGAGCCGGGGGTTCGGGCCGGCACGCCCGCGCCGGCCGCACCGGGTGGGAAGTCCGCCGAGGCCATGTTCGCCGAGGCCATCGCCTCCACGTTGGGCGTGGTGGACAAGATCGACTTCGACTCCCTCACCTTCGAGACCGACGATGAGTAGCATGCGCCTGCAGAAGTTCCTGGCCCGGGCCGGAGTGGCCTCGCGGCGCCATGCCGAGACCATGATTGCCGAAGGGCGCGTGGCGGTGAACGGCGCGATCGTCACGGAGATGGGCACCACGGTGGAGCCGGGGCGCGACGAAGTGGCCGTGGACGGCGAGCCCGTGGCGCTGCCCGACGAGACCGCCACCTTCATGCTGCACAAGCCGGCCGGCTACGTGACCACCATGAGCGACCCCCAGGGGCGCCCCACGGCCGCCGACCTTATGGAAGCCGAGCGGGCCGCGTACCCGGGGCTCTTCCCGGTGGGCCGCTTGGACGCCGACACCACGGGCCTTCTGCTGTTCACCACCGACGGCGCGTTGGGCCATGGCCTGCTGCACCCGCGCCGCCACGTGGAGAAAACCTACCTTGCCCTCGTGGAGGGCGCGTTGAACGAGTACGATCTCGCCCGGCTGCGCGAGGGGGTGCCGTTGGACGACGGCCCCACCCTGCCGGCCGGCGCCCGCCTGCTGCGCGGCGCCGAGGCGAAGGAGGCCCGCCGCCTCATCGGCACGGGAGAGGGCGCCAGCGGCCAGGCCGCCCGGCACGGGGGCAAGCGGGGGCGCCGCGCCCTGGAGGCATCCGGCACGCTGGTGGAGGTGGTCCTGCGCGAGGGCCGCAAGCGCCAGGTGCGCCGCATGCTGGAGGCGGTAGGCCATCCCGTTATCGCCCTGCATCGCCAGTCCTTCGGCCCCCTCGACCTGGGCGATCTGCCGCGCGGCGCGGCCCGTCGGCTCACCTCTGAAGAAGTTGCAGCCTTGAAGGCGCTGGCCTCCTAGAGCCCCCTCCGGGCTGAATGCCGGCGCATGCGCCCCCGGAGCCCGAGGCGCCGGGGAGTGCCCTCCCCGCATGGGTCTCTCCTGAGGAGCCGGCTGCGAAACGCTTCGGGACATCGCGCCGCGCACTGCCCCATATATAGGTCGCAAGAATAGCAGTATCGGCAATGCTGATGGGAATCATTACCATTTTGCGATGCGGGCGCGGGCCGCGGGGCTATAATACGCGCCAGTGAAGGATACCGCTGCACCGAGCAAAGGGCCCGGGCGGCAGGATCGCAAAGGAGGCGCTCATGAGCGTTACGGTTTCCACAGTCCAATCCCTGAAGCAAAAGGGCGAGAAGATCTCCATGATCACAGCCTACGACTACACCACGGCGCGGCTCGTGGACGCGGCCGGCATCAATTCCATCCTCGTCGGCGATTCCCTCGGCAACGTGATGCTGGGCCTGGGAAGCACGGTGCCGGTCACCATGGAGGACATGATCACCTTCGGGGCCGCCGTGTGCCGGGGCGCCGAGAACGCGCTCGTGGTCATGGACATGCCCTTCATGTCCTACCAGGCCAGCGTCTACGATGCCGTGGTGAACGCCGGGCGGCTCATGAAGGAGACCGGCGCTACGGCCGTGAAGCTGGAGGGCGGCGTGGAGGTGGCCGACCGCATCCGCGCCATCACGGCGGCCCAGATTCCCGTGTGCGCCCACATCGGCCTCACGCCCCAGGGGGTGAACGCCTTCGGCGGCTTCAAGGTGCAGGGGAAGACCGCCGACGGCGCCCGCAAGCTGCTGGAAGACGCCCACGCCGTGGAAGAGGCCGGGGCCTTCGCTGTGGTGCTGGAGGCCATCCCCGCCGAGCTGGCGGCCCGGGTGACCGAGGAGCTGGCCATCCCCACCATCGGCATCGGGGCCGGGGCCGGCTGCGACGGCCAGGTGCTCGTGAACCAGGACATGCTGGGCACCTTCACCGACTTCACCCCGAAGTTCGTGCGCCGCTTCGCCGAGGTGGGCGAGGTCATGAAGAACGCCTACGCCGCCTACGACGCCGCCGTGAAGGACGGCACCTTCCCCGCGCCCGAGCACTGCTACGCCGCCCCCGCCGGTGTGCTGGAAAACCTGTAGGAGGCGGCCATGCAGCTCATTGAAACCGTTGCGGCCATGAAGGCCCAGGTGGCCGCGTGGAAGGCCGAGGGGCTCACCATCGGGCTCGTGCCCACCATGGGCTCGCTGCACGCCGGCCACGAGAGCCTCATGGACGCGGCCCGCGCCGTCTGCGACCGCGTGGTGGTGTCCGTGTTCGTGAACCCGTTGCAGTTCGGGCCCGACGAGGACTACGAGGCCTACCCGCGCGACATCGAGCGCGACGGGGCCACCTGCGCGGCCCATGGGGCCGATGCCGTGTTTCATCCGACGCCGGAGGACATGTACGGGCCGGCCCACAACACCTACGTGGTCATGGAGACGCTCACCGACGCGCTGTGCGGTGCCTCGCGGCCGGGGCATTTCCGCGGGGTGTGCACCGTGGTGACGAAGCTCTTCAACATCGTGCGGCCCGACAAGGCCTTCTTCGGCCAGAAGGACGCCCAGCAGCTGGCTATCATCAAGCGCATGGTGGCCGACCTGAACATGAACGTGACTGTGGTGGGCTGCCCCATCGTGCGGGAGGCCGACGGCCTGGCGAAAAGCTCGCGCAACGCCTACCTCACGGCGGAGGAGCGCGAGGCGGCCCTGGTGCTCTCCCGGGCCATCCGCGCCGGCGAGGCGGCCGTGGCCGCCGGCGAGCGCGACACCGCGGCGCTGAAGGAGCTCATGGCCGCCGTGATCGGGGAAGAGCCCCTCGCCCGCATCGACTACATCGAGGTGGTGGACGGCCTTACCATGCAGCCGGTGGAGACGGTGGGGGCCTCGGCCCTGGCGGCCATGGCGGTCTACATCGGCCGCACGCGGCTCATCGACAACTTCCTCTACGAAGAGGAGGCCTAAGGTGCTGTTGAACGTGCTGAAGGGGAAGATCCACCGCGCCACGGTGGTGCAGGCCGAGCTGGACTACGTGGGCTCCATCACCATCGACCCGGTGCTGGCGCAGGCCGCCGGCATTCTGGAATACGAGAAGGTGCAGGTGGTGGACGTCGACAACGGCAACCGCTTCGAGACCTACGTCATCGCCGGCGAGCCCGGCAGCGGCATGATCTGCGTGAACGGCGCGGCGGCCCATTGCGTGGAACCGAATCACAAGGTCATCATCATGGGTTACGCCCAGATGACGCCCGAGGAGTTCGCCGACCCTGACAATGCGCCCCGCGTGGTGTTCGTGGATGACGACAACCGCATCGCCCGGGTGACGCGCTACGAGAAGCACGGGCGGTTGGAGGATATGGAGTAGCGACTCCTCGACATCCCTCCGGGAAGCGCCGCGCGGCATTCTGATTCGCTCAGACAGTCCTCGCTTTGTGGAAATGTCCACTGGACATTTCCAGTCGCTGTGAAACTCGCTCGGTCAGAACGTCCCGCGTCGCTTCCCTGCATTTCCAGTGTTGAGTCATGGTGGGGAACTCGTTCGGTCAGAACACCGTCCGTCTCGTCCCTGCATTTCTGTTGTTGAATTGAAAGGGGTTTCCCTATGAGTGATATCAAACGGGTGGCCATTGTGGGGTTCGGGTCGTTGGGGGCCATGTACGCGGGGTGTTTCGGACGGGCCATGGGGGCCGAGGGCGTGTTCGTGGTGGCCGACGGGGCACGCACGGCCCGCTACCGCGCCGAGCCCACGGTGTTCAACGGCGAGACCATCGCCGCCACCTACCTGACCTACGAGGAGGCGGCGGTTCGGGCAGTCGAGGCGCCCTTCGACGTGGTGCTCTTCGCGGTGAAGTACGGTGCCCTGGCCGAGGCCATGGCTCAGGCGGCGCCGTTGGTGGGACCCGATACGGCGGTCATCTCGGTGCTGAACGGCGTGACCAGCGAGGAGGTGCTCGCCGAGCGCTTCGGCTGGGACCGGGTGCTGCTGTGCGTGGCCCAGCAGATGGATTCCCGGAAGGTGGGGCCTGTGGTGACGGCCGGCTGCGTGGGCGTGCTCGCCCTGGGCGTGCATGACGGCGACGACCCCGCGCAGCGGGCGAGCCTCTCCCGGGTGACCGCGTGGCTCGATTGTATCGGCCAGCCCTACATCGTGCCCGACGACATCCGTCACCAGCTGTGGGGCAAGCTCATCTGCAACGTGGGGGTGAACCAGGCCTGCGCCGTGTACGACTGCTGCTTTAACGGCATCCACGCCGAGGGCGAGGCCCGCGAGGCCATGATCGCCGCCATGGGCGAGGTGGCCGCCGTGGGCCGGGCCGAGGGTGTGGGGCTCACGGCGGACGACGTGGCCTACTGGCTCGACATCATCGACCACCTGAACCCCGCCGGCATGCCGAGCCTGCGCCAGGACGTGCTGGTCCGCCGCCCCACGGAGGTGGAGCTGTTCGCCGGCACCATCTGCCGCCTGGGGCGCACCCACGGTATTCCCACTCCGGCCAACGACCGCTTCTACGCGGCCATCAAGGCCCTGGAGGCCGCCTGGTAGGGAAGGCGGCGCCCGGTCGCGTCGTCGGGGCGCTCGTCCGGTCGCGTCGTCGGGGCGCCCGGAGCACCCCGCCGCGGGGCGGGGCGCCCCGCTGCCCGGTGGCGGGGCCTTCCCCGCTTCACCGTCGGGTGACAGTTTCCCCACGGTCGGCTTTCAGTGTTACACTACCGTAGGGAAACAGTAAACGCCGGGACAAAGGACGCCCGTGAACCGAGGCAGGTACATCGCCATCGTGGCCGTTGCGGCCCTCGTCATCGCGGGGGCCGCCGGGGTGTACCTCGCCCAACTGTCGGCCACGGTGAGCGGCAACCTCATGACCTCGGTGGACGAGATATCCCGCCACGACGTGGAATCCATCGAGGGGGCCCTGGACGACGCCTACGGGCGGCTGGACTCCGTCATCAAGCGCATGGACGTGTACGAGGTGCGCGATGTGCACGAGGCCCAGGAGCAGCTGAACCTGGAGGCGGCCTCGTCGAACCTGTTCAACGCCCTGTACCTCATCGATGATACCGGCGTGCTCTACAGCAGCTCCTACCTCGTCATGGAGGCCGGCGAGCACACCTACGACGAGCTCATCGTGGACGGCCGCGACCGCTTCGTCACCCTGTACGACGATGCCATGGGCCGTTTGGAAACCACGAAGGAGTCCCTGCTGTTCGGGGTGCACCTGGACGATCTGCGCATCGGCGACCACACCTTCGTGGGGCTGCTCGGCCGCAGCGACCTGTCGGCCATCTCCAAGCAGCTCGTCATCGAGAGCTTCGACGACCAGGGCGTCTCCAGCGTGGTGGACGCCGAGGGCTACTACATCGTGAGCGCCAGCCCCGCCACCGACCTGGCCGGCCGCGACAACTTCTACACCATGCTGGAGGAGGGCTCCATCGAGGGCGGCGTCACCCTGGAGGACGTGCGGCGCAACATCGCCGAGGGGGAGAGCTTCGTCATCAACTGCACCACCGGCGCCGGCGAGCGACTCGTCATGTCCTTCGCCCCGGTGGAGGGCACCAGCTGGTCGTTCATCATGGCCGTGCCCACCGAGGTGTTCAACCAGCGCTTCGCCCCCTTCATCGCGCTCACGGCCGGCATGCTCACGGCCATGCTCGTGGTGGTGGGCATCATGTTCGCCGTCATCCTGCGCTCGGTGCGCCAGTCCATGCGGGCCCGGGCCGAGGTGGCGGCCCGCACCGAGTTCCTCTCGAACATGAGCCACGAGATCCGCACGCCCCTAAACGGCATCATCGGCCTGAACCACCTGATGGAGCGCCATATCGACGACACCGAGGCCATGCGCGGCTACGTGGGCAAGCTGGGGAAGGCGGCCCAGTACCTGCTGTCCCTCGTGAACGACATCCTGGATGTGTCGAAGCTGCAGGCGGGGAAGGTGGAGCTCGTGCACGAGCCCTTCGACGCCGCCGCGCTCATCGAGAACGTCTGCGAGATGCAGCGGGAGCCCATGGAGGCCCGCGGCATCCGCTTCGAGGTGTCCTGCGACCTGCCCCGGCCCCATTTGGTGGGCGACGAGGTGCGCATCAGCCAGGTGCTCATGAACATCCTGTCCAACGCGGTGAAGTTCACCCCCGAGGGCGGCACCGTCACCCTCACGGCCGCGGAGATGGTGCCGGGGCCGGGGCGCACCGCGACCCTCACGGTGTCCGTCGAGGACACGGGCTGCGGCATGACCCCGGAGTTCCAGCGCCACATCTTCGACGTGTTCACCCAGGAGCGCAACCACAACAGCGAGTCCCAGAAGGGCACCGGCCTCGGCATGTCCATCAGCTACCTGCTCACGCGCCAGATGGGCGGCGAGCTGGCGGTGGTGAGCGAGCTGGGGAGCGGCTCGCGGTTCACGGTGTCGCTGCCCCTGCCCGTGGACGGCGCCTTCGCGGAAGGGGAGGCTTCGGCCCTCGCGGCGGATGCGGCGGCCGCAGGCTCGGCCCCTGCGGCGGATGCGGCCGCATCCCCGGCCCCGGACGGCCGTCCCGCAGCATCCTCCGGCGACGGCCCCGTGGAGATCCTCGTGGCCGAGGACAACGAGCTGAACGCCGACATCATCGCGAGCATCCTGACCGAGGAGGGCTTCTCGGTGACCGTGGCCGCCGACGGCGAGCAGGCCGTGGCCGCCTTCGAGGCGTCGCCGCCGGGCCACTACGCCGCCATCTTCATGGACGCCCAGATGCCGGTCATGGACGGCTACGCCGCCGCCCGGGCCATCCGCGACCTGCCCCGGGACGATGCCGCCACCGTGCGCATCTTCGCCTGCACCGCGTCCACCTTCGCCGAGGACCGCGCCCGGGCCCTCGATGCCGGCATGGACGACTTTCTGCCGAAGCCCTTGAACGTGGGCCTCATGCTGCAGAAGCTGGCCGGAATCCGGGAAGGGGGCCGCCCATGACCGCGCCGCCGCCCCTCTCCGGGCGCCCCCTCAGCCGACGGGCCTTCTGCGCCGCCGCGGCCCTGGGCGCGGGGGCCCTCGCCGGCCTTCCCGCCTGCGCCGCGCCCCCGGCCGCCGCGCCCGTGCACCTGGTGGTGAAGCTGCCGCGCACGGGGCACACCGTGGTGTTCGACGACTCCATCAAGCAGATGGAGACGGTCGTCCAGGCCATGGCCGACGATTTCCAGCAGAGCTACGGGCGTCCCGTGGAGGTGGAGGTCGTCGTCTTCGAGCAGAACCAGTACGACAACGCCGTCGTGGGCGCCTTCGATACCGACAAGGCCCCCGACGTGCTCTACGGCGACTACTTCAACATCTCCACCTACGTGCGCACCGGGCGCGTGGCGCCCCTGGACGACGTGGTCACGCCGGCCATCCGGAACGACATCTTCGACCACGTGTGGGACATGGGCGTGGTGGAGGGGCGGCCCTACCTTTTGCCCTACCTGACGCGGCAGAACGTGCTCGCCTACAACAAGGAGCTGTTCTCCCGGGCGGGCCTCGACGCGTTCATCGCCGACGGGGAGATCTCGGCCTGGAGCCGGGACGAATGGACGCGCATCCTGGACGCCCTGGCCGCCGAGCTGCCCCGCGGCACCTTCCCCCTCATGATGTACGCCGCCTCGTCCCAGGGGGACACCCACATCATGACGCTTTTGCGCTCGGCCGGCTCGCCCTTCTACGACGAGACGGGGCACTTCGTCCTGTCGGAGCCCGAGGGGGTGGCGGCCCTGCGCTGGCTGCAGGAGGGTGTGGGCCGCGGGTGGTTCCCGCCCCATGCCGAGAACCTGGAGATCGAGGACTGCTCCAGCCTGTTCCGCGCCGGCCAGCTGGCCATCTACATGGTGAACAACGCCTCCATCACCCGCTACGGCGACACCGTGGGGCTTGTGAACTTCCCCGGGCCCGACGAGGGCGGCTGCGCCACCAGCTTCGCCTCGGGCTTCCAGGTGTTCGACAACGGCGACGCCGAGAAGCTGGCGGTGGCGAAGGACTTTTTGCGGTTTGTCTACGAGGACGGCCGCTGGCTCGACTACGCCGCCGGGGCGCTGCCCGCCTCGCGTCGGGTGGCCGAGCGCTACGGGGCCGACATTCCCTCCTACGAGCTGTTCCGCGCCAACGCCGCCAACGTGTGGGACTTCACCGGCAACAACCCCGACACCCGCTCGGTGCGCGACGTGTTCTACACCGGCATCCACGACCTGCTCATGGGCAAGCTGACCCCGGAGGCCTGCGCCGCCTACCTCGACGAGCAATGCAACGCCCGCATCGACGAGGGCTGGGCCGAAAGCCGCCTGCACGAGTAGGGGAGAGGGCGGTCGCACCGTCGCGTCCCGACAAGATTATGCATGCAAACATTATGTTGGCGTGCATAATCTGAAAGTGGGACACCTTACCGGGTAAGCTGTCCCATTTTCGGTGGTCGTCCGACGCGCGGGCCATTGCGTTCGCGGGGATTGGGCGATTCGCGGGGCGGGGGTTGCGGGGTTCGTATACAATGGGAGGGAACTGGTACTTGAGGGATTGAGGAACAGACCTTTCATGACTGACGAAGCAAATCAGAACGACGCCCCCTTCGCCTCCGTGGCGGTGATCGGGCTGGGGCTCATCGGGGCCTCGGTGGCGGCGGCTCTGGCGGCGAAGATGCCGGGCGTGTCCGTGTTCGGGGTGGATACCGACCCCGCCACCTGCGCCACGGCCACAGGTCGCGGCTGGTGCGCGGCGGCCACGGGGCCCGACGACGCCGCCTTCCGCGACTTTATCCGGAACGACTGCGAGCTCGTGGTCATCGCCACGCCCGTGGCGGCGGTGGACGACTACCTGGGCCGTCTGCGCGACTGGGGCTATGCGGGCCTTGTCACCGACACCATCTCCACCAAGGGGCACATCCTGGCCGCGGCCGAGGCGCTGCTGCCGGCCCCGGCCCGCTACATCCCGGGGCACCCCATGGCCGGCTCCGAGCAGAACGGCATCGCCGGCGCCCGGGCCGACCTGTTCGAGGGCGCGAACTGGATCCTCTGCCCCGACGAGCGCACCGCGCCGGAGGACTTCCAGGCCATGCACGAGTTCATCACCGGGCTCGAGTCGCGCGTGGTGTCCCTGCGCCGCGAGGAGCACGACGCGGCCATCGCCATCGTGAGCCACGTGCCCCACATGGTGGCCTCGTCCCTCATGCAGCTGGCCTGCGCCCACGCCGACGACACCGGCTCCATCATGCGGCTGGCGGCCGGCGGCTTCAAGGACTCCACGCGCATCGCCGCCGGCAGCCCGAAGCTGTGGTGCGGCATCGCCTTTGACAACGCCGAGGCCCTGCGCGACGGCCTCTCCGAGATGGCCGCCATCATCGGGTCCTTCGCCGACGCCCTGGCCGCCGGCGACCGCGACACCTTCACCCGCCTGCTCGCCGAGGCCGCCGAGGCCCGCCGCGCCCTGCCGGCCGCCTGGGTGCCCTCCACGGAGAAGCTGCTGGAAGTGCGCATTCCCATGGTGAACCGTACCGGCGTGGTGGCCGAGGTGTGCACCATCGCCTCGTCGGTAGGCTGCAATATACAATCCATTGACATCGACCACATCAGCGAGGGCAACGCCGTGCTTTCCCTCATCCTGACCGATGAGGGCGACGTTGGTGCCCTGTCGATCCAGCTGATCAACGCCGGTTTCTCCGTATCGTTCAGTCCGATTATGCCGAAGGAGTACGCCCATGCCGACTGAGAATCTGCCCCCCTACACCATCATCGAGCCTTTGGGCGGCCCGCTTGAGGGCGCCTGCTCCGTGCCCGGCGACAAGTCCATCTCCCACCGGGCCGTGCTCTTCGCCGCCATGGCCGCGGGCACCTCGCACCTTACGGGCGTGCTCGATTCCGAGGACGTGCGCGCCTCCATCCGCGCGGTGGAGGCCCTGGGCGCCACGGTGGCGCTCGACCGCCAGGCCGACGGCACCCTGGCCGGCACCGTGACCGGCTGGGGCGCGGACGGCCCGAGCGAGCCTGAGGCCCCCATCGACTGCGGCAACTCCGGCACCACGGCGCGGCTGCTCATGGGCATCGTGGCCCCCTGGGACATCACCGTCACCATCACCGGCGACGCCAGCCTGAAGACACGCCCCATGCGCCGCATCGTGGCGCCGCTCGCGAAGATGGGCGCCGCCTTCGAGCCGGAGACCCCGGAGCATCTGCCCATCACCGTGCACGGCAGCCGGCGTTTGCGGGCCATCGAGTACGCGAGCCCCATGGCCTCGGCCCAGCTGAAGACCGCCGTGCTTCTGGCCGGCACCTTCGCCGACGGCACCACGACCGTGACCGAGCCCGCCCCCTCGCGCAACCACACCGAGCTCATGCTGCCGGAATTCAACGTGCCCACCACGGCCGGCACCCGCGTGGCCGAGGTGGAGGGGCCGGCCGAGATGCTCGCCTCCGACGTGGTGGTGCCGGGCGACCCCTCGTCGGCCGCCTTCGTGGCGGCGGCAGCCCTGCTCACCCCGGGCAGCGCCGTGAAGATCGAGAACGTGTCGCTGAACCCGGCCCGCATCGGGTTCGTGCGCACCTTGGAGCGCATGGGCGCGAGCATCGAGGAGGCCTACCGCGGCGCCGAGGGCAAGGAGCCCCGCGGCACCCTGCGCGTGGCGTACACGCCCGCGCTGCGCGGCTGCGAGGTGCCCTCCCAGCACATCGCCTCGGTCATCGACGAGATTCCCGTGCTGGCGCTGGTAGCCGCCCATGCCCGGGGCATCACGGTGTTCCACGAGGTGGGCGAGCTGCGCGTGAAGGAATCGGACCGCCTGGCCGCCATCATCGAGGGCCTGGGGCAGCTCGGGGTGGACGCCTGGGAAGAGGGCGACGACCTGTTCGTGGAGGGCAACCCCGATCTCACGGTGCCCGAGGGCCTCGTGTTCGACTCCCACGGCGACCATCGCCTGGCCATGACCTGGGCGCTCGTGGGCACCTGCGGGCGCGTGCCCGTGAACGTGACCGACTTTTCCTGCGTGGCCGTGAGCTACCCGGATTTCCTCGCCGACTTGAAAGGACTGGTGCGCTAAATGATCGTCGCCATCGACGGGCCCTCCGGGGCCGGCAAGTCCACCGTGGCCAAGGCCGTGGCCAAGGAGCTCGGCTTCTCGTGCCTGGACACGGGGGCCATGTACCGGGCCATCGCCTGGCAGGCGCTTGAGAACGGCGTGCCGCTCGACGACAACGCGGGCCTGGGCGAGATCGCGCGGACCTACGACATCGCCTTCGGCCACGTGGAAGGCGACCCGGTGCCCAAGCGCGTGTTCATCGGGGATGCGGAGGTGACCGACGCCATCCGCACCGCTGAAATCGACCGGGCCGTGAGCCCCGTCTCGGCCGCGCCCTCGGTGCGGGCCGCCCTGCTCGACCAGCAGCGCCGCATCGGCAACGCCGGCAACTACGTGGTGGAGGGCCGCGACATAGGCACCGTGGTGTTCCCCGACGCGGCCGTGAAGGTGTTCCTCACGGCATCGGACGAGGAGCGGGCCCACCGCCGCGTGCGCCAGAACGTGGATCGGGGCATCGGCTCCATCGACTACGACGAGGTGCTCGCCGACCTGCGCCGTCGCGACGCGGCCGACTCCTCCCGGGCCACCGCGCCTTTGCGGGCCGCCGACGATGCCGTGCAGATCGACTCCACGAGCCACTACATTGAGGAAGTCATCGACGAGATCTGCTCGCTGGCGCGGAAGGCGCAGTAGCGGCTCTTCCGGGGTCGGTGCCGCCGGGTATTCTGATACGCTCCGACAGTCCTCGCTTTGGGGGAATGCCCACCGGGCATTTCCCGTCGCTGTGGAACTCGCTCGGTCAGAACACCCGCCGTCTCCTCTACGCTTTTCCGTTGTTGAGAACGAAGGGAACCTATGAGCCTCTTCCTGAAATACTCCGCCATGTGGGACATGGACCTCGGCGGCCGCAGTCGCGAGCGCGGCGAGATTCCCCACTGGTTCGGCAACCTGGCCTGGATCGTGGTCGGCGGCCTGTGCAAGCTTTTGTTCCGCTACCGGGTGGACAACCGCCAGAAGCTGCGGGCGTTCAAGGGCGCCTCGGGGGCGCTCGTCATCTGCAACCACACGTCGTTCTTCGACGTGGTGTTCATGTACCTGGCCGCCCGCCCCTCCCAGTGGGTGCGCCTCATGGGGCGCGACTCGCTGTTCGGCAACGCCCATGGCCTGCTCGGCCAGGCGCTCTCGCGGGTGGGCGCCTTCCCCGTGAAGCGCGATACCGCCGACATGACTTCCATCAAGCGGGCCGTGCGCATGCTGAAGAACGACGAGCTCGTGGGCATTTTGCCTGAGGGCACGCGCCGCGGCAAGACCGACCGGGTGCCATCTATCCATGCCGGGGCATCGGTCATCGCCCGCATGGCGAAGGTGCCCATCCTGCCCATGACCGTGCGCGGGGTGGAGCGCATCAAGAGCAAGGGCGAGCGCGTGCACTTCCCGAAGGTGACCGTGGACTACGGCGACCCCATCCTTGTGTCCGACTTCGACTTTTTGCCCAAGGAGGAGCGGGTGGAGGCCTGCACCTGGTACGCCATGCGCGAGTGCTTCGCCCTGTTCTACGGCAAGCCGGCGGCCGAGGTGGACATGACGGCCCTGTTCCCCGAGACTCGCGACTACGCCCCGGTGTTCGCCGAGCATCCCATCCCGCGCCACACGAGCGAGGCGTTGGCCGAGGCTGCCCGGGCGGGCCGGGCCGAGAAGGAGGCCAAGGCCGCCATGAAAACCGAGAAGGCGAAGGGGGAGTAGCGGTGGAAGTGATTCGCGCGAAGAGGGCCGGGGCGTGCTACGGCGTGCAGCGGGCGCTCGACATGGCCGACGAGGTCATCGAGGCGGGCGGCCGCGCCTACACGCTGGGGCCGCTCATCCACAACCCCCAGGTGGTGGCCGACTTGGCCGCCCGGGGCGCCGAAGCCGTGGCGTCGGTGGACGAGGTGCCCGGCGCCGACGCGGGGGCCGCTTCCGTGGTCATCCGCTCCCACGGGGTGACGCCCCAGGTGCTGGCCGCCGTGGAGGACCGCGGCTTCACCGTGGTGGACGCCACCTGCCCCCATGTGTCCCGCGCCCAGGCCGCGGCCGCCGAGCTGGCCCGGGAAGGCTGCCGGGTCGTGGTGCTCGGCGAGGCGGGGCACCCGGAAGTGGAGGGGCTCACCGCCTGGGCCCAGGCCGCCGGCGGCAAGGTGGACGTGGTGGCCGGCCCCGACGAGATTCCCGCGGGGCTCTACGACCCGGTGGGCGTGGTGGCCCAGACCACCCAGCGCAAGGAGAACCTGGAAGCGGTGGTGGCCGCCCTCATCGAGGCGGGGCTTCATCCCATCGTGAAGAACACCATCTGCTCGGCCACGCGCCAGCGCCAGGAGGCCGCGGCCGACCTGGCGGCCAGCGTGGACGCCATGGTGGTCATCGGCGGCCGCAACTCGTCGAACACCACGCGGCTCGCCGAGGTGTGCGCCGACGCGTGCCCGCGCACCTTCCACATCGAGAGCGCCGACGAGCTGGACCCAGCCGCCTTCAAGGGCTGCCGCCGCGTGGGCCTCACCGCCGGCGCCAGCACCCCCGAGAACCAAATCGCCTCCGTCGAGGCCTACTTGAAGACGTTGTAGCCCGTGGCAACCTATCCGGGAAAAGACATTGAGCGCGAGGCGGCGGGCGGCTGCGCGGGCTGTGGGGGCGGGGCGCTCTCTCCCGCCGAGGCGGCGGCTGCGGCGTGGGAGGGACCGGTGGCGCCTATTGTGGCGGTGGAGCCGGAAAGCCCCGCCGACGACGCGGGGTTCGCGGCCGGCTGCTACCTCACGAGCGTGGACAGGCATCCCCTGCGGGACATCATCGACTGGCGGTGGCTTTCGGCCGACGACGTTATCACGGTCGGCTACATCGATCTGGACGGCGAGGCCGGGGAAGTAGAGCTGGAACGCGAGGAAGGGGAGGCGTGGGGCTTCGAGTTCGACGGCGTGCTGTTCGACAAGGTGAAGCTTTGCCGCAACGCCTGCGTGTTCTGCTTCATGCGCCAGCTGCCCGATGAGGTGCGCCCCTCCCTCGTGCTGCGCGACGACGACTTCCGCCTGAGCTTCCTGTCGGGCACCTTCGTCACGCTGACGAACCTGAAGCCCGAGGACGAGGGCCGCATCGTCGAGCAGCAGATCAGCCCCTTGCGGGTGAGCCTGCACGCGAGCGAACCCGACCTGCGCCGCACCATGATCGGCAAACACGCCCAACATGGTCTGGACGCCCTGGACCGGCTTTTGGCCGCGGGCATTCAGGTGCACGC
>CANPHS010000023.1 GCA_947573925.1 uncultured Enterorhabdus sp. | reverse complement strand
GGGCGATGTAGATGTAGCCGCGGTTGATGAGCTCGGGCATGTAGCGGTAGAAGAACGTCAGCAGCAGGCAGCGGATGTGGGCGCCGTCAACGTCGGCATCGGTCATGATGATGATGCGGTGGTAGCGGGCCTTCTCGGCGTCGAAGTCCTCGCCGATGTTGGTGCCGATGGCGGTGATGAGCGAGCTGATGGTCTCGGAAGACAGCGAACGGTGGAGGCCGGCGCGTTCCACGTTCAGGATCTTGCCGCGCAGGGGCAGGATGGCCTGGAACTTACGGTCGCGGGCCTGCTTCGCCGAGCCGCCTGCCGAGTCGCCCTCTACAATGAAGATCTCGGACTGGGAGGCGTCCTTGCTGGCGCAGTCGGCCAGCTTGCCGGGCATACTGAACGAGTCGAGCACGTTCTTGCGGCGGGTCATCTCGCGGGCCTTGCGGGCGGCCTCGCGGGCCTTCAGGGCCTGGGTGGCCTTGCCGATGATGCGCTTGGCCGGCGTGGGGTTCTCTTCCAGGTACTCGGCGAGGCCCTGGGTGACGGCGTTCTGCACCAGGGGGCGGATCTCGGTGTTGCCGAGCTTGGTCTTGGTCTGGCCCTCAAACTGCGGGTCGTGCAGCTTCACGGAGATGATGGCGGCCAGGCCCTCGCGGGCGTCCTCGCCGGAGAGGTTGTTGTCCTTCTCCTTCAACAGACCCTTAGCGCGGGCATAGTCGTTGATGGTACGGGTGATGGCCTGCTTGAAGCCGTCCATGTGCGTACCACCCTCGTGGGTGTTGATGTTGTTGGCGAAGGCCATGACGGAGTTGGTGGAGTAGGAGCTGGACCACTGCAGCGCCACTTCCACGGTGCCGTCGGCGTTCTCGGCCTCGAAGTAGATGGGCTTGTTGAGGGTCTCCTTGCCGTCGTTGATGAACTTCACGAAGTCCACGATGCCGCCGAGCGCCTGGAAGACCTCGGTGCGGGGATTGCCGTCGGCGTCGGTCACGCGCTCGTCGTGCAGGATGATCTTCAGGCCCTTGTTCAGGAAGGACATCTCGCGGAAGCGGGCCGCCAGGGTGTCGTAGTCGAAGATGGTGGTCTCGGTGAAGATGGCCGGATCGGGCCAGAAGGTGACGCAGGTGCCGGTGTTCTTGGCCGGGCCCACCTCGTGCAGCTTCGTCGCGGTCTTGCCGTGGTCGAAGTCGATCTCGTAGGTCTTGCCGTCGCGGCGCACCTGCACCTCCACCTTGGTGGACAGCGCGTTCACCACCGAGACGCCCACGCCGTGCAGGCCGCCGGACACCTTGTAGCCCTCGCCGCCGAACTTGCCGCCGGCGTGCAGGATGGTGAGCACCACCTCCACCGTGGGGATTTTCTCCTTGGGATGCTTGTCCACGGGAATGCCGCGGCCGTTGTCGTTGCAGGAAATGGAATTGTCGGGGTGAATGGTCACCTCGATGGTGTCACAGTACCCGGCCAGGGCCTCGTCCACGGCGTTGTCGACCACCTCGTAGACCAGGTGGTGCAGGCCGCGGGGGCCGGTGGAGCCGATGTACATGCCGGGGCGTTTGCGAACGGCTTCAAGACCTTCGAGGACTTGAATGTCAGAACCGTCGTAGTGATCTGGTTTTTGTGCCACTGACACTCCTTCGCTCTACATAGAAAATGCGCCCAAAGCGAGCGCTGACTGAGCGTTAATTATAGCATGTAAATGTGGGGCTATTGGAAGATCAGGTCTGAGGACGGCTGTTTTAACGGCTTCTAAGAGGTACTTTTGACGGTTTGTGGGGAAAATATCATATTTCGGCGCTTTGCGGCTTATAGGGCAACTCAACCACGTTAGAGCGATTCAGCATGGTTTTATCGAAATAGGCGAGGTTCGCCGTAGTGATGAAGGTTTGGCTGCCGCGCTCCATGGCTTCCACGAGGGCCTCGCGGCGGCGGCCGTCCAGCTCGCTCATCACATCGTCGAGCAACAGCACCGGCTTTTGTTCGAGCAACTCCTCGATGACGGCAGCCTCGGCCAGCTTGTAGGCGAGCACGATGGAGCGCTGCTGGCCCTGACTGCCGTACAGGGACGCGTCCTGCCCGTCGAGGAGGAACGTGATGCCATCGCCATGGGGTCCCACAAGGGATCGTCCGCGCCGCCGCTCTTCCCCCGCGCGCTCATGAAGCGCGCGGGCCAGCGCCTCGCGGGCCTCGTCGCGGGTGAACGTGGCCAGGGGCAGGGCACCGGGGTAGGAGGCGGCCGGACTGGCCGCCTGGTCGGGGCCGGCAGCCGAATGGGAGGTGGCGGCCGCGCGGGTCGGGGGCGCCAGGCGCTCCCACGAGGGCTCGTACCGGGCCATGAGCGCCTCGCGGCCCCCGGAAATCTGGCGGTACTTCTCGGCCATGTGGGGTTGGAGCCGAGCGAACAGGGCCGCCCGGTAGCAGGCGAGCTGGGAGCCCACAGTGACCACCATCTCGTTCATGGCCTCCACCAAGGCGGGATCCGCCTCTTCTTTCAGCAGGCGGTTCTTGTGGCGGATCACCTTCTCGTAGTCGCGACGCACCACATAATAGTTCTTGTTCACCTGCGAGCCCAGGGTATCCAAGGCGGTGCGGCGCCCGGTCATGGAACCCTTCACCAGCTCCAAGTCGTCGGGTGTAAACATGACCGAAGGCACGAGCCCCTTCAAATCGGCCGGACGCTTCGCCTTGCCGTTGAGCCGGTACTTCCGCACCTTCCCATCCAGGGTCAAATCGAGAGAGAGCTCGCGGTTGCCGTCGGTCACTTCAATCCCGAGCCGCGCTGATTCGCAGTCATGGCGAATCAGCTGCTCGGCCGTGGCGTGGCGGAACGACGTGAGGGCCGTCAGCAGCTGCACCCCTTCCACGATATTCGTCTTGCCAATGGCATTCTCCCCCACCAGCACGGTGATGTCGCCGAGGTCGGCCAGGTGCAATTCCCCGTAGTTGCGGAAGTTGCGGAAAGTCAGTTGTTCAATGCGCAGGGACACAACGTTCCACGTGAAACATTCGGCCCTAGGAGATGCGCACGGGCATGACCAGGTACAGGAAGTTCTCCGGCTCCAAGGCGCGGAAGATGCCCGGCTTCAGGGAGGACTGCACCTCCAGATACACCTCGTCGGTGGCGATGGAGCCCAGGCCGTCGAGCACGTAGGCGTAGTTGAAGGCGATTTCCACATCTTCGCCTTCAATGGTGCAGGAAAGAATCTCCTGAGCGCTGCCCACGTCCTGCGAGGCCGCAGTCAGCTGCGTTGTCTGGGAGGCAGCGTTCAGATCGAAGCGTACCGGAGACGCATTGGAGCCGAGCAGCGAGGCGCGACGCACCGAGGCGGCCAACTTGTCCACTTCAATGGTGGCGCGGGTGGTGTAGCTGTCGGGCAGCAGCTGCTTGTAATTGGGGAAGTTGCCCTCGATGCGGCGGTTGATGAACACCGTGTCTTCGCAGGTCACCACAATTTGGTTGTCGGCCAGGGCCAGGGACACCGGCGACTCGGTCTTGGGCAGCGAGGCAATTTCCGACAGGAACGAGCCGGAAATGACCGCTTGGAACTCGTCAGCCGTGGCTTCGGGCATGGGAGCATCGGTGATGGCCAGACGGTAGGAGTCGGTGGCCACCATGCGCAGCACCCCGGCCTCCAGGGTGATGAGCACGCCGGTGAGGATGGCTCGGCTCTCGTCCTTCGATACGACGCGGGACACACGCTTCACCATGGTGGAGAACTGCTGGAACGGTATCTCGATGCGCTGGTGGGTTTCCACGCGGGGGAAACCGGGGAAGTCCTCAGCGTTCAGGGCGCGGATGGAGAACGACGAGGTGTCGCAGGTGATGAACGCCTGCTCGTCGGTGGCCTCCACGTGCACTGCGGCGTCGGGCAGGTTCTTCACGATCTCGGAGAACAGCTTGCCGGGCACCACCGTGCGCCCCTCTTCCTCCACCAGAGCCGCCACGGAGTACTGGATGGAAAGCTCCAGGTCGGTGGCTTGCAGAATAATCTGGTCGCCCGTGGCTTCAATGAGGATGCCCGAAAGCACCGGCAGCGTGGAACGCGTGGAAACACCCTTCAACACAATGGAAAGCGCATTGGCAAGCTCGGTACGGTTGATGCTCAGTTTCACGATGGAAAACCTTTCCCTGGCAGCGTGCAGAATAAACCACCCCGCGGCGGATATATCACAAACAAAGTGCCGGTATTATACCGCCACGCCCGCACACGGCGTGCTTAACCCACAGGTTCTTCGGCGGAATCGTCCGCGGAATCCAAGTTTGACGTTCACGCGCTGTACCCTTTTCCACTTTCCCTGACTCATCTTTGGTGGAAAAAGTGGAAAAGTCGCGCTTTGCCCAGTAAATACGGTTGATAACTACTTTTCAACCGCAGTGGAAAAGACATTTCTTCACCTCCGCACAACCTACAGGTCGGTTTACTTCCTTCTAAACCGGTTTCAAAAATTACCTTTGAACAGGTAAAATGAAGAGCATTCACAAGTAATGGCCTGTTTCCATACCTTTGTTCGAAGGTTTTGGGAAGGTAACGGCATAGATACCCAAATCGAGGCAAGAGTGGGCCGGAAAGGGCTGTTATCCGCTTCTGTCAAGCATTTTCAGAAAAGTTTTTCACCAACACTCGAGAATTTGACGATTTGTCGGTTCTTCCATATTCAATGTTTTCCACTTTCGTTGAATATTTTGTTCATAACTATGAATTCTGATGAAAATTGCAGGTGCATTATTGAAGAGTTTTCAACAATTACTGAACTAAAAGTGAATTATTCACCGCTGGTCATGAAAACAGCTGATAAGCACTGTTGAAAATCTCGAAACACGATACAATGGCGATGAATTTCTTCCGAAAATATTGAATAAGCGACGAATCCCACGGAACGAGATTGAAATGAACACACATCCTGCCGCCCCGTCCGACGACCCCACCGGCTTCGACTACTCCTTTGTCGAAACCGTCGGCAACATCGCCATCTACGACGACCTGCTCAGCGGGCCCCGGGTGGTGAAGGTCCAGCCGGCCGATACCGCCACCTATATCGAGTCCCTGGCCTCGGGCATCTACGAGTACGCCCGGGAAGCCGGCGGCTCCATTCCCTACACGGTTATCCGCGAGGTGTCGGAGAATTTCATTCACGCCCAGTTCAAGGAAGTGCTCGTCACCATTCGCGACCGGGGGAACACCATCAGCTTCGCCGATCACGGGCCCGGCATTCCCTCGAAGGAAAAGGCCCAAATGCCCGGGTTCTCCTCCGCCGTGGAGCCCATGCGCAATTACATCCGGGGTGTGGGGAGCGGCCTGCCCATCGTGCGGGAATACCTGGAGTCGTCCCACGGCACCATTACCATTGAAGACAACCTGGGCACGGGAGCCGTGGTTACCATCAGCCTCGCCCAAGCGGAAGACGACTTCGAAGAACCCTTCGACGAAGACGCCCTCCGGGCTCAGGCCCTCGCGGCACCCTTGAACCCGGCAGCCCAGCCCATGGCCGGAGCCGGCGTTCCCGCCCCATCTACGGCAGTGCCCGCAGCCGACGGATTCGTCCCGGCCGGGCAGCCGGTCGGCGCCCCCCAACCGACACCCGATGCCCTCGGCATGGCTGCTCACCAGGGCGCCGCGGTCGCCAATCCCTACGGCTACAACGCCATTGCCGCCGGTTACGGAGTGCCCAACCCCTACGGAGCCTCCCCCGCGCCGGTTCCCACCACCGCCCCGTATCCGAACCCGGCACCCGGCTACGGATACGCCCCGCAGCCCTACGGGGCGACCCAGCCCTACGGCGCAGCGACGCCCTACCCTGCGGTCAGCGGCGCCCCCTACGGCGCTACCGCGGCCGACCCCTACGGCCGGATGCCGGCGGTTCCGACGCCGGCCCTCAGCGAGAAAGAGCAACTTTACTTGAAGATGCTCGCCTCCGAAGGCCCCTTGGGCCCGACGGAGATGGCGAAGCTCACCGACGGCAAACCCAACACGGTCTTCTATGCCTTCGAACGCCTCGAGCAGGCGGGGCTTGTGCAGAAGCTGGGGAAGCAACGGTCGCTCACCCCCCTCGGACATCAAATCGTTCAGGGACTTTTATAGGAACAAGACGCCCGGGCCGTTTGCTAGAATGACCTCCACGGCCCCCAGGGCGCCCGCACGGAAATCGACAGCCACAAAGGAACAACCATGGACAGCGAGAAACTCAACGAGCAATGGCAGGCTATCTGCACCCAGGTGGGCAGCTATCCCGACGTGGACGAGTCCCAGGTCAGCGCCTTCTTCTCGCGGCTTGAACCCCAAGCCATGAGCGATTCGTTCCTTATGCTGACCGCCGATAACGACTTTATCAAGTCGTGGGTGGAGCAGCATTACGTCGATCAGATCCAGCGGGCGTTGCGCGATATGACAGGCGTCCAGTTCGTGGTGGCCGTGGCTGTCGATCCCACCCAGGAAGCCCGCAAGGCCCAGGCGGCGGCCGCGCCTGCAACAACCTCCCCCGCGGCCGCACCCGCAATGCAGGCGCCCGTACCGACGCCAATTCCCGGCATGACCGCCACCCCTGCGAGCCCGGTCGCCGCGCCGTTCGCCCCGACCGTGCCCCCAACCCCCGCCGGCGTGGGTCAGCCCTACGAGTCTGTACCCGCTCCCGCGTCGCAACCGCCGGCTTCTCCCCCCCCTTCCGCGCTCTGGAACCACGGGGAACCCGCGCAACCCTATATGCCCCCCTACGACGAAACTGCCGTGGTGGACCATTACTCCCCCCAGCCGGTTGCAGCCGCAGACAACGCCCAGGCCCCGGCTGCGGGCGGCGGCGCCAACCGCTCTACCTCGTCGCTCACCTTCGGCAACTTCGTCATCGGCGATTCCAACCGCATGGCCTATTCCATGGCTGTCGAAGTGGCAGAATCCCCCGGTCGCAGCCCGTTGAACCCGTTGTTCATCTATGGGAAAAGCGGCTTGGGAAAAACCCACCTCATGCGTGCCATTCAGAATTACATCGAGGAAACGCGGCCCGGCATGCGCACGGTGTACGCCGACTCGGCCGACTTCCTTTCGAAGCATGTGGAAGCGGCGCGGGCCCACGATCGCGAGAAATCGAGCTACAAGGACTTCAAAACCTACTACGAGGAAGCCGACGTGCTGCTCATCGACGACGTGCAGTACCTCCAGGGCAAGACCCAGACCCTCGATATCGTCTTCCAACTGTTCAACACCTTGACAGCCCAGGGCAAGCAGGTGGTGCTGTCGGCCGACCGCATGCCGAAGAACATCGGCATCGACGAGCGCTACTACTCCCGGTTCTCCGCCGGCGGCGTCATCGACATTCAGCCGCCGGAGATCGAGACGAAGCTGGGCATTGTGAAATCCTTCGCCGACGAGTACAGCCGCAGCGAGGGGTTGAGTCACTTCTCCCTCTCCGATGCCATTCAAATGTACATCGCCGAGAATTCCAGCTCGAATATTCGCGAGTTGAAAAGCGCCGTGACCAAGGTTATTTACCAGATGCTGCTGTTCAACCGCGATGATATGTCCATCGAAGAGGTGCGATCGCTGCTAGAAAACCACTTCTCCGGCGGCCCGTCGCGCAACCTCACCATCGACGACATCCAGCGGGCCGTGGAATCGTTCTTCAAGGTCAGCCGCAGCGACCTCGTGGGACCGAAGCGCTCGCGCTCGGTGGTGTACCCGCGGCAGATCGCCATTTACCTGTGTCGCCAGCTGCTCGATCTGCCCTACAACGACATCGGCAAGAAGTTCAACCGCGACCACTCCACGGCCATGCACTCCGTCGCCAGCGTGGAAGAGATGCTCAAAGACAACCGAGGCGTGCAGGAGGAAATAGAGGCTCTGCAGAAAATCATCAGCGAATACAGTGAATAGGCGGTGGACAGACGGGGGTTATCGAGGGATATCCGGCGTATAACTCGCTTCTTTTCCACTTTACCCTGCCCCAACGGCGCAACATTTTCCCAAGTTGGTGGATAGAAGGTACAAGAAACGAACGAGTTCGACACCGTGAAAAACAGGAGACGACCTGGCATTTCCTTAAGTTCTCAGACATTCCACCGTCCTTATTACCACCACTATCTCTCTTTCTTTATTGTTTGTACCTCTTAGGACCTTTACGGTTTCCCAAAGAGTTCCCCGTTGACAGCCCATGTCTGTGGTATATAATTTGAAAGCTATTCTTTGAACCATGAAAGGGAAAGTAGAACAATGAAACGCACTTATCAACCGAACAAACGCAAGCGCGCCAAGTGCCACGGCTTCCGTGCCCGCATGTCCACCAAGGGTGGTCGCGCTGTCCTCGCTTCCCGTCGTGCTAAGGGGCGCAAGCGTCTCACCGTCTAGGGAGAAACCAGGCGTGGAAACCATCAAATCCAGCACTGAAATCTCCCAGCTGTTCTCAACGGGAAAGCGTTACAAAACTCCTTATGTCACGCTTATCGTCGGAGAACATGGCCCGGATACCAACCGGGCTCAAGACGTGCAACACGACCATCGAGGTCGTGTTGCTTTTATTGCTGGGAAGAAATTGGGAAATGCTGTTTGGCGCAATCGTGCTAAACGGCGTATGCGGGCTATCTGCCAGGAACTTGGCGGACCGTGGCCCCAAAAGGATGTGGTATTTCTCGCCCGGTCGTCGCTCTGCCGCGTTTCCTACGACAAGGTTTTGCGGGCGAGCGGCGATGCGGTTCAACGCCTTTTGAACGAAGGGAAGGAAGCGCAGCGATGAAAAAAATCGTGTCCGTGGCAAAGAAGATACCGACTTGGGTTGCCCTGGGTCTTATCATGTTCTACCGCACGGCTATTTCTCCGCTGCTTCCTCCGGCCTGTCGCTTCGTGCCGACGTGTTCTGAATACGGGCTCATCGCGTTCAAGCGCTATGGGTTTCGGAAAGGCTTCGTACTGACGGCGAAACGTATTCTCAGATGCCGACCCGGCGGTCCCTGCGGGTACGACCCCGTGCCCTAGGCCGCTGGTTCGAGAAGGGTTAAGACAACATGTGGGATATTTTTAAGGACTGGATCTTCGACGTCATTCAGTTCTTTTATAACTTCTGCCACGACTGGGGTCTGGCAATCATCATTGTCACGATCATTTTCCGCATCATCGTGGCCCCTCTCATGCATAAGCAGGCGAAGTCCAATTATGCCATGCAGAAGGTGCAGCCGAAGATTCAGGCGCTGAAAGATCGGTTCCCCGATGATCCGACGCGCCAATCTCGGGAGATGCAGAAGATTTACGCGGAGATGAAGTTCAATCCGCTGGCGGGCTGTCTCCCCATGTTGCTGCAGATGCCCATCTTCATCGCCCTGTTCCAGGTGTTGCGCGAGATGGGCGATCGCGTGGGAGATTCGAGCTACTCCTTCTACAATCTGGTGCCCAACTTGGTGCAGACGCCGTCGGGTGCTTTCGCGGAAGGCTTCGGCACGTTCTTCCCCTACCTGATCCTGATGGTTATCTTCGCCGGGGCCACCTTCTTGCCCATGGTTCTCCAGCAGCTGAAAACGGAGAACATGCAGCAGAAGAATCAGACGCTGCTGATGGGCGGCATTATGTCGCTGATGATGCTGTGGATCTCCTGGGGCTCGCCGGCAGGCGTACTGCTTTTCTGGGGTGCCTCCTCGGTTATCGGTATCGGTCAGAACCAGTTGACTCTTGCCCGTTGCCGTGCGGCCGATAAGCGCAAGGAAGAAGAAGAGGCGCTAGTGGTCAAGCCCATTGAGGTTGATGTAGTGCGCAAGGAAAAGAAAAAGCGTCCGAAGAAGAAGCGCTAGTACAACATGCTGACTCAGAGAGTGTTTCACGTGAAACACTCTCTTTGTTTGTCCGCAGAATCCAAGACTACGCTGCGGAACGACCTATCGAGGAAAAGGAGCTGCCATGACTGAGGAATTGGTTGACGAGGTGATGGAGATTACGGAGGAACCGGTAGAAGAGGAGACCGAGGAAACTGTAGCAGAGGTTGAATCCCAGGACGCAACTGAGGGTGACGAGCTCGTGGTAACCGATGAGATGCTCGACAATATCGCTGACACCGCCATTGCGGCCCTACAGGATATTCTCCAGTACTTCAACGTGGGTGAAGTGACTATTGACGAATATGAGGGCGATGAGGGCGAGCTTATTCTCGATATCAGTGGCGATGATATGGCGGTGCTGATTGGCCGTCATGGCAAGACCCTCGATGCCCTGCAGTTCATCGTCTCCATGATTACCGTGCGCACCATTGGCTTCCGCTATCCGGTGGTGGTTGACGTGGAGGGATACAAGAATCGTCAGCGTCAGAAGCTGGAGTCCATTGCCCATTCTTCGGCCAACCGTGCCGCGAGCCAACATCGCAAGGTTGGCCTGCGTCCCATGACTCCTTACGAGCGCCGTATCATTCACATCGCGTTGCGCGACGACAACCGCGTCGATACGGTTTCCGAAGGGGAGGGTTCGGCGCGGTATGTGGTGGTTGTTCCCCGCTAAGTCTGTTCCCATTTCTAAGAGTTTTCTCAGAGGCGGCCTCGGGTCGCCTCTTTTCTTTTAGAATGACCCTGCTTGAAATATTGGATAAGGAGCACGGCGTGAACGTGGCAATTCCTCCTCAGGCCCAACAGTATCTTGATTGTGTGCTTGAGGCCAACAAAACGACGAATCTGACTCGCATTACTTCGCGGGAAGATGCCGTGCGTCTTCACTTGGAGGATTCGCTTGTTGGCTTGCCTGAGGTGCAGGATGCCCCCGAGGGATTGTACGGCGATCTTGGTTCCGGGGGTGGCTTCCCTGGGGTGCCTCTTGCCCTCGCCACCGGTCGTCAAACCGTGCTCGTCGATTCTGTGAAAAAGAAAATGGCAATTGTTGCCAATATTATCAACCAGCTGGGGTTGAGCGACCAGATTGAGACGTGCGACCAGAGGATTGAAGAGCTCGCCTTGGAGCAGCGAGAATCCTTTGCCGTTCTTACGGCCCGGGCTTTGTCGCGGCTCGTGGCTCTCCTGGAACTCTCCTCGCCGCTCTTGATGAAGGGCGGCCGTCTTGTCTGCTATAAGGCGCAGCTTGACGAAGACGAGCTGAAAGAGGCCCGTGCTGTCGAGAGTTTGCTGGGCATGAAATTAATCTCCCAGCGAGAGACGTTCCTCAGCGACGGAGAAACGAAGCGCACGATTCTTGTTTTTGAGAAGGTTGGGAGGCCTCGTATGAAGCTTCCTCGTCGTATCGGATTGGCTCAAAAGAATCCTCTGAGGCCGCGCCATTAAATGTTTCACGTGAAACCATGGGTTTCGCTGTCACTCACATAAAGGTAGCTTCATCGTCTGGGCGGCGATGCTATACTGACCTAGAAAAGGAAGGAGGTTCGTGTGGGTTTTTTCGATGGTCTGAAACGAGACAACAAACAGAGCCACGCCCCCGAGGCGGGTCCATCTCCCCTGAACCAGGAGCCAGAGGTTGCGCAGCGAGAGGAACAGCCCTCGATCGAACCGAATATCGATGAGATTGAGGTGACGATTCGCGAACGCGAAAGCACTCCTTTTGAAGCTGTGCCGGTCCAGCCTCTTAAGTCGTATAAGGACAAGGCTCCCGTGCGCCATGTGATTGGTCATACCAAGGTCATCGCTATTATTAACCAGAAGGGCGGCGTGGGTAAATCCACCACTGCCATTAATCTGGCAGCGGCCTTAGGTGAGATGGGCAAGCAGGTTCTTCTGGTGGATCTGGATCCCCAAGGGAACTGCTCCAGTGGTCTTGGTGTGGAAAAGAGCCTTATTCAACGGTGCATCTATGATGTGCTGCTGAATGATGTACCCATTGAGGATGTCATTATTCCCGATATTGCTGAGGGTGTGGATATTGCCCCTGCTACCATTAACCTTGCCGGTGCCGAAGTGGAACTGGTGGCGGAGATGGCACGGGAGAATCGCCTGAAGGACGCTGTTGGCGGTATGCGCGGGCGCTATGACTTCATTCTCATCGACTGCCCTCCCTCATTGGGGCTGCTCACTGTGAACGCCTTGGTGGCCGCGGACAAACTGCTCATTCCCATCCAGTGCGAGTTCTATGCTCTGGAAGGTGTGACAAAACTTCTTGAATCAATGAAACGTGTCAAATCTCGCCTTAATCCGACTCTGGATATCTACGGCATTCTGCTCACGATGTATGATAGCCGTACGACCTTGTCCAAGCAGGTGGTGGATGAAGTACGCGAGTATTTCGGGCGGCTGGTGTTTTCTACACCCATTCCCCGTACCGTGAAGCTTTCCGAGGCTCCCAGCTTCGGGCAGCCTATCACCCAGTATGATCCGAAGGGACGTGGATCCCTTGCCTATATCGAGATTGCGAAGGAAGTGATTTCCCGTGGCTAAACCCGAGCGTCGTGGCGGCCTCGGCCGTGGTCTTGGCTCTCTGCTCCCCGGTACCTATGAATCTCCGGCTCCTGCGGCTCCGGCACCCGAGCGCCAGCGGGTTACGGTTGAAGTTGAAGAGTCTGCAGCTTTGGAGGCTCCTGTTTCCACGCGACTTGCCTCCTATACCATTGAGGAGGAAGCCACGGAAGTTGTGCTTTCCGAACCTATTCCTCGGGAGGTGGCTTCTGTCATTCCGGCTCTTACGGCCGACGAGGCCGCGGTAAAAAGTACCGACGAGGTGTCGGTGGATATTATTTTCCCTAACCCTGATCAGCCACGTACGCAGTTCAAGAAAGAAGAGATCGAGGAGCTGGCCACTTCCATTGAGAAGGATGGCTTGCTACAGCCTATTCTGGTGCGTCAGATGGCCGATGGGACCTATCAGATCATTGCCGGTGAGCGTCGTTGGCAGGCTTCGAAGGCCGCAGGGTTGGAGAAGGTTCCGATTCGCATTAAGGAGGCCGATGACAATCAGGCCTTGGAATTGGCTCTGATCGAGAACATTCAACGGAGCGACTTGAATCCCATCGAAGAGGCTTACGGGTATCGCCGTCTCATGGAGCGTCGCTCCATGACTCAGGCTGAGGTGGCTCAGGCGGTGTCGAAGGGCCGTTCCACGGTGGCCAATGCGCTCCGTCTTCTCGATCTTCCCGAGGAAGCGCAGCAGCTTCTCTATGAGGAGAAGATTACCGCCGGCCATGCCCGGGCCATTCTGTCGGTACCCACTGCGGAAGGTCGCGCTTCGCTGACGAATAAGATTGTCGAGAACGGCCTGACGGTGCGTGAGGCGGAGAATCTTGCCCGCCTCCTTTCTGGAAAGAAAGAGTCTTCGACTGCGGCTCCTCGGCCTGCCACCCCTCCGGTGTTTAAGTCGGTGGCCAAGACCTTGCGTGAAACCTTGAAGACTAATGTACGGGTGAAGTCTTCAAAGGGAAAGAACAAGATTGAAATTGAGTTTAAGGACGAGGAAGACCTGCAACGTCTGATCCATGAGATTCTTGGTTCTGACGATGAGGCCGAATAAGTCACTGAGTCTGTTCTGGTAGAAGAAAAAAGGGATGTTTCACGTGAAACATCCCTTTTTCATATTCTGACAACCTTGATGTACGGGTCGGGAAAAGTGCTTTACATAACACAGCAGATAGCTTCGTGAAAAAAGTCATCAACTTGTTTCACGTGAAACAAGTTGATTCTTCAACTGCCCGCAGGCTCCCGCGATGTCCGATCCCCTCGATTTTCTCATGCTCGCCTCAATGCCCTGACGTTCAAGGCTCTTCATCCAGTGAGACACCGTGCGATTGGATGATGGCTGAAACGGCGCTCCCTCAACCGCATTCATAGGAAGCAAATTGACGTGGCAGAGCAAACCATGGCAGAAGTTCACGAGCGTTTGGAGGTCTTCCTCTGAATCGTTTACGTCCGCCATGAGCAGATATTCGAAGCTCACCCGCCGATGGGTTTTCTCGATGTAGCGATGCAACGCTTCCTTTAACGCCGGAAGAGATTGGTTTGCCACGCGGGGCATGAGAACGTCGCGTGTTTCTTGAATGGCCGCATGCAAGGAGATGGCAAGGATGAACTGCTCGGGTTCGTCGCTCAGTCGTTGGATACCCTCGATGATGCCACAGGTGGAAAGGGTGATATGACGGGCGCCGATATGCAGGTCATCGGCGGCATTCATCATCTTTAACGCCTGCATTACCTCGTCGTAGTTAAGGAACGGCTCTCCTTGGCCCATGACTACCACATTGCTGACCCGCGTCGCGAAGTCCTGCTGCACCAAGGAGACCTGCTGCACCAATTCGGAAGCGGTGAGGTTGCGGGAGTACCCTTCGCGTCCAGTAGCGCAAAAAGCACAGGCCATGGCGCAACCCACTTGCGACGATATGCAGACAGTCAACCGTTCAATGCTTTCGTCGCTCCGGTAGAGGGGCATGCCCACGGTTTCGACAAGGCATCCGTCGTGCAGCCTGAGCACGTACTTGCGCGTGCCATCCTCGGACACCTGCCGGTCGACCACTGCCAGGGACTGTTCAGGAAATGTCTCACTTAGCCGCTGCCGCAGGGCTTTGGGCACGTTGGTCATTGCATCGAAGGACGTGCAATGATGCTTGTGGAGCCACTCGTACACCTGCTTACTGCGGAATTTCGGGAATCCCCACGATTCAATGAGGTTTGAAAGTTCGGCGGGGGTGAGTTTTATCAGTTCGTTATTCATGGGCCCATTATAGTCATTCGATACCCTCTGATATACTGCTCTCAGATATTCTTCGTCTGGAAAGGTGCGAGTATGTCCATGGCCCTTACCCCTTCAACTATTCGCGTGGCGCTTCTTGCGGGTGGCAACAGTGGGGAACGTGAAATTTCCTTGGCATCGGGCAAAGGGGCTGGCGAGGCCCTGCGCACGGCCGGATTCGTGGTTGATGAATTCGACCCGGCAGTAAAGGACGATTTGAAACAACTGATTGACGGTGAATACGACGTGGCGTTCCTGTGTCTGCATGGCAAGGGTGGGGAAGACGGTCGCCTCCAGGGCTTCTTGGAGACCATCGGTCTTCCCTATACGGGCCCCGGTGTGTGGTCCAGCGCTACGGCCATGAACAAGGCTACGTCGAAGCTGTTCTATACGCGCGAGGATATTCCCACGGCGCCCTTTATGTATCTGCAGAAGGGAACCCCCTTCGTCGTAGCGGAAATTGCGGCGGCTATGGGAGGTACCTGTGTGGTGAAGCCTGCCACCGAGGGCAGTGCCCTCGGCATTTACATTGTGGAAGGCGAGGAAGCCATCGCTCAGGCCATCGACGATGTTTTCAGGATTGACGATTTGGTTGTCGTGGAGAAGTTCATTGCGGGCACGGAGATTACCGTGGCCGTGCTGGGCAACGAGGATGCCTATGCGCTTCCCATCATTGAGATTGTGCCTCGCGGCGAGTTCTACGACTTCGATTCCAAGTACGCCCCTGGCGGCTCCCAGCATATCTGTCCCGCACGGTTGGATGAGGCGCTGACGAAGCAGATTCAAGCCCAGGCCGTAGCGGCGCACAAGGCGCTCGACTGTACGGGAGTTTCCCGTTCCGATTTCATCCTCGATGAAGACGGCGTGGCGTGGATTCTGGAAACGAATACCATTCCCGGTATGACGGCTACGTCGCTTTTGCCCGATGCTGCCCGCGCCGCCGGCATGGACTTTCCGGCGTTGTGTACTCAGCTGATCGCCTACGCGCTGGAGCGCTAGGGAGCTCCCATATCCCATCGCCGAAGCCCAGAAAAGAGCGCCCCGAGTCCTTGCGACGCGGGGCGCTTTGCCATGACGAGGGTTTGTTGAATTCTTGCCGGGTTAAAACACCCCGCATGATTTGAGGCCAAATATTGCCAGTGCCACCAGGCCCAGAAGAAAGGCCCAGCTCAGCACGTAGCAGCCCTTGTTACCGGAGCGTCCTTGCTCGACCAAGTTGTCAGTGAAGGAGCGGCGGCGCTTCAAAATGGCCATACCCTTCTGCTTTTCAGGCAGAGGGACGCGGTTGCTGGGAAGCCAGCTTCCCTGGGATTCGCAGATGCGATCCGCCGCGGCGCCTTCGAAATCAAGTTCGGGCCGAGTGCCCTTGCCAATGAGACTCGCTATGCCTTCGATAAAACGGTTGAATACCGCCTTGTCGGCCGGGTTGAAGCCGATAACCGCGGCATCGCCCCAATATTCCCCGGGTTCCGGTTGTTCGGAAAAAGCCACAAAAGAAAGAATGCCGACCAGTGTCATGCCCTGGGCCTGCTTAAGGCTCAAGGTACGGGAAAAATCGGCGTCGAAGTAGCCGATGTGGGCGCCAAAGCGATTGACGAGCCATGCCTTGTGCTCGCCCTGTTCCAACGTGCATTCGATGGCGTATCGGTCGCCGACAAGATTGTCGGAGCCCATAAGGGCCACCGCCTCTTTGCGCGATGCTGTTCGAAATGTTTGATATGTACCAAAATATCGTTCCATGGCGTTCTTTCTGCTCGGGCTGATACAATACCGGGAGTTATTGAGCCATACCATACCTGACGTCCGTCCCTCTGGGAACGCTCGCTAAGGCGAGGTTCCCTTTTTTCGGCATCAAGGGTGAGCCGCGAAGATAGGCAGAGCCATGACACGAGACACCACCCCGCTTGAAGGGCAGTTGCGCAATTTCATTACCGATGGCACTCCCGAAGAGGTTATCGCCCTGTACGAGAGCCTGCCCGAGCGTGCTCGAACGGGCCATTTCGGTCCCTTCGATGGCAACGTGGTGGTGTTGGATACGGAAACGACGGGTTTCTCCCTCAACCACGACGAGTTGACCCAAATTGCCGCCGCTCGCATGGAAGATGGCGAGATTGTCGATTGGTTCATCACGTTCGTGAATCCCGGCAAGCCCATTCCCGATGAAGTGGCCCATCTCACCGACATTCACGACAGCGATGTGACCGATGCTCCGACGCCGGCCGAGGCTTTGGCCCGTCTTGTGGAATTCGTCGGGGATGCCGTGGTGGTAGCCCACAATGCCGAATTCGACCGCAACTTCACCACGAAGCATCCCGCAGGCTACCCCCTGTTGGAGAACACCTGGGTAGATTCCCTCGATCTTTCCCGCATTGCGCTGCCGCGTATGAAATCCCATCGCCTCATCGACTTGGTGAAGGCGTTCGGCCAAGTGCGATCCACGCACCGTGCCGACGAGGATGTGGCTGCCACCTGCGCCCTCCTGCGCATCTTGCTGGCGGCGGTGGATGCCATGCCCCCCATGTTGTTGCGGGAAATCGCTTCCATGGCTATAAAGGAGCAATGGCCTACGGTGACCGTGTTCCAATATTTTGCCGAGCAGCACACGCCGGAAGGGGAGAAACCCCTCCCGTTCTCGCTACGCACGCTCCGCCGCGAACGGGTGGGCAACCTCGATCTGCGGCCCTTGGTGGACGCGGCAGACATTTCTGCCGATCCCGGCCGCTCGCTGGTCTTTCCCACGGCGGATACCGTTGCGGAGGCCTTCACCGCCGAGGGAATGGTGGGGTCGTTGTACGACGATTACGAGCAGCGGGCTGAACAGGTGGCCATGGCCGAGGCTGTGCGTTCGGCGTTCGCCCGTTCGACGAACCTTATGGTTGAAGCGGGCACGGGCGTGGGCAAATCCATGGCTTACCTGCTGCCTGCGGCCATTACGGCTCGGGATAACCACATCAACATCGGTGTGGCTACGAAGACCAACGCCTTGCTCGACCAGCTGGTGTACCATGAGTTGCCAGCCTTGGCCGAATCACTCGGGGGCGGACTGACCTACGCCGCCTTGAAGGGCTTCTCCCACTACCCCTGCCTGCGCAAGGTGGAGCGCCTGGTGGTTGACGGCCCGCGTATGCGCACGGTGGGGAAAAGCGAGCACCACCAGGCCCCGGCCTTGGCCGGCTTGCTGTCGTTTATCGCGCAGACGGCCTACGATGACATGGACAACTTGAAAATCGACTACCGCCTGCTGCCGCGCTGGGCCATCACCACCACGAGCCATGATTGCTTGCGCCGCAAATGCCCCTTCTTCGGGACGTCCTGCTTCGTGCACGGGGCCCGCCGCCGCGCCGAGGCGGCAAACATCGTGGTGACGAACCACAGCTTGCTGTTCTGCGACATCGCTGCCGACGGAGGGTTGCTGCCCCCCATTCGCTACTGGGTGGTGGACGAGGCCCACGGAGCCGAAAACGAGGCGCGGCGGGCGTTCTCCCTCGAACTGGCTGAAGAGGACATTCTCTCCCTGGCCCGACGGGTCTCCTCCGACGAGTCGCGGCGTAATGTGTTCGTTCGTGCCGAACGCACGGTCATCATGCCCGGCAATGAGTCGTCGGCCACTCTGTTCTACGCGCTCACGAACAAGGCGCGCACGGCCGGCGCCGCCTTCGCCGATGCCGCCCAGCGGTTCTGCGTTTCCCTCCCCGATTTGCTCTTCTACGACACGAACCGGCGCTCCAAGGGCTACGAGAGCGTCGATTTGTGGCTCAACGGGGAAATTCGGTCTTCATCGGTGTTCCAGGGCATCGTGCGCCAGGCCCAAGCCATGGCCGCCGAAGCGGAAAAGATGACCACCGCCTGCCAGGAGCTGGTGGGGTATTTGGAAGACATCGAAGGTGCTGCGGTCATTCAGCGCGAGATAGCCTCCATCGCCATGGAGTTGAAGGAAATCATGCAGGCGGTGGATGTGATCTGCGTGCAGTGTCCCGACCAGTACGTCTACGCCGCCAGCCTGAATCGCAAGAACGACAAGCCCCAGAACAAGCTGGAAGCCATGTTGCTCAACGTGGGCGCTACCCTGGACGAGACTTTCTACGCCGACACCCACTCGGTGGTCTATGCCTCGGCTACTCTAGCCGTTGACGGCAGCTTCAACAGCTTTGCCCAGGCCATGGGTTTGAATACCAGCGAGCATTCCCGAGCCGACGAGCTGCTTCTCGCCTCCAGCTACGATTTCGACAACCGTATGACCATCTACGTGGTCAACGACATGCCCGAGCCGAACGACGCGGCGTACTTGGATGCGCTGCAGCGTCTGCTGGTGGCCACCCACCGCGCCCAGCGGGGCTCCATGCTCACGCTGTTCACGAACCGCCGGGAAATGGAAAAGTGCTTCGATGGGGTGCAGCCGGCCCTGAAAGAAGACGACCTGCGCCTAGTGTGCCAGAAATGGGGCGTCTCCGTGAAAGGCCTGCGTGACGACTTCCTGGCCGACGAGCATCTGTCGCTGTTCGCTTTGAAGAGCTTCTGGGAAGGCTTCGATGCCCCCGGCGCCACCTTGAAGGGCGTCATCATTCCCAAGCTTCCCTTTGCGAAGCCGAGCGACCCGCTGTCCTGCGAGCGGGCCGCCCGCGACGATGGGGCCTGGCGGCGCTACGTGCTTCCCGCGGTGGTGCTGGAAACGAAGCAGGCGGCCGGGCGCCTCATTCGCAAGGCCAGCGATTCCGGCATTCTCATTTTGGCCGACAAACGCCTGATAACCAAGGGCTACGGGAAGACCTTCCTCCGTTCGATGCCCAGCCAGAACATCCGGTTCTGCTCGCTGGAGGAGATTGTGGCCGATATCGAACGAGCGGCGCGGTAGCGGGGCCCTGCATGGCGCGAAAGAAAGCCCAGCACGCTCTGCATATCAAGAGCCACACCCACGGTTCGTCCAACGAGATATCGTTCAGTGTTCTCGATGCGGCCCGTGAGGCGCGGGATGCCGAAGAGCGCGACCGGCGCCGATCGACGGCGGAAACAGGGAAGATATCCCTGTTCACCCTCGGTTCCAACCGCAAACTTCATGGGACGCCCACCAAAGGGCAGTCCATGGTCATCCCCGAAGGGGTGAAGACGTCCCGCCGTCATAGCGCGGCGTCCGGGGCGGCATCGGGAGCCTTGGATCGCCGGATACCCGGCGTCATCACCATGATTGTCGTCGTGTGTACCCTGGTGGCTTTGGCGCTCACGGTGGGCCAAACGTTCCTGCAGGTTCATGCCCGACAGAGCGATTTCCGCAGCCAGCTCATGAGCGAGATCGGTGTGGTGGACCAGTGCGATCAAACGCTCATTCCCTTCGACGAGCTGGTCATGGCCCAATACGACCCGAAACGGTTCGATGCCTCGTCGGCCACGGGTATCCCCTCCTTCGAGGATCTTTCCGAGTCCTACCGCCAGGTGGTGGGGGATATTGCTCCTTCCCGGTCGCAGCTGGAAGAAGCCCTGGCCGCCATCGAGGCCCTTCAGCCTTCGCTTTCCGACAACAAGGACAAGGAAGCCGCCCACCAGGCTGTTACCGCCGCCCGCTCGCGGCTGAATATGCTGGAGACAGGTGTGGCCATTATCGACGAATCGCTCATGGCCACCCGGGCCTTCTCCGATGCTCGGGAGGGGTGGAAGAAGATCATCGACGCCGATGCTGCCGCCCGCGAGGCCACGGCGCTGCTGGAAACCATGACGAAGAAGAACGTGAAGGCCTCGGCCCAGAAGTCCAGCGAGGCCATTGCCTTGCTCGGAGAGGCTTCATCGTTGTTCCAGCAGGCCCAGGACGGGTATCCTGAACTGGATATCCAGGATTTCATCAACTACGCCGCCAAGCGCGAGGAAGCCCAGCGGACCGCCCTCGATGCCGACCAGGCCTATCTCGATCGCGACAAGGAGCAGTTGGCGAAAAAGAACGAGGAATACAACGGGTTGGAACAGGAGGCGGCCGATTTGGCCGAGGCCATGGGCGCCGATCCCGACCAACGCGTGGTTGAGTTGTACTACCGTGCCATTGAAAAAGACGCCCAGGCCTACGAGGCCGAGCGCGTGAAAGCTGGAAATGCTGATACGTTTCTCCGTGATTACTTGGGTAGCACCTCCGAATAGCGTATACTAGCAATAATTATGTCAAAGCGACCTCTGCGAACGCGGAAAGGCATCGGACATGGCCGACCTGAACGAACATGTTGCATATCTCTCCCAGGAAATCGGACCGCGCCCCGCGGGCACCGAAGAGGAGCAGCGTGCAGCTCTCTATATCAGCGAGAACCTCTCCAACGAGGTGAATTTGCCCACCACTTTGGAGGATTTCCAATGCAACCCCGACAGCGGCTTGCCCCGGGCCCTCTGTTCGGCGGTGGCCGTGTTGGCCACGGTGCTGGCCCTGTTCCTGTCGGTTATTGTGGTGCCGGCCATCGTGCTCGACGTGCTGTGCGCGGCCCTTATCGCCGCTGAAATCTTCGAGAAGCCCATCCTGTCCCGCTTCCTCAATCGCAGGGTAAGCCAGAACGTGGTGGCGAAGTATGTTCCGATCCGCTCGACGAGCCGTTCGTCCCGCCGCCGCAAGGTGGTCATTGTGGCCAATTACGACACGGGCAAGGTGCGCCGCGATCTGTCCAACGGCATTGTCTCGGCCCTTCCCGTGGTGTATTGGGTGGAATTCGCGGCCCTGGTGCTCATGCCCGTGGCCCTGCTGGTGCGCCTGCTGATGTCTCCGGAGGGCACGGCCCTGGTAGCCTTCGACGTGATCATTGGGGTGCTTGCGGTTATCGCGCTGCTGCCGGTGGTGTCTTTCGCCCTGGAGAAGCTGGCCGACTACAACGAGGGCGCGAATTGCAATGCCTCCGGCGTGGCCGTGCTTATGGACGTGGCTGCCCGGGTCATGGCCGCCCGCGACCTTCCCGATATAGAAGAGCCGCTGATCCACGGCGAGGAAGCCGCGCTTTCGGCAGGTTTGGTGCCCGAAGGCGCCGAGTTGGTGTATAACGCTCCGTCCAATACCGACGAGCTGGGGTCTTCCATGGAGTCGGCCACCCAGCGCCTCGCTGCCGCCAAGGCCGCTGTAGCTGCGTTGTCGGGCAAGCCCGTGGCCGAGTCAGCCGCCGAACCGGCCGCCCCTGCAGCTGAGGAAGCTGCGGAAGTGGCCGCCCATGATGGGGAGGCTGTCCCGGCGGATGCCTCGGCGGAAGCGGCTCCGAGCGTTTCCGTGCCCCTGGCTGCGCCGATGGTGACCGCCGTTCCTGAGAAGCCCTCCGTGCCCGATTGGTTCAAGAAGGGCCAGGAACAGGCGAAAAAGCCCAAATCGGAGAAGCCGGTGCAGCGTTCTCGCTATGCCACGGCCTTGGAGCATGCCGAAGAGGAGATCAGCGCCCGCGAGGCTTCGCAGAAGAGCGCTGCCGACGAGTTGAGCGAGCGGGTGCGCGGCATGCGCGCCTCGGTGCAAGCCGCCTCGGCCGCCGCCGGCGCCACGCCGACCGGCGTCATCCCCGTAACTGCCGTGGAACCCGCCCCGGCCGCCCAAGCCACCGATGTCGCCCCGGCGGTTGAGCCCGCACCGGCCCCGGCCGCAGCTCAGGTGGCCTCGGCCCCGACAGCCGCTCCGGCGGCTGCCGCGGTTCCGGCTCCTGCATCGCCTGAGCCCGTTCCGGCCCCGACGGCCGCGCCTGTCCCCACCCCGGCTCCGGTTGCCTCGGCCGCCGAAGTGGTGCCGCCTTTGGCGGCCAGTGTGCCCGCGGTGGCCCCGGTCGACGATCCCGATATCACCATGCGCGAAGGCCAGCGCCCGCTCACCGGTTCTACTGTTGCGGTGCCCGCGGTGCTTCCCGACCTTTCCGCGGTACCCAACCCGGCCGCCGGCGCCGTGCCGGAAGGGCAGCAGGGCCGCCGCTTGGTTATTCCCGCCGTTCAGGAAGGCGGCGCTTCGGCCGAGGTGCCGGAAGTCGTGCCTACTCAGGGCCGCAAACGCCGGGCCATCTCGCTGCCGAAGATCGGCGTGTCCCAGGAGCTTCCCCGTATTTCCATGGACGATCGCCTGCAGGCCGCGCCCCTTGCCGAGGAGCGGGCTGCCGGCGATGGCCGCGTCCACGACCTGAGCGCCGTGGTGCCGTCGGTGGCTCCGGTGGAGCCGGTGTCGGCGGCCGTCGCCCCGACGGCGGGCGTTGAGTCGGCCTTGCTCGACTCGCTGCCCTCCCTTGGCGGCGGTCAGGTGGATCCGGGCCTGTCCGGCAGCATCAGCCTTGCCGGCTCCTTCTCATCCATGGGGGCCACGGGCGCGGCGGCGCCTATCGGCGACGAGTTGCTGGAAAATGCCACGGCCGACGATTTGTACGTGGAAGACGTGGACGATTCCGCCTATCGCGAGCAGGTTACGGAAACCGGCGCCATCGCCGGCCCGGGCTATGTGGAAATGCCCAAGAGCCGCTTCGGCCGCCTGTTCGGTCGCAAGCGCCGCAAGGAACGGGCCCAGGAATCCACTCCCCAGGAATGGCTGAACGTGGAAGAGGATTTCGAGGCTCAGCAGGTGGGCGCCGAGCGCGGCGGCTGGGAGAGCTTCCGCCAGGACGAGGCCGCCGGGCAGACCGTCGCCTTCAATGCCGAGTACTTCGACGAGGCCTTTGATGGCGACGATGGCTACGACGACTACGAGGCAGCTCCCGCCCGGCGTCGGGGTCGCCGTTTCGAGGGCGGCGCCTTCTCTCTGGAGGAAGACGAGTTCGCCGCTCCCGACGGCGCGGCCGAGCCCGTGAGCCCCTTTGCCGAGGGCCTTCCCGCCGACTTCGTGTTCGAAGACGATCCGAACCTGCAGTCCATCGAGCAGTTCCATAGCCAGCGGGTCGATGTGGAGGTATGGTTCGTGGCCTTGGGGGCCGAGTTGGCCGGCAACGGTGGCATGCGGGCGTTCATGGATGCCCACGCTTCCGAGTTGAAGGGTTCCATTATCATCGATCTGGAGGCTCTGGGCGACGGTACCCTGTCGCTTATCGAGAAGGAGGGCACCTACCTTCCGAAGAAGGCGTCCAGCCGCATGAAGCGCCTTGTGAAGAAGGCCGGTCAGGCCGTGGGCTTGGCGGTACCGTCCACCACCATGGAATGGCGCGACAGCTCGGCGGCCTACGCCATGAAACATGGCCAGCAAGCCCTGCACCTGGCAGGTATGAACGACAAGAAGCCGGCGTTCTTCGCCCAGGCCGACGATGTGATTGAGAACATCGATGCCGACCAGCTGGCCCTCAACAGCGATTTCGTCATGGAGCTGATCAAGCAGATTTAAACGTCGCCCACCGCGGCCCGGGGAGAAACATGTTAGAATCTCCCCTCGTTCCGCCCCCGTAGCTCAGCGGATAGAGCGTCGGTTTCCTAAACCGTGCGTCGGAGGTTCGAGTC
>CANPHS010000022.1 GCA_947573925.1 uncultured Enterorhabdus sp. | reverse complement strand
TGTAGAAGCGCGGCGGGATGCCCTGCACCCGCACCTGGCGCAAGTTGCTAAACAGCTGGGCGCCGAGGGAATCCAGCATGAGGGCCCCGGCGTTGCCGCCGTTGTAGGACAAAAACGAGCCCATGGACACATCGTCGTCGTAGTTCAGGTTGGCCCCGGTGACGTCGGCCTCCTCCAGCATCTTCGCCACGCGGTTGCCGATGGGCGTGCCCCGGCGGTAGGTGTGCAGGTCCACGTCGTTCAGGGCGGCGAAGGGGATGGAGGCCTCGCCGGCCAAGACGTGGTCCTCGCGCACGTAGAGGGCCAGCTCGCAGTACTTCACCGGGAAGTACACGATATCGCCCTCGTTGTCGCGCCGGCCGCAGAAGGCCACGTCTAACGTGCCGCGGTGGAGCGCCTCGGTGAGGTAGTTGGTGAAGCCCTGGGACACCTTCACCACCACCCGCTTGTCGAAGGCGTCCTCAAAGGACTTGATGAGGGTGGGCAGGTAGTGGTCCTGGGTGGTGAAGGTGGTGCCGAGATTCACCGTGCCGAAGGAAGCGGACGACCGGGCGCTCACGGCGGCCACCCCGTCGTCGATGGCGCGCAGGGCCAGGCACACGTGCTCGTAGAAGACCTCGCCGTAGGGGGTGAGCATGACCGAGCGGCCGTTGCGCTCGAACAGCGGGGCGCCCAGCTCCTTCTCCAGCGACGAGATGGCCCCGGAAAGGGTGGGCTGCGTGATGAAGAGCTCCTGCGCGGCCCGGGTATAGTGCAGCACCTCAGCCAGTTTCTTAAAGTAGTTCAGCTGGGACAGGTTCATTGTTCCCCCTAGTCGGGCACGGGGCGACACCCCATGCGGTTCGGGCATTCCCTCTGCGGGCATCTCGGCGACGGCTCGGGTGGGAAAAGCGGCATCAATCGGTTCGGTGCCTTTGATGCTAGCCCATTTTCCCACGGCTTGGAAATTGGTATTTCCTGTATCTGCAAAAAGCGGGGAGTTCACACTCCCCGCTCCCCTTTCGTGGCATGGAGCCGACTCGAAGAGCCGCCCCCGGAACCGGAAGGGCCCGGCGAAGCCCTAGTCGACGGTCCAGTTCTTCTTGTACTTGGCGGCCTGGCCGAAGATGTAGAAGCCCAAAGCCAGGATGATGATGAGCAGCACCAGCGCCACGATGAACTCCACCGTAAAGCCGAAGGTGGAGCCGAGCCACGCCCAAATCATGGCCGCGAAGGCGGCGATGAGGTTGAACACCGTGGACACGCGGGAGTAGATGACCGAGTACTCGCGGGTACCGAAGGACTGGCGGCAGATGACCGGCACGAGCACCACGGCCGTGGCGTAGCAGCCGCCGAAGATGAAGGCACCCACGTACATGAGCAGGTCGGAGAAGGTGCACAGCCAGCAGAGCAGGATGCCCACCACGCCGGCGGCGAAGGCGAAGATGAGGGCGCCCTTGGCGTTCTTGTCGGCCGCCGCGCCCAGCACCACCTTGAAGATGGCCTGGCCCACCATCATGACCGTGGACATGACGCCGCCCACGACCACCACGTCGAAGGCCACGTCAGTCAGCGACTTCGTGTAGGTGGGGAACTGCATGGCAACGAGGATGGCGATGTTGATGAGGCCCGCGAACACGCAGATGGCGTAGAACATGGGGGTCTTCATGACGAAGGAGGCCGAAAGCCCCGCAGGCTTCGCCGCCGCGGCATTCCCGGCGCCGGCGGCCTGCGCCGACGCACCGTAGGGGGCCAGCCCGCAGTCCTCGGGAGAGTTGCGCACGCAGAACAGCGTGAAGGGCAGGCTCGTGACCAGGGCGATGACGCCCCAGATGAGGTACAGGGTGTGGAAGTCGAAACCGCTGGTGATGAGCGCCGTGAACACCGCGTTCCAAATGGCGCCGCCGATGCCGGTGAAGGCCATGCACAGCCCGATGAAGAAGCCGGCGCGCTCGACGAACCACCGGTTGATGAGCGTGGGGATGGCCAGCCACAGGATGGTGATCTCGCCGAGGCCGAGCATGACGGCGGCCACGTAGAACAGCACGATGGTGTTCGAGAAGCTCATGAGCAGAAACGCGCAGCCGACGAGGGCGGCGGACACGGACAGCAGGATGCGGATGTCCATGGTCTGCAGCAGCTTGCCCGCGAAGGGCGAGGCCACGGTCATGGTGAGGTACATCACCGTGACGTACATGGCGAAAGCGGTGGTGGGCACGCCCAGGCTCTCGGCCACCACAGGCTGGAACATGCCCCAGGTGGAGAAGCACAGAGCCGAGCACCCGAAGGTGATCATGATGCCGGTCAGCACGACGAGAAGATGGCGGATGCTCATCTTCTCCTTAGATGCGGTCGCACTCAAGGTAAACCTCCTCAGTTGATGATGGAACCGTGCGCAAACGTCGAACCCCTGAAAGAACTTGCGTAACGGGCCTTTCTTACCCGTCATGGTAGTTTTACCCGAAAACGAGACTCTTGGGCACGGACAAAACTGATGGATTTGACCGTATTTTGAGCGAAATATAGGACAAATTGTTTCTATTTGTCCCAATATTGAAAGGATTTATGAACGATAGGTTTACCAAATAGAAAAAACTGAGGAAAAATTTCCCCAGTTTTCTCCAGTTATGGAAGGTTCTGATCGCCGAATCTAGAACGACCGGTACTTCTCCATGATGAGGGGCGCGGCAATGTAGACCATCACCTGGTCGGTGCCCTCGGCGATTTGGTTGCCGCGGCAGTCCTCCCAGATGCGGCTCACCCGCGAGCCCTCCGTATAGCCCAGACCGCCCAGGATCTGCATGGCGTCGGAGGCCACTTCCACCGCCGCCCGGGGCACGTAGCGCTTCATGAGGGCCACTTCCAGCCGCTCCTCGTCGTCGGCGGTCTCCATGGCCCAGGCCGCCCGGTACACCATGGAGCGCATGTTGCGCAGGCGCACTTCCATGTCGGTGAGCATGGTCTCTATCTGCTGGAAGCGCCCCACCTGCATGCCGAAGGCCTTGCGGGTGCGCGCGTGCTCCACGGCGTCGTCCATGGCGGCCTGGGCCATGCCCAAACTGGAGGCGCACAGCATGACGCGGCCGTATTCCAGTAGCTTGAACAGACGCCGGAAGCCGCCGCGGGCATCGTCGAGGCGCCAGGCTGGATCCAGCTCCACGTCGTCGAAGGAGATGAGGGCGAAGGGCAGCATGGACTGGCCGATCTTGCTGATGGGCACCGCGTTGATGCCCGGGGTGTTCCGCGGAATGAGCCAGAAGGACAGCGGCGGGTACTTGCCGTCGCCCTCGTCGTCGCGGTCGATGGCGGCGGTGAGGATGTAGGGGGCGTACTCGCCGTTGTTCACGTAGGACTTGCGGCCGTTCAGCAGAAGGCGCCCGTCCACCGTGGCGCAGGAGGTTTTCATGGCCATGGCGTCCGACCCGCCGTCGGGCTCGGAAATAGCCAGGGCGAACATGAGCCGGCCGTCGGCGCGGTAGTCCTCCATGATGGTGTCGGCGTCGCGCCCGTCGGCGAAGCCGCGCATGATCTGCAAGTTGAACAGGTCGTTCTGGAACGGCAGGATGGTGCCGGCGCAGCGGGAGAGCTCTTCGACGATGAGCACCTGGGAGAGCAGCGAGTGGGCCACATCGGCCGGCACGTCGGGCTCGGCCGTGTCGTAGTACAGGTCGACGAACTCCTTCATCACCGTATCGGGCAGCCCCTGGTCGCGACACCACTTGGCCACATGATCGGGGGTGAAGGTCTCCATGCCGAAGGCGCGGAACGCCCCGATGAGCTTGTTCTGGTCGTCGTTCAAGGCGAAATCCACGGTTGCATCCTCTCTCTTATATATAGTAGGCAATGGCGGCTGGGACGCCGTGCCGGACGGGCGCACGGGGGCCGGGGTATCCCGCAAAGGCCTTGCGCCCTTCTTTCGTTGGGAACATTTTAATCTTCTTGTCCTGTTTGCATAGGAAGAATCTTCGATCCTATGGAAATATTTTCGGCAAATTCCCATTGTTTTTACCCATATATTTAATTTTATCCGTAGATTGCGCCCTCTAACCCTGAGAAGATAGGTTTGCAAACAAACGAACCGCCCGACCAACCACACAGGAAAGGAGTGTTGTCGCCATGACCGTGACTGAGAAACTCAACGGCTACGGCCCCCTCGCCGGTATCAAGGTCGTCGAGATGTGCACCTACGTGGCCGCGCCGGCCACCGTCCGCGTTCTGTCCGAGATGGGCGCCGAGGTCATCAAGATCGAGTCCTTCGCCGGTGACACCCAGCGCACCCAGGGCCCCGGCTTCGGCTGCGAGCTGACCGACACCGAGGATCCCACCATCGACCTGAACAACACCAACAAGAACTGGGTCTCCCTGAATCTGAAGGACCCCGAGGGCCTGGCCATCGCGAAGAAGATGATCGGCGAGGCCGACATCTTCATGAACAACATGCGCACCGCCGCCCTGCAGAAGCTGGGGCTCGACTATGAGACGCTGCACGCGGAGTTCCCGGGCCTTATCTGGGGCCAAATGCGCGGCTACGGCGAGTTCGGCGAGTTCGCCCACGCCCCGGGCTACGACGCCGTGTGCTGGGCCGCCCGCGGCGGCGTGGCCGGCACCTTCCCCGAGAAGGACACCTCCCCCGCCATCCCGCCCCAGGCCTTCGGCGACTACAACACCGCCATCATGATGGCCGCGGGCCTGCTCGGCGCGCTCGTGAACAAGCTGCGCACCGGCGAGGGCGACAAGGTGGTCGTGAACCTGTACCACTCCGCCATCTGGGGCG
Organism: uncultured Enterorhabdus sp.; assembly: GCA_947573925.1. Lineage (GTDB taxonomy): Bacteria > Actinomycetota > Coriobacteriia > Coriobacteriales > Eggerthellaceae > Adlercreutzia. The sequence continues at coordinate 19,805 of CANPHS010000022.1, read as the reverse complement.
GCTCCATCGGCCTGTGCGCCCAGCAGTTCGGCGCCGACTACCCGAAGTCCCGCACCGACGTGCCCAACCCCTTCAACAACACCTACAAGACCGCCGACGACAAGTGGCTCTACATCTGCCAGCCGCAGCACAACCGCTACTACAACGACATGATGAAGATCATCGGCCGCGACGACTTGGTGGACGACGAGCGCTACCTCACCATCGAGAACGTGAAGGCGAACCACCTGCAGCCCGAGCTCATCACCATCTTGGACGAGGGCTTCGCCAAGAGGCCCCTGGACGAGTGGCTGCAGATTCTGGCCGAGTGGGACGTGCCGAGCCAGAAGGTGTTCCGCTTCACCGACATCCTGAGGGACGACGAAGCCTACGTGAACGATGCCATCCGCAAGGTGAAGTACGACGCCTTCGGCGAGCACGCGCTGCCCACCACCCCCATCCGCTTCGCCGGCTACGGCGACCCGCCCATCGTGCTTTCCAAGCCCATCGGCTACCACACCGCCGAGTATCTGGAGAAGTACGGCTACACCCCCGAGCAAATTGCCGAGCTGGAGGAGAAGGGCGCCGTGAAATGCTACCACGGCGAGGAAGTGCCCGACGTCATCTTCAAGTCCGAGCGCCAGGAAAAGGGCGAGGCCCCCTGCAACTGGTAGACCTCGGCTTGCATCTATCGATCTCTCTCAGAGCAAGGGAACCGCTTTCAATCGGTTCCCTTTTTGTCGGCCGCCTTTTCTTACAATCACCTGCTCATTCTTGCGGGCGGCGGCGGCAAGGTGTACACTTTGTCGCAATATGCTGACAAATCGGCAACGTTTTTGTACCCAATTTGAGGGGAAACGCAAACGGCCGGTTTCACCGAGAGAAGGAGCAACCCCATGAGAGCGAATCCCACGAGCAGATTTCTGCGCGGGGCGCTCGCGGCCGTACTCGCCTGCGGGCTCATGATGCCCACGGGCGCTTTGGCGGCCACCGATGAAGGCAGCGAGAGCACCCCCCCCCCAGCAAAGTCTAGCTGATACGGCCAACGGCGCCGCGCCATCACAGGAAGTCCCGAACGACGGCGATGACCCCTCCGGCACACCCGGCGCCACCGACTTCGACGATGCGCTCTCCGATACCGGGGTGCAAGCCGGAGAGCCCGAGCCGAAACCCTCGGCACCCGATACCGCCACGGCGTCCAAGAAGGATGCCGACGCCCAGCCGGAGCATTCCTCCCCTGCCCCCTCCCTCTCCCATGAAATTTTTGCCGCGGCCCACAAAGCCGCCACCAACGCGGTGGAAACTACCTTCGCCGCAGCCAAGGCATCAAGCGGCGCCACGCCCCGTGCCGATGCGGAGGGCTGGGCCCAGACCGGCACCTTGAAGGTAAAAGGCGGAGAATACGGAAAAGACTACGTATACACCGCTGGCACGATGCAATATCGCAGCGCCAACTACACCGTCAAGGGCGCCCCTGTCTCCGATGTCCTAGAAATCCTTACCGACGAACCACTCACCATCAGAGACGTGGCCCCCTTCGACCCTGGCCAGGTGGGCAATTCTGGCGCGTACTCCACCACATCGGTCACCATCCGAGAAGGCGTGCATGCCGATGTGACCTTCGACGGTGTGCATATTTTTCACTACACCCCTGTGAACATCCTCACCAATTCTTATGACACCAAGACTGGAGCCAAAGCCACCGACGGCGCTCAAGTCAGAAACCGTACGAGCCTGCACCTCACCTTAGCCGACGGTTCCCACAACGCACTATGGAGTTCGTTGTATTACACCGCGCCGATTCATTGCGGCGAGGGCTCTGACTTCACCTTAGACGACTCGGTGCGCAATGTGAACGAAAATGGGAATATGGTCATTCCCGTCGGCGGCGTCATTAACGAAGATGTCACGCTCATCGGAGGCAAGAAACTCTCCAAAGGCGACCTCCATTCGGTACTCGACAGCGACAACCCTGGCTTCCTTCGCATACAGGGGCAGCAGGATGCTGCCAGTATCGGCGGCAACAACTGCGAGACCGGTGGCCGCATGACCTTCAACGGCGGCGTGCTCACCGCCACATACGCAGGAAGCAGCGGGTGCGCGGCCGCCATCGGCGCTGGTTCGGGCGGCAACGGCACCGATACCCTCATCCTGTTCAACAGCGGCAATTACGACGTGGCTGGCGGCTACCACGGCGCCGGCGTGGGCGCGGCCTGCTACGACGGCTACAGCGGAAGCGCCGCCCTGCAACCGGACGTCATCGCCTCCCGTTCCTACAATACCCCCACGGTCGCCGGGGACATCACCATCCACGGCGGCTACATCCATGCCACCGGAGGCGGCCACGGCAACGGCTTCGGGGCGGCCTGCTGGAGCGGCGCGGCCGGCTACAATACCGGCCACACCATCACCGTGACCGGCGGCACCTTGTACCCCCAGGGTTCCGTGGGTGATTTGGGCGGATACAACGGCTATGTCGTCATTACCGGCGGCTCGGTGTACGCCGGAGCCGGCAAGTTCATCGGCGTAGGCGGCACGGCCTGGGGCAACGACGCCTACAAGGAGCCGGGGTACAACACCGGCATCGCCAACGACCCCAACAAAGTCAAGATGATGACCATCAACTTGAAGTCGGAGATCATAAAGCGCAACCAGGAGGCGGAGCCAGCCATCACCGGCAGTGCCTTCGACGAGACCATCACCGAATGGACGCTCACCGTCGGCGGCAAGAAGTACAACTACGGCGCCCCCAAGCAGTTCTTTGACGGCCAGCTGTTCCTCTGGCTTCCCGACAGCGCGTTTTCCCAAGAGGTCACCGTTACCTTGAAGTACGTCGACAAAAACGGCAAGGAGCAGACCATCGAGCCCTTGTTCCGCGAACCGAGCGGCTCGCTGAGCGGCACCACCCTCAAACGCTACATCTTCTTCGAACTGCCCGACTCGTTCAAGAATCTCAAAAAGTACTATGACGGATCGCCCCTCACCGGCCTGACCGTAGATGAGGGCGAAAACAAGATCGTGTCCGAGGAGGACGGCAAGGAACTGACCGACCCCAAGAAGATAAAGTACAAATACCAGCGTTACAGCAGCGACCAGAAAACGCCCCTGGGCGAGGAGAGCGCATCGAGCGCCACCATGCCCTGCGACGTGGGCTACATGAGGCTCACCGTGGACTCGACGCAGTATTCCGATGACGACAAGCCCGTCTCCCCCGACCATCCCGACGTGCTGTTCAAGGACAACTACTGGGGTTACCGCGCATTCGCCTGGTGCGAGATTATGCCGACCAACTCCTCAGTAGTGCTGGACAAGGCCCTGTGGGATGCGGGAAGCGCCGATGAGAAGGACGCCAGCGAGCAGGACAGCGCCCACAAGCAGCTCACGCTGCAAGCCACCATCAGCCACGGATCGCACCACCCGGACGGAAGCGCCATCATTCCCGACAAATGCCAAGCCCCGCGCGGTTACGTGCAGCTCTACGTTGACGGGAAGGCCGTGGGCGGCAAGGTGAAGCTTGTATTTGCCGGCGACAAGGATGAAAAGGGCAACGTCATCGCGGCCGGCGACCCGCGCATCAATGCCACCGCCGAGGCTGTGGGAGCGGAAGGTTCGCGAACGAAATTCAACTACGCCTTCGTTCCCGCCGAAAAGGATTTCCTGCTGCCCGATGCCACGACCGACAACAAGCACATCGTATCGCTGCAATACTTGCCGCCCGTCAAGGACGAGGAAAACCCCGAGAACAGCGACCCCGAGCCGGCCAACTACCTGGAAAGCATAAACCCCCTCGACAATCCGGAACAGGCGCCGAAGGCGGAGGTGGCCATCGAGCCGGTAGATCCGAGGCCGACCGTCGATATCGAGCGAGACCCCGAGGGCGATCCCAGCGGTCCCAAGCCCAGCCTCGACACCGACCCCTACGATCCCAAAGACCCGGTGGACCCCGACGACCCGCACGAGCCGGGCAAGCACATCGGAGAGCTCGGCCCCACGGAGAAGGGCTATGTGGGCGACATCGTCACCACCTGGGACGTGCCGAGCGACGACAACCCCCATCCGGGGCGTGTCATCGTGAACGTGAAGACGCCGTCCACGGGCAAGATCACCATTACCGCCGCCGATGGCGAGCTGTACGACGCCGAGTTCCTGTGCGACAAGGACGGCAATCCCATCCGCAACGACGACGGCACCTATTCCCTGCAACTAGATCCCAAAATGCTCGGTGAGGGCAACCTCGTGTTCAAGCAGGCGCCCAACGGGGCCTACACCGGAACCACCTGGTCCTATCGGGTAACCGTCAAGCCGAATCCGAAGATCGCGCCGGTGCCTTCGCTGGCGAAGAAGGCCGAGAACCTGACCCATCCGAGCGGGCCCACCCAGCCGGGCGACCGCATTCGCTACACGGTGACGGCGGGCAACGGCGCCGCCGGCTCGGTGTGGACCCAGGTGATGGTGGAAGACCCGCTGCCCGCCTGCATGAGGCTGGACGAGAAGACCGTGCGCCTCACCAACGCCGGCGCCGGCGTGAAAGACGCGGTGCTGGAAAAGGCCGTGGCGGTGACCGCCGGCGATGTGGGCCGGTTCGCCGTGACCGAACGGGACGGGCGCCAGGTGCTGACGGCCCCGGCGGGAGCCGTGTACGGCAACGACACAGCCACCCTCGCCTTCGAGTGCACGGTGAAGGACGACATCGACTTCGCCACGGCGTCCACGGCGGATTTGGCCCTGGCCAACATCGCCAACGCCCAGGGCAAGAAGCTGAACCCCACCGACCCCACCGGTCCCGATGTGGATTTGGATCCCGACCCGAACCCGGAGCCCGGCCACGGTCCCACGCCCGTCACTCCCCCGGCCACGCCTCCGGGCCCCGGCACCGTGGCGCCCCGCGACCCGGGCGCCGACAACCTGGCCCTGGCCAAGACGGTGGAGAACCTGACGCGCCCCAGCGAGAAGGTGACCAAGATCGGCGACAAGCTGCGCTACACCGTGGAGCTGGCAAACAAGGGGGCGGCCAATTCCGTGCTGTGGAACGCCGTCATAACCGACCCGCTGCCCACTGGCATCGAGCCGGTGGCCGGCACTTTCACCTTGCAGTTGGATGGGGGCGACCCGACTGCCGTGAATGACACAGCCTACGACAAGAACACCCGCACCCTAGCCGTGGCCTGCGGAAACCTGTGGGGAGGCCATGGCGCCAAACTGACCTTCGAATGCACCGTGACCGCCGAGGCCGCCGGGGCCGACAACGGCAATGTGGCCCTGCTCTTCGGCAAGACCCCCACCGAGGACCCGACCCACGACCCGAAGGACCCGGGCACCGATCCCGGCACCCCCGCCACGCCGCCGAAGGACGATCCGAAGAAAACCACGCCTCCGGCCGAACCGCCCACGGTGCTGCCCAACGATCCCGTCGAAGGCGACATCGCTGTGAGCAAGACCGCTGAGAACCTGACGAGCAAGGACAAGAAGACCCACGTGGGCGATGAGATTCGCTACCGCATCGTCCTGCGCAACGACGGCCCCGGCACCGCCTGGATGGACGCCGTTATCCGCGACGACGTGCCCCGCGGCCTGGAACCGGTGAGCGGCAGCATCGAGATGACACTCTCGGACGGCACGGCCATCGACGTGTCCGACGACGTTTACAACGACAAGACGCGCCGCCTGTCGGTGTCGGCCGGACGCCTCTACGGCGGCAAGGAAGTTTCCCTTACGTTCACAGCCCTCGTAACCGAGGATGCCGTGGGCGTGGATGTGGGCAACGTGGCCGTGGCCCTGGGCAAGCTTCCCTCGAAGTGGGATCCGGAAGGCACCCATCCCGAACCGGGGCAGCCCTTCGACCCGCCCTCCGGCTGGGAGGCCTGGGAGCGCGACAGCGAGCGCATCGCCAGCGAGGTGGCCTACCCGCCGGGCACCAACGTGGAAGGCGGCGTGCTGCCCAAAACCGACGGCAAGAAGGCCGACGACCGCACGACCATCGCCAAGAAGCGCCTCGCCCAAACCGGCGACACCCTGCTGACGGCAGCCATCCCCCTTCTGGCCTGCGCCCTGCTGGCCGCCGCGGCCCTGCTGATGGCCCGGCGCCGTCTGCGCCGCCAGCGCTGAGAGCAATCCCGCGAGGACGGGGACACCCTGCTCGGCAGGGTGTCCCCGTCCTCGAAGCACATTCTTCGGACATCTTCGGAAAAGGAGCGCACTATGAGAGCGAGTTCCAGAACACCCGTGGCACGCGGGATTTTGGCCATCGTGCTGGCCTGCGGGCTCATGATGCCCACGGGTGCCCTGGCTGCCGCCGATGAAGGCGGCGAAGGTACCCCCCCCCAGCAAGGTCTAGCTGATACGGCCGACGGAGCCGCATCGGCGCAGGAGTCCCCCGGCACCGGGGAAGGCTCCCCCAACGGGCCCGATGCCACCGACTTCGACAATGCTCCCTCCGATGCGGGGGCAACGGGTGGCGAGCCGGAAGGAGACGCCGCCCCCGAACCTGCGACACCCCCTGCGGAATCCGGCGGTGCGGCGGCAACCGATCATTCCACCGCTGCCCCCTCCCTCGCCCACGAGGTGTTCGCGGCGGCCCACGAAGCGGCCACCAGCGCCGTCACCACCACCTTCGCCGCCGCAGCGGCTGCCGCCGAGCCGCGGGCGGCCAATCCCTTCACGGTGACGGGCGGTACTGCGGGCGACGCCCTCGGCAAGGGCGACTACTACTACGATGCCGCCGTCGGCACCCTCTACATCCAAAGCTCCACGCCGCTCACCATATCCACCGCCGGCCAAGTGGCAGAGAACATCGAGATCCGTCCCGGCGTGAAGGCCGACCTCACCTTGAAGAACGTGAACATCCTCACGCCGGCCAATGCGAACAAGGCGCCTATCAATCTGGTGACCAATGTGTGGGACACAAAAGACAAGACCCGCGCCATCAAGGGCGATGACATATTGAACAAGACCATGCTGCACCTCACCCTGGCCGACGATTCAGTCAACCAACTTGAATGTGGCAACAAAACCCACGGGAGCAGCGGCTCCCCGGCCATTCGCTGCGGCTGGGGCTCGGTGCTCGTCATCGACGACTCCATTCGAAACCTCGATGAGAACAACAATATCGTCACACCGCAAAATGGCATGATCGGAGCCGATGTCACGCTCTCGAACGGAACGAAACTGCAAGCCGGCGATCCGCTTTCCCGCATGGACGCCGCCAAACCCGGCACGCTGTACGCTACCGGCGGCAGTCATGCGGCAGGCATCGGCAGCGGCCCCCAGGAGAATTCCGGAACGCTCATTTTCAACGGCGGCAATCTCATTGTCGCGGCCAGTGAAAAAGAGGAAAACGGAAGCGGCGACAACAGCGCTAGTTCCGGCGCCGCCATTGGTTCCGGTGACGGCGGCAGCGGCACCATCACCATCATCAATGGCGGCCGCATCGATGCCCAAGCTTCGTATCATGGCGCGGGCATCGGATGCGGATGGGGCTGGAAGCATTGGTACGACCTGGCCAAGGACGATGCCATTCCCATTACCGCCATTGATCAAGGGTACGGCCACTATGGACCGGGCCGTAAATATTCCGGCAATTACTACCTCAACGTTGCGGGAGACATTTACATCAACGGCGGCTTCATCCGTTCCAAGGGCGCTGCTCACGGGAACGCCTTCGGCATGGGCTGCCACGGAACCGAAAGCTCCAATATCGGCCATATCATCCGCATTACCGGCGGCACACTTCTTCCCTCTTCAGCATCCGACCGCAAGGACATCGGCGGTCTCAACGGCTATACCATCGTCACCGGCGGCTCGGTGAACTGTCCTGCCAGCAAATTCCAAGGTTTGGGGAACACCGCTTACAACACTCCGAATGTAGAAACATGGAAGGACGTAACGGCCCTCGGCGGCTCTCTTCCCGTTACCGATCAAGTACAGATGATCACCATCGACCTGTCAGCCGAGATTATCACCAAGGATCCCGTTACGGGAGCCATCACCAACGACGGCAACAACATCATTGAAAAATGGGATCTCTACGTTCAGGGCGAAAAGAAGGATTACGGCGCCCCTTACCAGTTCGACAACGGCCTTCTGTACCTGTGGCTGCCCACGTCCGACATTTCCAAGACCATTACCGTGGAGCTGTCCTACCGCGACAACAAAGGCAATATCCAAAAGGTCGACCCTCTCTTCCGCGAACCGGGCGCTGGCAGCACCTTGAAGAGCTACATCGACTTCAACTTGCCTGAAGAGTACCTCGACAAGCTGACGAAGCCCTACGACGGCACGCCCTTCGAGCCCTACGACCTGAGCAAGCCGGGGAACGAGATTACCACCGAAGAGGACATTCCCAAGACGCTGGACAAGCTGGACAAAGTCTCCTACACCTATCAGCTGTACGATAAGAAACCAGCTTCCGCCGACGACACGAGCCCGAAATCCTTGGGACCGGAGATCTCAAGCGCCGGCGAAATGCCCACCAACGTCGGCATCATGAAGTTCATCATGACCTCCAAGCAGTTCTCCGACCCCGATCCCGAAGACAACATCGACCCCAAATTCAAAGAGCGCTATTGGGGCCATCGCGCCACAGGATGGTGCGAGATCACGCCGGTGCCTTCCGAGGTGGACCTCATCAGCGCCAAATGGGTGATAAGCGACCTGGACGGCGACAACCCGCACGACTCCAACCAGGAGCTGCGCCTGCAGGCCGACATCAAGAACGGCACCTTCCCCGACGGTACTCCCACGGCCGACACCTGCAAGGCCCCCGAGGGCCGGGTGCAGCTGTTCGTGGACGGCAAGGCGGTGGGCGACTCCATCGAGCTGCTTTTCGAGGACAAGAAGGACGAGAACGGCGTGTTGCACAAGGCCAACGCCACCCGCGTGCCCGACGGCGAAGGCTCCTACACCCACTTCACCTACGTGTTCACGCCGTCCCAATCGGACTACCTGGTGCCCGACGCCACCACCGACAACAAGCACATCGTGTCGCTGCAATACCTGCCGCCCGACGAGAAGAGCGCCGCGCCGCGCAACTACCTGGAGAGCGTCAACCCGGCAGAGCACCCCAACGAGGCTCCCAAGGCGCCCGTGGCCATCGACCCCATCGACCCGCCCACCGATGTGACGGCCGAGCCCGACCCGGCCTTCCCCGACAGCCCCAAGCCGAGCATCGACACCGATCCCTACGACCCCGATGACCCGGTGGCCGATCCCGGCGATCCCAACGACCCGGGCAAGCACCTCGGCGACTTGGGCCCCACGGAGAACGGCTACGTGGGAGAGATCAACACCACCTGGGACGTGCCCTCCGACGACAACCCGCACCCGGGCCGCGTCATCGTGAAGGTGAAGACCCCCTCCACCGGCAAGGTGACCATCACCACCGAAGACGGCACCTTGTACGAGGCCGAATTCGTGAGCGACGAGAACGGCAACCCCATCCGCAACGCCGACGGCACCTATTCCCTGCGGCTGGACCCGAAGAAGCTCGGCAGCGGCATTCTGGTGTTCAAGCAGGCCCCCAACGGCGCCTACACCGGCTCCACCTGGTCCTACAAGGTGAATGTGAGCCCGAACCCGAAGATTCCGCCGAAGACGTCGGTGACGAAGAAGGCCGAGAACCTGTCGAACCCGGGCGCTCCGGTGCAGCCGGGCCAGCGCATCCGCTACACGCTGACCGCCGCGAACGACGCCGCGGGCTCGGTGTGGAACAACGTGGTGCTGACCGACAGGCTGCCCGCCTGCCTGGACGTGGACGAGGCCACCCTGCGCCTGGACAACCCCTCCGAGCCCTTGAAGGGTGCCCTGAAGGCTGCGGCGTCGGGGAAGGCGCCGGCCCTCGGCGAGTACGGGCTTTCCGCGCCGGACGGCGAGGGACGCCGGACGCTGACGGCCCCGGCCGGGCGCGTGTACGGCACCGACAGGGCCACGCTCACGTTCGAGTGCACCGTGCGCACCGATGCCGCCGCCCCCGGCGTAAGCGCCGACCTGGCGAACATCGCCGAGGCCGCGGGCACGCACCCCGACCCGGACAACCCGGGCAAGGAATTGCCGGAGAACCCGAAGCCGTCGGACCCGGCCACGCCGCCGAAATCGCCCACGGTGGCCCCGGTCGACCCGAAGGCGCGGGCCTCCAAGGCCGTGGAGAACGTGACGACGCCGGGGGCCAAGGTGACCCGGGCCGGCGACGTGCTGCGCTACACCGTGACCCTGGCCAACGAGGGGCCGGCCAACAGCTGCCTGCAGAACGCCGTCATCTCCGACCCGCTGCCTGCGGGCATGGAGCCGGTGCCCGACTCCTTCAAACTGACGCTCGCAGACGGTACCGAGACGCCCGTGGCCGCGGCGGCCTACGATGCCGCCTCGCGCACCATCGCCGTAACCGCAGGCGATGTGTGGGGCGGCCAGAAGGTGCAGCTCACCTTCGACGTGACCGTGGGCAAGGAGGCCCTGGGGGCCAGCAACACGAATATCGCCCTGGTCCACGGCACCGCGCCCTCCGAGGGGCCGGGCGGCGCACCCGCCGACCCCGACCCGGGCGAGCCCACCCCGCCGCCCACCGGCGATCCGAAGGCCTTCACTCCCCCGGTGTCGCCGCCGACCCTGGTGGGCGACGACCCGGCCGACAACGACGTAAAGCTGGCCAAGACGGCCGAGAACCTGACGAGCGACGACGGCAAGACCCGCGTGGGCGACGAGGTGCGCTACACGGTGACCCTGAGAAACGACGGAGCCGGCACGGCCTGGATGGACGCCGTCATCAAAGACGTGGTGCCCCGGGGCCTGGAAGTGGCCGCCGGTACCATCAAGGTGGTGCTGCCCAACGGCACCGAGGCCGATGTGGCCGATACGGCCTACGATGTGGGCAGCCGCACGGTGGCCGTGGCCGTAGGGCACCTCTACGGCAGCCAGGAGGCGAAGCTCGTGTTCACCGCCATCGTGACCGAGGGGGCCGTGGGGGCCGATATCGGCAATGTGGCCGCAGCCGTGGGCGACCTGCCGTCGAAGTGGGATCCCGAGGGCGACCACCCCGAACCCGGCAAGCCCTTCACCCCGCCCGACGGCTGGCCTCCCTATGAGCAGGATCGCCCGAAGGTGGAAAGCGAGAAGGTGTACCCGCCCGGCGGCGAGAAGGTGACCGCCGAGAAGCTGGCCCACACCAAGGGCGACAAGAAGGACGACAAGGACGGTGGCAAGTCCAAGGCCCGGCCCATCGCCGGCACGAAGCTCGCCCAAACCGGCGACACACTGCTGGTCACAGCCGCCCTTCCCCTGGCCGCCGCCCTGCTGGCCGCCGCGGCCCTGCTTTTGGCCCGACGCCGCCTGCGCCGCCGCGCCTAGAGACCCCTCCTTCCAACGTGCCCCCCGAGAAGCCGCCCTTCCTGGCGGCTTCTCTCTTTGCGGATCCATCTCGCGCCGAGCTGTCGCACGGAATCCGTCACTTTGCACGCTCCATGCACGAAATTCCGCATGAAACGGGGTGGTTTGTACGTTTCGCTTGCGGAAATCCGTACATTTGCACTGATTTCAGCACCGCTGCCCTCCCTCCCCGAAGGAACCGCCGGCTGTAGCATGTTTTCTTGCGTGCACATACACAATTCAATAACACAAGTTGCATTTTTGAAACACACAATATGCACATGCACAACAATGACTTGTTGACGCAGGGTTACCTCTCTCCAGCGTACTAAAGTCTACGCAAGGCAAAGGTCCGAGCCCATCGGTGAATGCAGAGGCGCATTCAGGCTGACCCGAGCGACTTCCCCCTGCCGAATCCGCAGTGCCAGCAAAGGAGGCAAATCATGACCCGCACATCCGAACACGTCCCGACCAGTGGCATATCCCGCCGCACGTTCTGCAAAGGTGCCGCCGTTCTCGGCATCTGGGGCGGCTTGGCCAGCTTCGGCCTGACCAGCTGCGCGCCCCACGAGGCAGCGGAGTCGGCGGCGGCAGGCGGATGGAAGGCCGGCACCTACACGGCCGAGGTAACGGGCCACAACGCCCCCTACACCGTCAGCGTCACCTTCTCCGACAACGCCATCACCGGCATCGACACGGCCGCCAACCAGGAATCCCTCGGCGTGGGCGCCGACGCCCTGAAGGCGCTGCAGCAGCAGGTGCTCGACAACCAGACCATCAACATCGACGCGGTCACCGGCGCCACGCTCTCCTCTATGTCCCTGCAGGAGGGCCTGAAGGAATGCGCCGAACAGGCCGGTGCGCTGGAGGCTTTGGAAGAGGCCGAGGCCCCGGCGAAGCCCGAAGTGAAGGCCACCTACGACACCGACGTGTGCGTGGTGGGCGGCGGCGGTTCCGGCCTGGCTTCCGCCATTGCCGCCGTGCAGGCCGGCGCGAACGTCATCGTGCTGGAGAAGTGCGGCATCACCGGCGGTTCCACCAACGTGTCCGAAGGCGCCCTGAACGCCGTGGACCCGGAGCGCCAGGAGAAGCAGGGCATCGAGGACTCCATCGAAACCTTCTACACCACCACCATCGAGGGCGGCCACAACCAGGGCACCCCGGAGCTGGTGCACTACCTGACCGACAACGCGCTGGACTCCGTCCACTGGCTCGAGAGCCTCGGCGTCGAGTTCAAGGACGAGTGCGGCAGCGCCACCGGCTCCCTCGGCGAGCGCAGCCACTACCCGGCCACGCCCTCCGGCAACACCTACATCCGCTCCTTCCAGAAGTTCATCGAGGACAACGCCGACAAGATCACCCTGCTCAACGACATGCAGGCCAAGGAGCTCATCACCAACGACGCCGGCGACGTGGTGGGCGTGAAGGCGATCTACGACGGCTCCGAGGACGTGACCGTGAACGCCAAGGCCGTCATCATCGCCACCGGCGGCTTCGGCGCCAACGTGGAGTACCGCCAGAAGGTGAACGACGGCGTGTGGAAGGAAGTCGTGCTGGACGATTCCATCGGCTGCACCAACATCAAGCCCTGCGCCCAGGGCGAGGGCCTGGCGCTCGCCGAAGGGGCCGGCGCCGAGCTCATCGGGCTCTCCGACATCCAGCTGCACCCCTGCGGCACCCCGGGCACGGGCCTCATGGAGGACATCCGCACCTCCGGCCGTAACCGCATCTTCGTGAACACCGAGGGCAAGCGGTTCGTAAACGAGGGCGCCGAGCGCGACAAGCTGTGCAAGGCCATCTTCGCCCAGCCCGACGGCACCTACTGGGTCGTGGTGAACACCCTGCGCTACCCCGACCCCGACGAGCCCGATGCCAACGGCGCCACCATCAACAACATGCTGGCCCTGCAGCACATCGTGACCGGAGAGACCGTGGACGAGCTGGCCGCCGCCATGGACGTGGACGCCGCGAACCTGCAGGCCTCCATCGACGCCTACAACGCCGTGGTGGACGGCGCCACCGACGAGTTCGGCTTCGTGTGCGACAACACCGCCGACGCCGCCATGGTGGACGGCCCCTGGTACGCCTGCCGCAAGGTGCCCACCGTGCACCACACCATGGGCGGCATCCATGTGAACGTGGAATCCGAGGCCGTGAGCGCCGATGGCAAGGTCATTCCGGGCCTGTACGCCGCCGGCGAGGTCACGGGCGGCATCCACGGCTCGAACCGCCTGGGCGGCAACGCCATCGCCGACTGCATGACCTTCGGCCGCAACGCCGGCACCAACGCCGCGAAGTACGCGCTCGCCTAACGGCCCAGCGCCCAACGCACACCCCGCGACACCAAAGTGGGACACCCTACCGGGTAGGGTGTCCCACTTTTTACGTTCCCGTTGGCGCGTCAATGGCGCCGAAACGAAAGGCCTACATGTTGTGGAAGGCGTACTTCTCCGGGTTCTCCTTCACGTCAGCACGGTTCTTGGGGTTCATCTTCAAGGTGCCCATGATGCCGTCGTTGGTGTTGGAGGCCAGCACCTGGTTGCGGTTCTCCATCTTGATGCAGTTCTCGAAGGAGGTGCCGTCCAGCGAGCACTGCAGGGCCTCCTTGGTGAGGCGCAGGCCGAAGGGCGCGGCCTCACGGCACATCTCCTCGGCCATGGCCACGGCGGTCTCCAGCACGTCCTCGTCGGCCACCACGCGGTTGGCGAAGCCCCACTCGTACAGCTTGGCGGCGTCGAAGCGGGCCGGGTTCATGAGGATCTCGCAGGCGCGGGCGTAGCCGACGATCTTGGGTAGGAAGAAGGAGCCGCCCATGTCGGTGCCGGTGTAGCCGATGGACAGGTAGCCGGCGTTCATCTTGTAGGATTCGCCCAGCACGCGCATGTCGCAGGCGCAGGAGATGGACAGGCCGCCGCCCACAGCGAAGCCCTTCAGCGCGCCGATGATGGGCTGCTCGCAGCGGCGCATGTTCACGATCTGGTCGGAGCACATGCGCTGCATGATGTAGAAGTCGCGCTGGATGCGCCCCATGTCCTCCGGCGGATCGAGGGCCAAATCGTTCAGGTTGAAGCCGGCGCAGAAGGAACGGCCCTCGCCGGTCAGCACGATGACGCGGCAGTCCTTGTCCATGCGCACCTTAATGAGGAAGTCGTTGAACTCGGCCATCTGGGCGTAGGACATGGCGTTCAGGTTGTCCGCATCGTCGAAGGAGCAGATGTAGACCGGACCGCGCTGCTCGATCTTCAGCTTCTCGTAGTCGTAGGTGAACTCGGGCAGATGGTAAGCCTCCTGGTAGACGCTCATGGTGTGAACCCCTTTCGTACAAAGTACTCAAGTTTTGACTTTTAGCCCATCGGACATACAATCCGCTTGGCTTTGTCCCCATGGTGCGTCATGAATATCGAAATATCTACGGACAAATTTCAACTTCTGTTTCTTTTATTACCCAAATAGTAATATTTGTTGGGCATTATTTTCTCTCGCATTTTCGTGGCCTATAACTGCATCGGATATTCCAATTATCTTTTCTCAATTCCGGCTTCTTGTCCGATATACATCTTTGTATGCTTACAGCAAGAGATTTTCTGCCATGTATCGACGGATGGCTTTGAAGCCAGGGGAAAGGAAAGCCGATGATCACCGACCTGAAGATCAACGAAGAGCAGAAAAAGAAGTACTACGAGCGCGGCTATTGGACGCACGACACCATTCGCGACGTGTGGGAGCGCCAGGCGGCGGCCCACCGCGACGAGGAGTACGTGGCCGACGACCAGGGCGCCCGCTTCACCTACGGCGAGGTGGACGACGCCGCCGGCCGCCTGGCCGCGTGGCTCGTGGCCGAGGGCGTGCAGCCCGGGGACGTGGTGACGCTGCAGTTCCCCAACTGGGCCGAGTTCTGCATCGCCTACGTGGCCTGCTTCAAGGCCGGGGCCGTCATCCAGTCGCTGGCCCGCAACTTCAACGGCGTGGACCTCACCTACGCCATGAACCTGGTGGGCTCGGTGGCCTACATCGGCCCCACCGCCTTCCACGGCACCGACTACGAGGCCCAGATCCTCGCCATCGCCGAGGACATTCCCACCCTGCGGGCCATCGCCCTGGTGGACAAGAAGGCTCCGAAGAAAACCGACCTGCCCACGGTGGCGGAGATCGTGGCCGCCACGGAGCCTTTGGCCGTCACCGTGCCCGTGGCCTCCGACGACGTGGCCTGCCTGCTTTCCACCTCGGGCACCACGGGCAAGCCGAAGGAGGTCATGCTCACCCACAACAACATCTTGTTCTCGGAGCGCGTGTTCGTGGAAGGGCTCGAGCGCACCGGCGACGACGTCATGTGGATGCCCGCGCCCCTGAACCACGCCGTGGGCTTCTTCCACGGGCTGCTGTCCCCCATGCTTCTGGGCGGCCGCGCCGTGCTCATGCAGGATTTCGCCGTGAAGGACGCCATCGACCTCATCAACGCCGAGGGAGCCACGTGGTCCATGTGCTCCACGCCGTTCATTTACGACATCGTGAAGTACCTGGACGCCCATCCCGACGTGGCCATCCCCACCTACGGGCTGCATTCCTGCGGCGGGGCGCCGGTGCCCGGGGCCCTCATCGAGCGGGCGCACAACCACGGCATCCTGCTCTGCGAGATCTTCGGGTCCACGGAAAGCTGCCCTCACATCTTCGTGCCGCCGAGCCAGTGCGTGGCCTGGAACGGCGCTTGGTCCGGCGTGCCCTTCGAGGGCATCGAGGTGCGCTACATCGACGAGGCGGGCCGCGACGTGCCCCCGGGCGTGCAGGGCGAGCACATCTCCCGCGGGCCGCACCAGTTCGTGGGCTACCTGAACGAGCCGGAGCGCACGGACAAGGCCCTGAGCGACGACGGCTGGTGGTTCTCCGGCGACTTGGGCTACCAGGACGAGCAGGGGCGCTGCCGCATCAACGGGCGGCGCAAGGAGATCATCATCCGCGGGGGCGAGAACCTGTCGGCCCGCGAGATAGACGACAACCTGGTGGGCTGCCCCGGCGTGGGCGAGTCGGCCACCATCGGCATGCCCGACGACCGGCTGGGCGAGCGCATCTGCACCTTTGTGGCGCCCCTGGGGAATGCGGAACCCACGCTGGAGAGCGTGACGGCCTACCTGGAAGGCGCCGGCGTGGCCAAGCGCCTGTGGCCCGAGCGCATCGAGATCATCGACGAGATTCCGAAGACCCTCATGGGCAAGGTACGCCGCAACGTGCTCGTGGACGAGCTGGCGGCCCGCATGGCCTAAGGGCCGCGCAAAAGCGGGACGCCGTGCCGGGCATGCTGTCCCGCTTTTGCCGCGCAAGGTGGGACAGCCTGCCGGGCACGGCGTCCCATTTCTTCGATAGGGCTTTCCGATGCAAGGGAGGTTCTTGCTATGACGCATCGTCAACTTTCGGCGGTATGATGGTTTCAACGAGAGAAGGGGCACCGTTCGGGGAGGGGCGGCGCCTATCGGCAAAGGGGTTTGCATGATCACCGACCTGAAGATCAACGCGGAACTGAAGGAGCGCTGGTATGCCGAGGGGTGGTGGACGACCGATTCCATTCGCGAGGTGTGGCACGACCGCGCGGCCCGCTTCCCCCAACGGGAGTACGTGTGCGACGACACGGGCAGCCGCTACACCTACGGCGAGGTGGACGACGCGGCCGGCCGCCTGGCCGCGTGGCTTGCCGCCGAGGGGGTGAAAGTCGGCGACGTGGTCACCGTGCAGTTCCCCACCTGGGCCGAGTTCGCCATCGTGTACGTGGCCGTCATGAAGCTGGGAGCCGTGATGCACCCGGTGCCGCGCAACTACAACGACGTGGACCTGGAATACGCCATGAACCTGGTGGAAAGCCGGGCGTTTCTGGCCCCCACGTTCTCCCACAACACCGACTACGAGGCCCAGATAGACGCCGTGCGCGGCGCCGTTCCCAGTCTGGGGCCCATTGCCGTGCTGGACAAGCAGGCGCCGAGCCACACCGCCTTCCCCACCTTCGCCGACATCTTCGAGCGCTTCGAGCCGTTGCGCGACTTCGCCCCGGTGTCGGCCGATTCCGTGGCCTGCATCCTGCCCACCTCGGGCACCACGGGCAAGCCCAAGCAGGCCATGCTCACCCACAACAACATCCTGTTCTCCGAGCGGGTGTTCACCGGCGAGCTCGGCCGCACCGAGGCCGACGTCATGTTCATGCCGTCGCCGCTGAACCACGCCACGGGCTTCTTCCACGGCCTCATCTCCCCCCTGCTGCTCGGCGGCCGCGCCGTGCTGCAGCAGGATTTCCATCCCCGCGAGGCCATCGAGCTCATGAATGCGGAAGGGGTCACCTGGTCTATGTCGGCAACCCCCTTCATCTTCGATATGCTGAACGTGCTGGAAGCCGAGGAGGGCCTGCGCTTCGAGACGCTGAACCTGTTCTGCTGCGGCGGCGCCCCCTTGCCGCCGTCGCTCATCGAGCGGGCGCACCACCACGGCATCCTGCTCTGCGAGATCTACGGCTCCACGGAAAGCTGCCCCCACGCGTACGTGCCGCCAGAGCGGTGCCTGGAATGGGACGGCGCCTGGTCGGGCATTCCCTTCCAGGGCATCGAGGTGCGCGTCATCGACGGCGCGGGCCGCGAGCTTCCCGCCGGCGAGCAGGGCGAGGAAATCTCCCGCGGGCCCCACATGTTCGTGGGCTACCTGAACGAGCGCGACCGCACCGACCGGGCCCTGGACGACGAGGGCTGGTTCTACAGCGGGGATCTGTGCTACCGCGACGAGGAGGGCCGCATCCGTATCAACGGGCGCAAGAAGGAGGTCATCATCCGCGGCGGCGAGAACATCTCGGCCCGCGAGATCGACGACGACCTCATCGGAGCCCCGGGCCTGGCGAACTCGGCCACCATCGGCATGCCCGACGAGCGCCTGGGCGAGCGCATCTGCACCTTCGTCGTGCCGAGCGACCCGCTCTCGCCGCCCACCCAGGCCGACCTCATCGCGTACCTGCAAAGCCGCCACATCGCCAAGCGCCTGTGGCCCGAGCGCGTGGAAGTGATCGACGAGATTCCCGTCACCGCCACGGGCAAGGTGAAGCGCTTCGTGCTGGCCCAGGTGCTGAAAGAGCGCATGGCCGCAGAATAGACCGCCTGTCCGGCCGCAGCTTCGATAACGCAGGCCGCGGATAGGGGGTGTGCCTCCGCGCGGAGTTCCGCAGCGAACGAAACAGTCCGGTGGACTGTTTCGCCGAGCGAGGACTGTCTGAGCACGGAGGTATACCCCCTAGCCGCAGCCGGACAAGAAGAAGGGCCCCGACGACCAGGGCCCTTCGCGCGTCTTCTTCCCCCTAGTATTCCCGGTCCAGTTCGCGGGCGATGGTCATGCGCTGGATTTGGTTGGAGCCCTCGAAGATCTGGAAGATCTTGGCGTCGCGCATGAGCTTCTCCACCGGGTACTCCTTGGAGTAGCCGTAGCCGCCGAACACCTGCACGGCGTTGGAGACCACCTCCTGCAGGGCATCGGTGACGAAGGTCTTCACAATGGCGCCGTCTTTGCGCACCATATGCCCCGCGTCCATCTGCTTCATGCAGCCGTTCACCGCGGTGCGGGCCACGTCGGTCTTGATGGCCATGTCGGCCAGCATGGTCTGCACCATGGGCATATCGATGAGCCGGGTGCCGAACTGCTTGCGTTGCTTGGCGTAGGCCACGGCCTCGTCCAGGGCCCGCTGCATAATGCCCACGGCCAGGGTGGAGATGAATGCGCGAGACAGGTTCAGGGCGTTCAGGGCGATGGTCATGCCCCGGCCCTCCTCCCCGATGACGGCGCTGGCCGGCACGCGCACGTTCTCGAGCACCACCTCGCTCGTGTCCGACAGGCGGAAGCCCATCTTGTGCTCCTTGGCCCCGGGGGCAAGGCCCGGCGTGTCGCCGTCGATGAGAAAACCCGTGATGCCCTTCGCCCCGGCCGCAGGGTCGGTCTTCGCAAACACCACGTAGATGTCGGAGATGGAGCCGTTGGTGATGAAGGTCTTCGTGCCGTTGAGCACGTAGTCGTCGCCGTCGCGCACCGCCGTGGTGCGCATGGCGGCCACATCGGATCCGGCGCAGGCCTCCGACAGGCAGAAGGCGGCGAACCCGCCGGGCTCGGTCTTCTCCACGAAGTGGCGCGCCTGCTCGGGGGTGCCGTTCAGCATGATGTTGCGGAAGGCCACGAAGTTGGTGACGAAGGTGTCGGCGTAGGCGGCGTCCACCTTCGCGAGCTCCTCGAACATCATGGCGCACGTCTCGTAGCTGAGTCCCATGCCGCCGTATTCCTCGGGAATCTCCACCATGTGCAGGCCCAAATCGAAGCCCCACCGGAACAGCTCCGGCGGACACTGCCCCGCCTCGTCGGCGGCGGCCACATGGGGCAGGATCTCGTTTTGGGCCACATCGCGCACGAGGGCGATGAGCTCCTTCTGCTCGTCGGTGTAGAAGATGGCCATGGGGAGGTTCCTTTCT
>CANPHS010000021.1 GCA_947573925.1 uncultured Enterorhabdus sp. | reverse complement strand
TCGCCGCGTGGCGTTTTGAAACCCGGGTCTAGAGAAAGCACCACCCATGACTGCACAGTTCACCCGTCGCGACTTGTTCAAGAACGGCGGCCGGGCCGCCGCCGGCATCGGCAGCGCCGCCTTCCTGGGCGCCTGCTCCCCCGCCGCCGGCGAGGGTGCCGCCCCGGCCGGCGACACCGCCGCCGCGTCCACCGGCACCACCACGGTGGCCGGCCACACCCGCGAGGGCCTGCCGAGCTTCCTGGCCGCCCCCGAGCCCATCACCGACGTGGCCGAGACCAAGGACTTCGACGTGGTGATCGTCGGCGCCGGCGCCGCCGGCGTGCCCGCGGCCATCACGGCCCGCGAGGCCGGCGCCACCGTGGCCCTCATCCAGAAGGAGGCCACGGCCATCTCCCAGGGCAACACCGCCACGGGCATTCTGCTGGACACCTCCGATCCGGCCGGCGTTGAGGCCGTCGTGTCCCGCCTGCTGAAGGACCACCAGTACCGCGGCAAGCGCGAGCAGGTGGAGCTGTGGGCGAAGAACTCCGGCGAGGCCATTCGGTGGATGCTCGACCTGGCCACCGCCGAGGGCGCCCAGGTGTCCGACACCACCATGAAGTGGACCGCCGCCATCAAGGAAGTGAACGGCTACCCCATGGACTACCTGTCCATCGACTTCGGCCCGAAGCCCTACAACACCGGCAACGGCATGCAGGTGCTGGCCGACTACGCCGCCGCCCAGGGTGTCGAGATCTTCTACAACACCGAGGCCAAGCAGCTCGTGGGCGACGCGGCCGGCGTGACCGGCGTCATCGCCGAGGGCCCCGACGGCACCGTGCAGTTCAACGCCGCCAAGGGCGTCATCCTGGCCACCGGCGACTACCAGAACGACGACGACATGATGGCCTACTACCTGCCCGACCTGGCCAACCTCGGCCGCAAGCAGATGAACAAGACCGGCGACGGCCACAAGATGGCCGTGTGGGCCGGCGGCGCCATCGAGGACATCACCCACACCAAGATGCTCCACGACTTCGACGGCGGCCCGGGCTCCATGGCCGACATGCCCTTCCTGGCCGTGAAGCAGGACGGCACCCGCTTCTGCGACGAGACGTTGGGCATGTCCCTCATGAACAACTTCTTGCGCAGCGAGGCCGATCAGGGCGACTACAACCAGATCTTCGACAGCAACTACATGACCGCTGCCGCCGAGTGGCCGGGCAAGCTCTTCGACCCCGAGGCCATCAAGGTGTACATGCCCGAGGAGGACGTGGAGAAGGTCGGCGTCTTCGAGGACCAGATCGGCACCTATAAGGCCGACACCCTGGAGGAGCTCGCCGAGAAGCTCGGCATCACCGACACCGCTGCCTTCGTGGAGACCGTGAAGCGCTACAACGAGTCCGTGGCCGCCGGCAAGGATCTCGACTTCGGCAAGGAAGCCAAGTGGCTCACGGCCATCGACACCCCGCCCTACTACGGCATCCACCGTCACGTGCGCGTGTCCGCCGTCGTGTCCGGCGTGAACGTGGGCCCGAACATGGAGGTGCTGGCCGCCGAGACCGGCGAGCCCATCCCGGGCCTGTTCGCCATCGGCAACACCGCCGGCAACTTCTACGGCGGCGTGGACTACTCCATGTACATGCCGGGCCTGTCCCTCGGCCGCGCCCACACCCAGGGTTACGTCACCGGCAAGTACGTCGCCAGCCTGTAGGCGCCTCCGCCCCGGCCGGTCACTGCGGGTCGGCCGGGGCCTTCGCAACGCCATACCCTCCCTTCGATAGAACGCGTCCCCCATCTTCCCAGGGGGACGCGTTCCTTGTTGGGGAAAGGGAAAAGGCTGGCGCCGGGGTAACCGTCTCGGGTCGGCGGAGGGCGACCGGTGGCGCGGCGCAACGCGAGGGCTATAATGGGATGCAACCGGTTCCATCGAAGGAGTTTCCCCATGATCATCATCGACGCCCCCTACGCCTCCGCGCCGCTGCTCGACTACATCGAGGAGTCGCAGCATCCGGTGCTCGCCAACGACTTCGCCCGCGGCCTGGCGGCCGAGAGGGCCATCAACCTCGTGGACGACGCCGAGGCCACGCGCCGCCTGGAGGCGGGGGAGCGCGTGTACACCAATTCCGAGAACGCCCTGGCCTGGATTTTGGACCACGTGGACAACCCGACGCTCACCGACGCCATCACGCTGTTCAAGGACAAGGCGGCCATGCGCGAGAAGTTGGCCCCGCTGAACCCCGGCCTGTTCTACACCACGGTCACCCGCGCGGAGCTGGATGCCATGAACGTGGACGACCTGCCCCTGCCCGTGGTGCTGAAGCCGGCCGTGGGCTTCTGCTCCATGGGCGTCTACGTCATCGAGGAGCCCGACGATTGGGCCGATGCCGTGGCCGACATCGCCCGGCGCGAGGCCGGCTGGCACGAGCGCTACCCTGAGAGTGTGGTGGGCGGCGATGTGTACATCATCGAGGGCTTCATCGGGGGCGTGGAATACGCCCTGGACTGCTACTTCGACGAGGCGGGCGACCCGCACATCCTGAACATCCTGCGTCACGACTTCGCCGGCCCCGAGGACACCTCGGATCGCATGTACCTCACCGACGAGGCCATCGTGAACGAGATGGGGCCGCGCTTCATGGACTGGCTCGCCGCCGTGAACGAGGTGGTGGGCGCCCGGTCCATCCCCGTGCACGTGGAGGTGCGGGTGGACGGCGACGTCATCGCCCCCATCGAGTTCAACCCGCTGCGCTTCGCGGGGCTCGGCGGCACCGACGTGGCCTTCTTCGGCGTGGGCCTGCGCACCTACGAGGCGTTTCTGGAAGACGAGCCGGCCGATTTGGCGGCGCTCTACGGGGCGCACCCGGGCCAGGTGTTCTCCATGTCGCTTCTGAACCCGGCGCCCGAGGCCGACCTGGCGGCCCCCTTCGACCACGACGCGCTGCTGGCCCGGTGCTCCCACGTGCTGTCCTACCACCGGTTCGATCCCGAGACTGTGGGCTTCTACGGCTTTTTGTTCCTGGAAACCGGCGCCGACGAGGCCGGGGCCGCCGAGCGCGACTGGCTGCTGCGCAGCGACCTCATGGAGTTCGTCGGCTAGGGCCGCCAAAGGAAACGGTTCGCTACGGGGCCGCAACGGCCCGCGAACAAAGCCTTCGTGGACTAAAATACTCACGCTTTCCCCCCTATGCTGAGGGTGGCGCTCGGCCTTCGGATGCGGGCGCCATCTGGAATCGGGAAGGCGGGTGCATCCTATGGCGAAGACGCGGCGAACAACGGGCGTGCCGGCGACAGCCCTTCGGGGGCGCGTGGTTCTGGCGGTGGCTGCGGCCATGGCGGCCTTGGTGCTGGCGGTGCCTGCCGCCTGGGCCGACGATGCCAAGGCGGCCGATCAGCCTGCCTCCGACCCAACCTCTGCGGCATCGGCACCGACCGAGCAGGCTGCACGTGCCTCCGATGACGCGGTCCCCAAGGATGCGAAGGACGCCAAGGCGGCCGCGCAGCCCGAGGATCTTCCCGGGGCCTACCAGCTGCCCCTGGTGCGCAAGGCGCCCAAGGCCACCATGCCCGCGCCGGTGTCTTTCACCGTTTCCGGCAAGAAATACCTGGAAGGGCGCTCGCTGCGCACGGGGGAGTTCTCCTTCCACATGGCCGCGGCTGGGGCAGCGAAGGTGACCGACGGCAGCGACCTGGCGAAGCAGCTCCAGCAGGGCAGCGGGCTGTCCGATGCCGCGAAGTACGAACTGGTGGCCCATGGCGGTCTGACCTACTATCCCTCGGCTACCCAGCCGGTTCCGTCTTCTTCCGTGGTTGCCAACACCGCCGACGGCGATGTGACGTTCCCGACCCTCACCTTCGATGGCACGGCAGTGGGGGAGACGGCCACGCGGCGTCACGGAGGCACGGTGTTTTGCTACACCATTGCCGAGCAGCCGCCGCGCAACAGCAACGGCGAGCTGCTGGACGGGGTGACCCGCGATCCGCTCGGCCGCTATGTGTACCAGGGCGTCACCTATGACGACTCCACGAAGCGAGTTTACCTGTATGTTTACCAGGATGTCGACGGCGACGGCAAGCCGGTGCTGGTTCTAGTGCCGCTCGGCGATGCCACCTTCGACGCCATGCCCGGGCGCAGCGCCTCGGGAGCCGGCGTGGGCTTTTTGAACCTCTACCGCGGCACGCGCCTGGACGCCTACGACGGCGCGGTGTACCTGGAGGGCCAGCCCATTGCCGCCGGCGAGTTCCGCTTCGATGTGCGCAAGGTGGCCGAGGACGGCTCGGTGCTCGACGAGCAATCCGTGGCCTGCGACGGCACCGAAGGCGGCACCGTGGGAGCCGAGGTGCCGGTCATCCGCGACCATGTGTACGACAACGCGGGCCGGTTCTTCTACGCCGTCAACCAGATGGCGCCCGAGAAGTCGGCCCCGTCCGACGTGGTGCTCGACGAGACCTCCTACATTATTACCGTGGAGGTGACGGCCAACCAGGACGACGATTTGCAGGCCGCCATCACTTACGTGCGCAAGAAGGCGCCGAACAGCGACCAGTGGGTCGATGTGAATGTGGACGCCCAGCCCACGCCGGTGGTGTGGGAGAACCGCGTGAAGGCCGACGAGCCCGACCAGCCGACGACGCCCGATACACCGACCGACCCCGACAAGCCGAGCGCACCCGATGCGCCCGGCGCGACCACGCCCGATGAGGGCCCGGGATCGGGTGCCGGCGATGCCGATGGCGGTGCGGGGTCGGGCGGCGCGACGGGCACGGTGCCCGGTGGCGCGGACGATGCCGGCGATAATGCCGGGTCGGGCGATGGCGCCGCCAAGCCCGACGGTTCCGCCGGCGACAAGCCCGATGCCGACGGCTCCGCCGGCGCCAAGCCCGATGCCGACGGCGGCCACGACGGCGCGGTGACCAAGCCCGAGGGAACGCACGAGGGCACCGACGGGGACGGCTCGCAGGCCGCCGCCAAGCCCCACGATGGGACTGCCGATGCGGGCGGGAAGGGCGACAAGTCCGATGCCAAGGCCCCCGGCGCCTTCGCTCAAACCGGCGACGACCTCGGCCTTCCAATGTTGATTGTTTTCCTCGTCGTTATCGTCAGCGGCGTCGTTCTGGCCGTCGTGAGCCGCCGCCGGACGCCGCGCCCCTAGGAATCGTCCTATACGGGAATAAGTTCTGAAGACACGTTGCCAGCCTATATTTAGGTTGGCAACGTGTCTTTCCGTATATTACTTTTTAGGGAATGGGGAATCCCCGAAATCCATTGACTATCTGGCAAAACGTCGCCATCATCGCGCCCCAAAGAGAACCGCCCAGAACGAAATGCCTTTGGCCGCACGCAGGGTCGGGCAGGGGAAAGGAGCGATGAGCGGTGAGAGAGAAGCGGGATGGGGTCCGGCGCTGCCGGCCCTGCGGCCGTCGGCTGATGTCGGCGGCCTTGGCGGTGTTGATGGCCGTGGGCGCCGGCTCGATGGCGCCCCGTACGGCCTTCGGCGCCGAGGAAGGCGCGACGCCCGCGCCGACGGTGGCGGGCGTCGACTTTTTGGAGCCCACGGCCGAGCGCTGGGAGGTGCTGCGGGCCGACGGTTTGGGCTCGGGCGCCGTGTACCTGGATGTGGACCGGGTGGAAGGCGGGAAGGCCACGCCGCTGCTGAAGCGCCAGCGCTACGGGGGCGCTTTGGGCGAGGGCGAACCATCTCCGGAAATCGCCCAGATCATCGGGCTGGGGCCGCAGAATCCGGACGGTTCTGCGGCTACGCCGCTCGATGCCATGGCCTCCCTTGAGGATCACCCGGTCTATACCGTGGCGGTGTACGACGCCGCCCGGGCAGGCGCCGAGCTGTTCCGCGGCACGGTGTACCCGGTGTACGCGGCCCTGGCGGCCGACGACGGCTCCGTCCGGCACGAGCTCATGGGCCTGCGCACCACCGATGCGCCCGCGGTGCCGAAGAACCTGGGGGTCGGCGAGACCTACTACGCCCTGGCCGAAGGCACGGGGGATGCAGCCGACCGCATGGCCTACGAGCTCGTGCGCACCGACGGGGCGGACAACCGCTTCGACGCCGATCGCGCCTGCTTCCTCGTGGACTACCGCCCGGTGGAATCCGACAGCATTTCTGGCTCCGTCGTCTACGTGGACGGCGAGGGTTCGGTGGTGCGCACCGACGCGGTGCCGGGCATTGCGGGCGAGGGCAAGCGCGTTCCCATCGAGAAGTCCTTTTTCGTGGACGGCGACTACTATCGCGTCATCGGGCAGTGGACGGGCGACGAGGTGCTGCTCACCCCGCTTCAGGCCACGCGCACGGTGCGCGTGATGAAGGTGGACGGCCTGACCGCCAACGCCTACGAGGTGACGGTGCGCTACACCGATCAGGACGGTGCGCTTCTCTGGAGCGACAGCCTGGATGTGAAGGGCGCCGGCTACCAGTACACGCTGCCCCAGGCCTTTTCCATGCGCGGCACCGACGGCGTGAACTACTACACCCTCGATGAGGTGGCGCCCGACGCCGACGGGAAGGCGCGCTCGGGCCACCGGTGGGGCAATCCCCTCCTGTTCGACGGCACCGTGCCTGCCGACGCCTTCGGCACAGATGCCCAGGGCAAGCGCACGCTGACGGCCCGCTACACCTCCTCGGCGGTGACGAAGGAGGCGACCCTCACCATTGTGGAGGTGGACGGCGCCACCGGCGCCGAGCTGGGCCGCGTGGCGCTGCCGGTGACGCCGGAGCGCGAGGCGGTGTACGAGGCCTCCGCGCGGACGGTCGGCGGGACGGACTACGTGCCCTGGTCGGGCCACGGCGAGCCCATCCGCTGCGCATGGGGCGATCTGCAAAAGGGCGTCGACCTGTTGCAGTACGTGTACTATGTGCCCGAGGGGTTTGTGCCAAGCGAGGCCTACGACATCACCGTGCAGTACCTGAATGTGGCCAACGGCGCCGTGCTGCACCGCAAGACCATTGCCGTGGATCCCGAGTTGAACGACTACGTTTCCATCATTGGCGAGCCCCGTATCATGCGCGACGGTCGCGAGTACGTACGCCTGGCGGGCCAGGAGACGGCCGTTCGCCACGCCTACTTCTCGCCCACGCGCACCTACACCGTGTACTACCGCGATGTGAACGACGACCTGAGCGCTCCCATCGTCGTCAACCGCACGCAGATCGTGGAAACCGAGCGTACCGTCACGGTGCCGGGAACGACCGTGGTCGCGGCGGCTCCCGTGCCCGTGGCAGCGCCGGGTGCCGACGGCGGCGCCGCTGCGCCCGCCGGGGCACCGGCGACGGTGGATGCCGGGGTGGGTCCGGGCGACGGGGCGGCCATCATCAACGATGACGACAACCCCCTGGCCGCCCCCGACGGCACCGACACCACGGTGCAGAGGGCCATTGCCGACAACGAGACGCCCCTGGCCGCGCCCGACGGTGCGGAAGGGGACGCCGACCCGAACGTCGCCTTGGCGTGGGCCGCGGGCCTTGGCGTGCTGGGCCTGGCGCCGGCCATCGGGCTGCTGTGGTGGCATCGACGCCGTCGGGGCGGCGAGAACGATGGCGAGAGCGCCGAGGCATAGGAGGACACCATGACGAAGATACTTTCCCGTCCGGGCTTCCGCCGCTTGCTGGGCGCGACCTTGTCGCTGCTGCTGATCGCCGCCTTAGCGCCGCATTTCCAGCCGGCTTACGGCGAGAGCGGTTCGGGCACTTCCGCAGCGGTTTCCGGAGCCGTTGAAGATTCCGGACCCTTCGACGGCCCGGTGGACGACAACGGAGCCGAGGGCGGCGATGATGCGGGATCTGCCGAGACCCCGGACGAAGGCGCCGACGATGGTTCCGACGGCGAGGGCTCCGGCAACGCAGGGGCCGGCGAAGGCTCCGACGACGCTTCCGAAGGCGACGCCCCGTCTTCCGATGACGGCGACGGCAACGCCGTGCCCTCCGGGGACACCGCGCCTGCCGATGAGGACCCCGCGACTGCGGAGGATCCCGCTTCGGCCGACGCTGCCGTGAGCGACGAACCCGTAGCCGACGCCGACGACGGCAAGGCCGAGAAGGCGGAGGCCCGCCTGGGCAACAAAACCGAAACGCTCGAGAGCAGTACTGCGGGCACCTACGTCTACAGCGACGGCGGCACCCACACCCTCACCATTAACAAGGGCGTGACCCTCACGGGCCACATCGAAATCAGCAACGGCACCACCCTCAACCTCAAGGGCAACGGCACCATTAACGGCGCAGGCAGCGCGGGCAGCATCATTACGGTGACGGGTGCGGCATCCACGCTCAACCTGAACCACGACGGCGGCAACGTCACCATCAAGGGCGGCACGGGCACGCGGGTGAACAAGCCGGGGCGCTACGAGAACCTGAGTGCTTACAACCATCACTACGTTGCCGGCGGCGGCATTCTCGTGCAAGTGGATGCCGACGGCAACGGCGGTGCGAAGCTCGATATGCGCGGCGGCACCGTTGCGCACAATACCGCCAACGCCGGCGGCGGTATCTTCATCGACCGCACGTGCTCCTTTTACATGAACGGCGGTGCGGTGAAGAACAACACGGCCAAGCGTTACGAGGGCGGCGGCATCTTCACCGCCGGCAACGGCGACGGTCGGGGAAAGGAGCACGTCACCATAGCGGCCGGCACCATTACCGGCAACACCAGCGAGACCACCTTCGCCTGGGGCGGGGGCGGCATCTTCGTAGAAAACGCCGGCATCCTGAAACTGGAAAGCGCGCGCATTACCGCCAATACCGCCCAAGGCCTGGGTGGCGGCATTTCCGGCTGCCCCCACGCGAAAATTGGCATCGGCGACATTACGGAAGGCGCGGCCATCTACGAGAATACGGCCACGAAGGAGCGCCGGCCGTCCAACAGCGTGCTGCATAAGCTGGCCACAACATCTTCCGTCGACTCCGGCAAAACGATCATCAGCGGCGACTTGTACGCCTATGGGGATGGAGGCACTGCGTGGGCGAGCGCCCAGTTCACCGCCGACAAGGCCATGGACTTCTACTGCACGAAGGTGAGCTACGTGTTCGGCTACGACCTCGGTCAGGCCGGCACGACCGCCTGGACGGGGTACATGGCCGGCCCGAGCGGGGGCAAGCCGGTGACCATCGAAAAGCAGCAGATGTTCGTAGCCAACGACGCTTCTCTGGGCCTGACGAGCACTAACACAAGCATTGCGATCGAAAACCGCGCCGTTGAGATTTCCGGCAATACCAGCTACACCCATGGCGGCGGTATCGGCTGCAACGGCCAGCTGCTCATCGGCAATCTCAATTCCGTGAAGCGCTACAACCCGTTCTCCCTTTCATTCAAGAAGGAATTCAAGAACAGCGCCGGCGACCCCTTCCCCCTGAAGGGCGGCGAGTTCACCTTCCAACTGCTGGATGGCAAGAAGGTGGTGGCCGAGGCCTCCAACGCGGCCGATGGCACGGTGCGCTTCGACGTGACGGAGACCGAGAAATACCTGACCGGCAAGGACGCGGGCGATAAGAGCACCGCGCGCTTTACCCTTCGCGAGGTAAAGGGCGGCGACGGCGATGTGAGCTACGATGAGACGGAATATCTCGTAACGGTGGAGCTGCGCGTCTTGAAGGAGACCGTTTCCGTTCCCGTGCTGTCCCTGTACTACGACGTGCACACTCCCGACGTGACGTCAGTCACCATCGGGGGTACGCCGGCGGAGCAGTTCTCCATTTTGAACACCCTGCAACTGAAAGGCTCGTGGGAGCCGGAGATTTCCAAGCACTACTACGGCAGTGCCGAGAACCCGGCGTTCTCCTTCACCTTGGCGGAGATGGAATCGCCGGAGGGCCTCGGCGACGTTGCCGGCGGGAAGTTGCCCGGCAGCATCGGCGGCGTGGACCTGCATGCTTTGAAGAAGGACGAGGCGGGCAAGCCCGTGTTGGAGCGTGCGGCCACCTGCCAGGGCACCGCGGCGGTGAAGTTCGGGGCCATCGATTACACGACGGCGGGCACCCACTGGTACCGCATTGTCGAGAACGGCCGTGGCGATGCGGCGCCCGGCGACCCCACGGTGTACGTAGTGGCCGTGGAGGTAGGGAAGGCCAGGGACAACAGAGCCCTGGAGGTGAAAGGCACCGCCGTGTACTTCGCCGATTCGCTGGCATCCGACGTGCTGACCAAGCTTGAGGGCGACGAGGCGACGATGTCCTTCTACAACGGCGACGAGACCATGGCCGCGGGGCTGTTCGGCTTCGCGGTGCACGCGGCCAGTGGCGAGCCCATGGAACGCAAGTGCCTGGTGGATCCGAAGATCTACAAGGAGCTGGAAGGTCGCACCATGAAGCCGGACGAGTTCCGCTTCCAGCTGGTGTGGGCCAACGCCGCCTACGAATCGCTCGGCGAGGTCATCTCGGAGACGGGCAACGACCAGTACGGCATGGTGGACTTCGACGCCGCCAACAACCAGGCCGGCGAGGGGGAGGACCCCAGTTGCCTCCTGTTCACCGAGCCCGGCACATACTACTACCGCGTGGTGGAGGACGCCGATTACGTGTGTGATCCCTCCATCCAGTACAGCTCCGACGTCATCACGTTTACCGTGAAGGTGGAGGAGGTGGACGGGGCGCTGAAGGCCACCCAGATGTACTACGGTCACCTGGTGGATGGCGAGAACGTGCCCTACCTCCAGCAGTTCCGCGATCCGGAGACCGGCGAGGTGCCGACAGAGGTGCCCGATCACCTGATGCTGCAGGATACCGGCTGGCATCCCACCATGGTGAACCAGGCGCGGCCCATGGACTTGGCCGTGCGCAAGACGAGCGAGATGGACCGCACCCAGGGCCTTGAGGGCGCCACCTACGGGCTGTACATGGTGAACGATGCCGAGCAAGGCGATGTGTACCTGGCCAGCGCCACCTCCGATGCGGACGGCTGGATCTACTACCGCGAGGTGAACTTGAACGCCGGCGCCCTGTACTACTTCAAGGAAGAGGCCGCTCCGGCGGGCCACACCGTGAGCGAGTTCCGCAGCGCCTACTTCTACCTGGAGCGCGACGAGACGGCGGGCAACGGGTTCGTCATGAAGTACGCCGACACGAAGGGCGGGGCGCAGGGGGCGCAGGCCCAGGAGACGGGCGCGGCGCAAGGAACGCAGGCTGAGACGCGGGCCGCGGCCCGGGCCGATGCCGGCGAGCGCGACGGTGCCGACGACGGCGCGGGTACGGCGCCCGCCTATGGCAAGGACGGCAGCCTTCTGTTCGTGTACGACCGCGACGGCGGCGTGTACGACGAGCCCACGTTGGTGGAAGTGGCCAAGCTGGATTCCCGCAGCCACGAGTGGGTGGAGGGGGCGAAGCTGTCCATCGCCGAGCGCGACACGGGCAAGGTGGTCGCCCAGTGGACGAGCGGCCAGGCTTCCGAAACGCTGGAAGGTGTGCTGAACGTGGGCACGGTGTACGTGCTGCGGGAGGATGAGCCCCCGGCGGACTACAAGGTAGCCGCCTTGGTGGAGTTCGTCATCGACCAGTACGGTTCCGTGGAAATTCTGAGCGGGGGCGACAACGGCAACGCCGAGCTGCTGGATTCCACCATCAAGCTGTACGACACGCTCCTGACCGCGGAAAACGTGGTTACCGAGAACCGTGAGAACGTGCGGGAAGTGCCCGGCCCCGGCACTACCCTGGCCCGCACCGGCGATGCCCTGGCCCTGGGGGCGGTGGCCCTCGTGGCATGCGCGGCCCTCGTTGTACTCGCCTTGGCCATCCGCAAACGCCGCCGCTCCTAGCCACCGCGACTGAGCAAATCGTACGTTTGGGACATTCGTGGTCAGTCAACAATGATGGAGCGCCTCAACTTTTGGTTGGGGCGCTCCGTTGTATAATGGGGCCCGTCGCTTGCCGTGCGGGAGCCGCCGGTGCTTGGGCACCCCTTCCTCACGGTGCGGGCGACGGCCGTCCGCGCCGTGCGGGCGCTGAACGCACCGAAACCGCACCACGCCCCAAGGAGGTCCGCCCTTGAAGAAAGCCCTGCTGCTTATTTTGGGCATCGTGGCCGTCTGCTTCCTCATCGGCAATGCCGATTACCTGGCCAACTTCATCGACACGCTGAAAACCGGGGCGCTCGTGCCCCTGGTGCTGTCCGTCATTCTCATGCTGGGCCGCCACTTCGTGCAGGCCGCCTCCTACGATGCCGCCTTCGAGGCCGTGGGCCATGCCACGGGCTTCTGGCACAACGTCATCCTCATCTTCTCCCTTGTGTTCATCAACACCTTCTGCCTGTTCTCGGGGGCCACGGGCGTGGCCTTCATCATCGACGACGCCCATCGCGAGGGCTGCGATGCCGGCCAGTCGACCGGCGGGGCCATCCTCTCGCAGATCGGTTACTTTGCCGCCATCTTCGTCATTTCCGCCATCGGGTTCGCCACCATGCTCGTGGCCGGGCAGGTGAACTTCCTGTTCGTGACCGGGGCCGTGGTGCTGGCCGGCACGCTCGTGGCCCTGTCCAGCCTGTTCTTTGTGGGCCACAAAAAGCCCCGGGTGCTCTACCGCTTTTTCCTGGGGCTTGAGAAGGTGCTGAACCGCATTGCCGACATCGTCAAGAAGTCGCTGCCTGCCGGTTGGGGGCGCAAGACGGCCCACTCCTTCGAGAACACGGCGAACATTCTGGCCCGCAACCCCAAGGGCACGCTCATCACCGTGGCCTACGCGTCGCTGTCGGCCATTCTGAACATGGCCACGCTCGTGGCCATCGGCTTCGCCTTCGGTTTCGAAGAGGCCGCCCCGCTCGTGGCCGCCTTCGCCGTGGCGGCCATCTCGGTCATCCTGAGCCCCACGCCCCAGGGCATCGGCGTGGTGGAGGCGGCCATCGCGGCCATCCTCACGGCGTCGGGCTGCTCGCTGGCCACGGCCACGGCCATTGCGCTCGTGTACCGCGGCATCATGTTCTGGATCCCCTTCTGCATCGGTGCGGTGCTGCTGAGTCAATCGGGCTTCTTCGCCAGCAAGAAGACGGCCACCGAGGAGCAGAAGCACAAGGACATCGGCTGGATCGCGGGCACGCTCGTGGCCCTCATCGGCCTGGTGAACATCGGGTTGTCGTTCGTCCCCTCCAGCTTCGCGCCCTACACCATGCTCACCTCGTGGATCGACATGTCCACGGTGTTCGCTGCCGGCCCGCTCATCATCGGCTCCATGATGTTGCTCGTGCTGGCCGTGGGGCTCATCCTGCGCTTCCGCACGGCCTGGGCCTTCACCGTGTGCCTGCTCGTGATTATCGCCGGGGCGGAATTTTTGTTCCAGGGCACCATCCACGTGGGCATCGCGGGTATTCTGCTGGCCATCTGGCTGTTCTTGAAACGGCCGGCCTTCGACCGTCCGTTTTCGCTGGGGTCGCTGCAGCACTATGTGGACGATGCCCTGGGCCATGCGAAGCGCC
This sequence comes from uncultured Enterorhabdus sp., assembly GCA_947573925.1. Classification (GTDB taxonomy): domain Bacteria; phylum Actinomycetota; class Coriobacteriia; order Coriobacteriales; family Eggerthellaceae; genus Adlercreutzia. Next base: position 11,432 of record CANPHS010000021.1, on the reverse strand, counting down.
GCACCGGCGCCCTGCGCGAGCGTGCCCGGGCCCGGCGCGAGGCCACGGTGGCCGCCTCCCAAGATTTAGGGAGGAAAACAGGTTGGGAACAGAGGGCCGAAGAAGGTCAAACCCTGACCCAGTTGGCCCACGATGCGACTATGCTGAAACGCGAAAGCGACAGGGCGGCTGTGACCGACTGGGGCAGTGTGCCCGAGGGCCGGGAGGGCTAGACCGCGCGGGCCCGGCGCTGGGAGTCGGCCCGTCGCTTGCAGGCAACGGAGTGGAGGTGCACGGTGGGCGGTAACTTGCAGAAGATCATGATCGGCGTCGTGGCCATCATCGTGCTCGCCTTCGTCTTCTTCTCGGGCGATTCGCTCGTGAAGCTGGTGGACACCATCAAGCAGGGCACGCCCTTCTTCATCGGCGCGGCCGTGGCGGCCCAAATCGGGAAGTACCTGGCCCAAGGCCGCGGCTTCCAGGCCTGCTTCCACACCGTGAACGGGCACATCTCCTACGGCACGGGCCTGTCGCTCGTGTTCGGCACCTTCTTCATGAACACCGTGGCGCCGTCCATGAACCTGGCGGGCACGTCGCTCGTCATGGCCACGGCCACGAAGAACGGCATGCAGGCGGGCAAGGGCACCACGGCGGCCCTGCTCATGCAGCTGTCCATCGACACCGGCTTCGTCGTCATCATGCTCGTCACCTTCGGCGTGCTGTCGTTCACCGTGGGCCTGCAGCCGGGGTGGCTGGCCGTGGGGGCCGTGGCCATCGCGCTCGTGGGCGGCCTCGTGTTCCTCATCACCGTGGGAGGGCTCAAGCCCGATTTGGTGCTGAAGGTGCTGCGCCCCTTCGTGAAGCTGGCGGACAAGGTGCTCGCGAAGTTCAAGAAGGAGCCCATCGACGATGCCGTGACGCGCACCATCCACAACTTCTCCAGCGCGGCCCACCTCATCACGAAGAACCCGAAGAAGACGGTGCAGTCGTTTCTGTGGACGACCCTCTCCAGCATCTGCGAGATGAGCTGCTTTGTGCTCGTGGGCTTCGCCTTCGGGGTGCACCACCCAGAAGCGTTGATTTGCGGGTACGTGGTGGCCACGCTGTTTGCTATGATTTCCTTCGTGCCCCAGGGCGTCGGCGTGGTGGAGGCGGCGGTGACCGTGGCCTTCGCGCTGTTCGGCATCGATTCCGCCACGGGCCTGGCCGTGGTCATGGTGTACCGCGGCATCGTGTTCTGGTTGCCGTTCCTGGTGGGCGCCTTCGTCATCCAGCGCATGAAGGCCTTCGCGCCCAGCGGGAAGACGACCCGGCGCGACCCGGTGCCGCTGGAACATGTGCGGGCCCGCAGCAAGAAAGACGATGGGGAATAGCCGCCGATCGGGCGGCTGAGGAAAGGACCGCCGATGAGCGAGACGGAAATCACGAGCGCCATGCGCGAGCAGACGGGGCTCAACCACCTGCTGGGCATTCACTTCACGAAGCTCGGTGCCGACGAGTTGGAGGCGGTCATGCCCATCACCCCCGATTTGTTCCAGCCCTTCGGCCTGTTGCACGGCGGTGCCACCATCGCGCTTTTGGAAGCGGTGGCCAGCGCCGGGGGCGAGTTGGCGAGCGACTTGGATACCGAGCAGCCCTTCGGTGTGGAGGTGTCTGTGCGCCACCGCAAGCCGGGGAAGGCGGGCAACGTGCGGGGCGTGGCCCGGCTGGCTGAGAAGGTGCCCTCCTCGCGGGCCGGCTACAAGCAAATTTGGGACGTGGCCGCTTACGACGACGAGGGGGATGTGATCAGCGAGGGCCACGTGGTGGTGAAGGTGGTGCCCAAAGCCTACCTGGCCCAGAAGGAAGCCGAGCGCGAAGCCGCCAAGCGGCCCTGAGTCCCCTCCGTCCGCGCCCGGGCGCCCTCTTCCCGCCGGGCCTGTTCGAAATCCGTCACTTTGTACGGGTTTCAGACATCCAATGCGTACAAAGCGGCGCTTTGCATGCATTTTCTCTTCCCGAGACGTACAAAGTGACGGATTCCGAACGCGATGTCTGAGGGGACGGACGGGGAGCGTGCCTGGGGCTTGGGAGCGTGCAGCGGAAAGCGGCAAGTTTTTTCTTGCGTCCTGCGGTATCTATGGTATCATAGCGTTCGCTGTCCGCGAGGACATGCATTTCGGGTTGTGGCTCAGTTTGGTAGAGCGCTGCGTTCGGGACGCAGAGGCCGCAGGTTCAAATCCTGTCAACCCGACCATAATCGTTCAGGCCCCGGCATCGCAAGGTGTCGGGGCCTGTTGCATTTCCGACTCCGGCTGCACACCGACCCGTTTCCCTACGCCGACGGTGCTCGGCGCATCCCATGGGATAATGGCCGCGACGAAACCGACGGGTCGCGCCATCCTAGCGCGGCCGAGCCGATGGAGGGAGGCCCTATGCGGGTTTTGGTGGTGAACGCGGGAAGCTCTTCGCTGAAGAGCCAGCTGATCGAGACCGACGGGAAGATGTCGCTCATGAAGTGCCTGGCCGAGAAGGTGGGCACGCCGGACGCGTACATGAACGTGTCCTTCGCGCCCGACTTCCACAAGACCACCTACAACGTGGGCGGCATGTCCGTGCAGGAGTGCCTGGCGAAGCTGCTGGAAGTGCTCGTGGACGACCCGGAGAGCCCCATCTCAAGCCTGGAGCAGATCGACGGCGTGGGCAACCGTATCGTGGCCGGCGGCGAGTACTTCTCGAAGGCGGCCCTCATCGACGACGCGGCCCGCGAGGATTTGGCCAAGTGCGAGGAGCTGGCGCCCCTGCACAACCCGCCGGCCGACGCCTGCATCGACATGATGCGCGAGCTGATGCCCGAGGTGCCCCAGGTGGCCGTGTTCGACACCGCCTTCCACACCACCATGCCGCCGAAGGCCTACATGTACCCGCTGCCCATGCGCTACTACGACGACTACCGCATCCGCCGCTACGGCGCCCACGGCACGAGCCACCGCTACGCGGCCCAGCAGGCGGCGAACCTCTTGGGCCGGCCCCTGCGCGATCTGGGCCTCATCACGTGCCATTTGGGCAACGGCGGCTCCATCACGGCGGTGAACCACGGGAAGTCCATCGACACCACCATGGGCTTCACGCCGCTGGAGGGCCTCATGATGGGCACGCGCTCGGGCTCCATCGACCCGGCCATCCTCACCTACATCATGCGCCGCGAGGGCATCTCCTTCGACGAGATGGACCGCATCCTGAACCGCGAGAGCGGCGTGCTCGGCGTGTCGGGGCTGTCGGCCGACATGCGCGACGTGCTGGCCGCGGCCGACGAGGGCGACGAGCACGCGGAGCTGGCCATCGACATGTATGTGTACCGCATCCAGAAGGCCATCGGCGGCTTCTACGCGGCCATGACCCGCACCGACGCCGTGGTGATGACCGCCGGCATCGGCGAGAACTCCGCCGAGCTGCGCGAGCGCATCTTCGACGGCCTGGCCCACATGGGCATGATCCTCGACCGCGAGCGCAACCACGTCATCGGCCAGATCGGCGTGAACCGCATCATCTCCATCGATGACAGCCCCATCAAGATCTGCGTCGTCACCACCGACGAGGAAATGCGCATCGCCCGCGAAACCGACAACCTGGTGAGCCAGCGAGGGTAGGGAAGGCGGCTCGGGCCGCTGGTCTACTCATACCCCATGGCGGCCAGCTGGTCCTCGCTCAGGCCGAAGTAATGGCCGAGCTCGTGGATGACGGTCTTGCCGATCTCCTCCACGATTTCCTCGCGGGAGCTGAAGCAGCGCTCGTGGGGGCCCTTGAACACGGTGATGACGTCGGGGATGTCGTCGTCGTAGCCGCCCTCGGCCCGCTCCACCAGGGACAGGCCGTCGAAGAGCCCGAGCAAATCGTCGGGAAGCGGCTCGTCCTCGGCATCCTCGGCGTCCTCCCAATTCTCGTCCCCGTCCCAGCCCCAGTGGTAGGCGCTCGGCTCGTCGGCCCATACCACGGCCACGTTCTCCAAGGCCTCCAGGAACTGGTCGGGCATGGCGTCGAGCGCCTCCTCGATGGCGCGCTCGAACTCCTTGTCGGTCATGCGGTACATGGTCTACCCCCTCGGATTGGCATGAAAAGCTCGGAACTCGTAGTCGCGGCGCCGCCTGTGGGCGAATCTGAGACGTTTCCTTGGGTATTTTCCCAGGTCGCAAATTCCAGCGCCAGAGGGCAAGGGGAAAATACCTACGAGTTCCGTGCTTTTCGTGCCAATCCGAGGCATGGCGACCCCCAGGTTAGAGCTCGGAGAGCGCCTCTCGGTCGGCGGCCACGTAGTCCCGCGCAAGGCCGGCGATGCCGTAATAGAACGCCGTGCGAGCGCGCTGCTCCACGTCGTCGCACAGTTGAGACACCCATGCCAAGTGGTCGTTCAAGTAGGTGCGCTGGGCATCCACGAGGGCCGTGGTATCTTCCCCTGCGGCGGCCGCGGCAGCCGTGCGCTCGGCCAGGCATGCCATCAGCTCCAGTTCGAGTGCCACGTGGTCTTCCGGTAAATCGAACGACGCGGGCACGCGCAAGCCCCAGGTTTCGTAGACGCGCACCATGGCGTCGCGGGCATCCTGCATCATGAGCCCCTCTTCGCTGGTGTACACCGATTCGTAGGGCGCAACCGGGTGCGGGCTCATTCCCAGGAACAGCTGGTTGTAGTCGGCGCACAAATCGATGCGCAGCTGTTCGCGGTCGGCGCCGGCCGCTTCCTCGAAAAAGGGCGACAGGGGGCCTTCGGCCAAAGTTTCGGCGGTTTCAAGCATCGAATCGATGAAAGCGGCATCGGGAGCGGTGCGATAGGCGCGGGCGAGAAAGCGATAGCCGAGGCTCCGCTGCTCCATCAGGGCGGAAAGCTCTTCAGTGTTCATAGGTTGCGTCTCCTTATCTGAGCGGGATGGCCGCAGCCGGGTCGATGCCGGCGGCGCGGTTATCCCGGCAGCATGGCGCAGCGGTGGGCCTGCGGTGGGTCCGTCGGCTCGGAATGCGGCGGCAGCGTGCGAAACGGGGGCAGAAAAGGCGAAGGGCGCCGGGGAGGGGTGGCGCCCTTCGCGGGGTGGGCCTCAAAATTTCGGGGCCGGGGAGAGGCTAGGATACGTACACGCTCGGGGTCGTCTCGCCTTCCATGCGAGTGCCGCCCTTGGCGCCGGCCAGCTTCTCCATGTCGGCCAAGGTGCCGAAGTGAAGCGCCTCGGTGGGGCAGGTCAACACGCAGTGGGGCAACTCGTCGGCGGTGCGGCCCAAAGACAGGCACGTGTCGCACTTGTCCATGCGGAAGCCGCCGCCTTCAATTTCGACGTACTGGGGCACTTCGAAGGGGCAGGCGCTGCTGCAGGTCTTGCAGCCGATGCACAGCTCGTCGTCCACCACCACGGCACCGTCCTCTTCGCGCTTGCTAATGGCGCCCTGGGGGCAGTTCGCCATGCACAGCGGGTTTTCGCAGTGCATGCAGGAAAGCGATTCGAACTTCCGCTTCACATCGGGGAAGGTGCCCTCCACCGTTTCGGTCACATTGCGGCGCGACACGGTGCCGGCGTCAATTTCATGCCACTGCTTGCAGGCCACCACGCACGCCCAGCATTTGATGCAGCGGCTCGTATCTACGGAGAATCCGTACTGTTCAGCCATGGTTTACCCCTCGCTCTTCGAGATCTTGACGAGCGTCTGCTTCGCCATGGACGAAGTGAAGCCGTCGTAATTCGCAATGGTGTCGTCGTACAACACGTTCACTTCGCTGCCGCCGTCTAGGCACCCGTAGCCGGGCAGTCCCAGCTCGTCGCAAGGCTCCCACCAGCCGCGCTTGGTCATGAGCACGTTGGGGTTGATGGCCTCGAAGTAGCGGGCCACCATCTTGATGGAGCCGTGGGGCGACTCGATGAGCACCCAATCGCCGTCGGCGATGTCGTACTGTTGGGCCGTGGCCGGGTTGATCTTCACCCAGGGTTCCGGCTGCATTTCGCGCAGGTAAGGCACGTCGTGGTAGTAACTGTGGTTGCACAGGCGGTAGGCATGAACGTCGGAGATGACAAGCGGGTACTCCGCCGCCAGGTCGGGGGTGCCGTCCAGGCTTTCCGGGGCGCCCTTGTACACGGGAAGCTTCTCGATATTGCCCGTGTCGGTGGCGTTGGGCTTGCCGCCGATCCATTCGTTCACGCACTGCACCTTGCCCTGGGGCAGCGATGCGAACATGGTCTCGTAGTCCTGGTACACCGGCTCAGTGGGCTGGGCGCCGTCGGTGCGCTCCTTGAAAATGAAGCCCTTCTCGCGCAGCTCCTCCAGGGTGACGCCGGAGCCGTCCAGCTGCTCGCTCAGCATGGCGTCCAAATCGCCGTTCCAGAAGTCGTCGCCGTAGCCCATCTTCACGGCCAGATCCAGATAGTACTGCCAGTCGGAACGCGACTCGCCCAACGGCTCGGCGATAACCTGGTTGATGCCGATGAACGTGCCTTCCGGACCGTTGTTCACCGAGAACTGGTCGGATGTCTCGTACTGGGTGGCAGCGGGCAGCACAATGTCGGCGTAGTCGCACGAGGAGTTCCACGCCACGTCCATGACCACGTAGTAGTCGAGCTTCTTCAGGGCCTCCACAATGGTCTTCGGCTGGCGAGTGGCCGACATGGGATTGCTCGATTGGCCGAGCACGAAGCGCAGCGGATAGGGCTTCTCGGACAGGATGGACTGAAGGCCCTTGTTGTAGGCGCTTGTGGGGCCCGATTCCTGGGTCTGGGGCGTTTGGAACCACCGCGGGGTTTCCGGGGCAACCAGCTTCGCCACGCCGGCCATCCAACCGTTGGCAGTGTCTTCCTCGCTGGCGGCCAGACGGTCGGTCAGCGGGTCGATGGGGTTGGTCTTAATGAGCGGCTCGGGCATGACCATGGCCGCGCCGCCGCCACCGGCAATGCCCAGGTTGCCCGTGATGGCTTCGATGAGGCACACCGTGGCCACCGTCCAATGGCTGTCGGCCGACTGGTCGCCAATGCCGTTGCCGATGTTGATGGCCATGGGCTTCACGGTGCCCATGAGCCGTCCGAGCTCCACGATGCGCTCCTCGGGAATGCCCGTGATGGGGGCGGCCCAGGAGGGTGGGAACTGCTTCACGTGCTCGGCCAGCTCATCGAAGCCGAGGCACCAGTTCGCCACGAAGTCGGCGTCGTAGAGCTTTTCCTCGATGATGACGTTCAGGAAGGCGAGGGCCAGCGCCCCGTCGGTGCCGGGAATAACGGGCACCCAATAGTCGGCGTGGGCACCCAGGCCCTCCTGCATGGGGCGAATGTCAATGACCTGCATGCCGTTTTCCTGGCCTGTCAGGCGCGTATGGGGGTCGCCCTGGTTGATGGCCGAGTTCTCGGTGTTGTACCCCCAGTTCACCAGCAGCTTCGTTTTGTCCGGCTGGCCGGCGGCGGTGTTGGTGGCGCCGAAGTGGTGCGGGCCGCCCAGGGTGACGAGGCGCGAGAACATGCGCTGGGAATTGCAGATGGCGGAGTGCAGGTAGTTCGGCGAACCGTGCACGTTCAGGAAGCGACGGCCCAAATCGCCCAGCACAGCGTAGTACTGCGGCGAGAGCACACCGTAGGATTCGGCCCCGTACTGCTCTTTCTGCTCCTTCAGCTTCGCGGCAATTTCGTCGAGGGCCTGATCCCACGTAATTTGCTCGAACTTGCCGTCGCCCTTTTCACCGGTGCGCTTCATGGGGTACATCAGGCGGTTGGGGGCGTACACCGTGTGCATGGCGGCGTTGCCCTTGGCGCACAGCGTTTTCGACCCGCGGCCGTAGTTGTTGCCAGCCTCGGGGTTGCCCTCCACGTGGGTCCAGCGGCCGTCCTTAATGGTGCACAGGGTGGAGCAGTGGGTGCGGGCGGGGCCGCACATCTTGCACCAGGCGTGTTTCACTTCAACAACGGGCTCCTTTTCGGTGCCCTCGGTGGAAGAAAGCTGCTCGTTCTCTTCCAGGGTTTGCGGTGCGCAGCCGCCGAGCATGGCCGCGGCTCCCAAGGCTGCGGCGCCCGTCAACAGCGTGCGTCGGGTAATGTGTGTCATAAGACCTCCTCTTGTCAGTGTCCCCTCGCCCATGGTGACCAACCGTGCACCCCCTTCCTGCGTTCGACAGCACAGTTCCATGGCGCGGGAGGGTCGCCTCTCACGACACCCCGATAGTAGTAATTGGCCCCACGTTCGTAAATCGAGAATTTCGAATTTCTTAATAATATGGGTTTGAACTGGTAAAACATATATTTTATATGAGCGGGAAAGCAATGCGGTTACGGCGGGTGTGCTACAATCGGCAGCCGATATGGGAGATATTGAGGGGTGCGCGTGGCCCACAGCGGCGATGGCGCGTGCCATAGGGGAGGGTGGCCATGGCTCAAAAGGGGGCCGTAAAGCCCGACGGTCGTGCACCGGAAGGCGCGGAACGATTGCGCGATCATTTGCGTTCGGTTACTTTGGCCGATGTGTTCGACAAGCGGGTGTTGGGGTTCGCCCTCATACTCGCCTGGGCGTCGGTTACGTTCTTCAGCGACGCCATTCACTATTCGACGCGCAACGATGTGACCCATTTCAACAGCGTGGTGGGCTTTTCTAGCCTAGGCATGGTGGCGGTGCTTCTGGCGGGGGCTTGCGGTGAGAAGGCTCTGACGCGGTTTGAGGAGAAGCGCTTCGCCCCGTGGCTCGCCCCGCTGGCCATTGCCCTGGCCACGGTGGTGCTGGTTATTGTGGAACGCGGGCCCATCGAGCAGCCGTGGTGCTCCATCGCCTCCACGGTGGCCGGGGCGGGCCTGGGCATGTTCTATCTGGGCTGGGGCAATGTGTTCAGCCGCTTGACCATTGTGCAGGTCATGACGAAAACAGCCGCGTCCTTCGTTCTTTCAGCGCTGATCTTCGCGGGCGTTGTGCTGTTGCCGTTGCCCGCGGCCATCGCCGTCACCATTGCGCTGCCCTTGGCGTCGGCGGCCATTCTGCTTCCCGGGCTCGGGAGTGCCGGGGCGCGTTCCCATGGGGCGACAGCGGGGGAAGGGCCGCAGTTGTTGCCCTCGGCCTTTCCGGCGGTGCCTCTTTCCCTGGGCCTGCTCGCCTTTGCCGGAGCAGTGGTGCAGGCATTGCTGCTGGACGCCTCGCCCATCATCAACAATGGCAGCTATCCGTGGCTGCTGCTTATTGCCGTACTTGTTTCGCTGGTGGTGCTGTGCGTGCCCATGCTGTCGGCCGATTCCCCCGATTTTGCCGCGGCCTATCGAACGGCGGTGCTGCTTTTCGGCTTCGTGTTCCTGCTGTTGCCGCTGCTTAAACGGGGAACCATTGCGGCCGACGGCCTGGGTTTAACCTTGTACGCCACCATGAATATGCTTACCTGGATCGTGCTCGCCCGCCTGTCGGCGCTGGGGCGTCTGTCGCCCCTTCGTACGTTCGGCATTGGCTGGGCGGCTCAGGTGGCCGGCTTTTTGGGCGGGTCTTTCTTGGGGGCACTGCTGGCGTCCTTTTCCGCAATGTCGCCGCAGCTGCTCAGCGCCATGACGCTGGTGTGCACGTGCCTGCTCTACGTCTCCTACCGGTTGCTTCTGGGTGCCCCGGCGCAACTTGCAGTGCTTTCGGGCGCGCCGGGCTCTGGGCGTCGTCCGTTCCGCGAGCATTGCCATCGTGTGGCCGTCGATCACGGCCTGACCGATCGCGAGGAAGAGGTTATGGTGCTGGTGGCCAAGGGCCGTTCCACCCCGCGTATTCGCGAGGCTTTGGGGCTGACTGCCGGCACGGTGAACACGCATCTGTCCCACGTGTACCGCAAGCTTGAAGTGCACGATCGCCAGGAAGTGATCGATTTGGTGGAAACCTACCGGGGTGCTTCCCCATCCGTCGTGGCCGACGGGGGCACCCAGGGCTGCGGCGTGCGCACCCCTTGAAGTATTTGTGCGAAGTGAGCCGCGAGCACGGGGTTTGTGCTACCATTGCCCGCGCACAAAGGAGCGCTTCACGGGGGTAAACGCACAGCGCGTCTGCCGCTCAGCGCGAGACAAAAGCCTGTGGCAAGGGAAGCCTTGCCCGACTCAACGGAGGAATGCATGAAGATTTTGGGCATGGGAGTTCCCGAGCTCCTTATCATCCTGGTCGTCATCCTGCTCATCTTCGGCCCGAAGAACCTGCCCAAACTCGGCAGTGCCCTGGGCAAGACGGTGAAGAACCTGCGTGACGGCATGGGCGCCGGCGAGAAGGAAGTCGCCGAGGCCGCCGACGACGAGGAAGTCGTCGAAGTGGTCGAGGAGGTTGTGGAGGAGCCGGCTCCGGCCCCCAAGAAGACCGTCAAGAAGGTTGTGAAGAAGAAGGCCGAGTAGCCTCCTTCCTTCCATAACGCAAGTAATTCGTGGTGCGCTCGCCGACTGGTGCGGGCGCACCACCAATGTATAAGAGAGAAAACGGGACACATCATGGCAAACGAGAACTACGTACTGACCCAAGAGGGCAAGGAAAAGCTGGAAGAGGAGCTGCACTACCTGGAGACCGAGAAGCGCGCCGAGATTGGCGAGCGCATCAAGGTGGCCCGCGAGTTCGGCGACATCTCCGAGAACTCCGAGTACGACGACGCGAAGAACGAGCAGGGCATGATGGAGGCGCGCATCGCCGAAATCAGCCGCATTCTGTCCGAGGCCACCGTCGTGAACACGCCGAAGCGCTCCAGCAAGGTGAACATCGGCTCCACCGTGACCGTGGACATGAACGGCCGCGAGCGCGTGTTCACCATCGTGGGCGGCGCCGAGTCCGACGCCCATGAGGGCAAGATCTCCAACGAGTCCCCCGTGGGCCAGGCGCTCCTCGGCCGCAAGAAGGGCGACGAGGTGACCACCACGGGCCCCACCGGCCGCGACATCACGCTGACCATCTTGAAGATCGACCACTAGGAGTTTCCATGGCGGAAGAAACTGTCGAGGTAATCGAAGACGATCCCATCGAGGTGCGCCGCGCCAAGCGGGCCGCGCTCATCGAGGCGGGCGTGGACCCCTACGGCCACTCCATCGAGCGTAGCCACCATGTGGGCGCGTTGAACGAGCAGTACGCCCACCTGGAGGACGGCGATTCCACCGAGGACGAGGTGACCATCGCCGGCCGCATCATGGCCAAGCGCGTCCAGGGCAAGATCGCCTTCCTGGAGCTGCGCGAGTCCGGGTGCGACATCCAGCTGTTCTGCCGCATCAACGCCCTGGGCGAAGAGCGCTTCGCCGCCCTGTGCGATTTGGACGTGGGCGACTGGATCGCCGTCACCGGCACCATGATGCGCACGAAGCGCGGCCAGCTGTCCGTGGCCGTGGAGTCCTTCGAGCTCATGAGCAAGTCGCTGCGGCCCCTGCCCGAGAAGTTCCACGGACTGCAGGACAAGGAGACCCGCTACCGCCAGCGCTACGTGGACTTGGTCATGAACCCCGAGGTGCGCACCACCTTCGAGCGCCGCTTCAAGATCGTCTCGG
>CANPHS010000020.1 GCA_947573925.1 uncultured Enterorhabdus sp. | reverse complement strand
TTGGTTTGGTTAAACAGTCCACCGGACTTTTTCTGTCGCTGCAGAAACCCCCGCTATAACCGGCCTAAATCGGCAACGCTGCCGATACTTAGTCGAGCATTGCCTCGTTCACCGCGATGCCGAACTCGCGGCCGATGGCCCGCAGGCCGTCGTCGGTGATGGTGTTCAGGAAGTCGTCGGAGCCGCCGTTCATAGAACGGGCCCGTCCGTAGATGTCGGCGGCCTTCTCCACGGTGTGCATGAGGCCGAAGGTGGTGTCGAAGTCGGGACCGGCGGCGAAGAGCCCGTGCTGGGCCCAGATGACGGCGTCGAAGGTCTCCATCATAGCCGCGGTCTCCCGGGCGATGTCGGCGCCGCCGGGCACCATCCAGGGCACCACGCCCACGCCGGCCGGGAACACCACGACGCACTCGGTCATGGCCTTCCACAGCACCCGGGTGAAGGCGCGGGACTCCAGGGGCAGCACGAAGGTCATGGCCACCACGTTGTTGGGATGGGCGTGGTAGAGCACCCGCGACGCGCCGTCGGTAGCACGCATGCGCACGGCGTGACACATGAAGTGGCTCGGGAACTCGGAGGTGGGCTTGCCGCCGTCGGTGAGGCCCCACACGATGCGCCAGGCGTCGCCTTCGGGGTTGATCTCCACGATGCCGATGTTGTGGGCCGGGTCGCCCGCCACGTTGCGCATGTAGCGGCCGGAACCGGTGGTCAGGAAGAACGCGCCGCCGAGGTCTTCGGCCTGCACACCCATGGGAACCCACTCCCCCGGCTCCGGGTAGAAGAAGGGCCGCGCGGCGCTCACGTCCTCGTCGCGCATGCGGTAGGTGAGGTTGCCGCCGTTGCGCTCGTGCCAGCCCTGGTCCCAGCCGTCGCTGCACAGGCGCACGAAACCGCGCACGAAGCCGAGCTGCTCCACCGCCACGCCCGACACCGCCCCGCGAGCCGCACTGGCCCCCTTGGCGAACAAATCTTGCGCTTGATCAATCAATGCCATTTAGTTTCTCCTTAACGTTCTTGTCGCGACTCTTCTCCCGTCGGGACCACGGGGCATTCCGATTCGCTCAGACAGTCCTCGCTTTGGAGAACAGGACATTGAGTCCTGTTCTCGTCGCTGCGGAACTCGCTCGGTCGGAACGCCCCGTGTTCCCTCTACGCTCAACCATAGTTGAGCAGGGCGCGGATGCGGGGCGAGGGTCCGCGCGGAGTTCCGCAGCGAACGGAAATGCCCAGTGGGCATTTCCGCCGAGCGAGGACTGTTTGAGCATGGCGCCCTTGCCCCGCAGCCGCACCCGGAGGGGGGGGGTGCTACAGCCGCGTCGGGAGGATTTCGGCCTCGTAGGCGGCGACGGCCGGGTACACTTCGCCGTCCACGGGCACGTTCTGGCGGCGGCAGTACTCGTCCCACACGGCACCGAAGGGCATGGACTTCGCCTGTTCGGACAGGGCCATCTTCTCGGTGAAGCGGTAGCTGTCCTGCATCTCCTTCAGTGCGGCCGCCGGCTGCAGCAGCGCGTACAGCAGGCTCTTCTCCATGGCGCGGGTGCCGATGGCCCAGGCGCCCACGCGGTTGATGGAGGCGTCGAAGAAGTCCAGCCCGACGATGACCTTCTCCCAGGCCCCGGGGCAGTGGGCGATTTCCATGGCCATTTCCTTCACCGGGTCGTCGAAGAGCACCACGTGGTCGGAGTCCCAGCGCACCGGGCGCGTCACGTGCAGCGGCACCTTGTCGAAGAACAGCAGAAGCGCCGAAAGCTTGTCGGCCACGTTCTCCGTCGGGTGGAAGTGCCCCAGGTCGAGCAGGTCGTACACGCCGGGGTGCGTGGCGGCGTAGGCGAGGTAAAACTCGTTGGAGCCCACGGTCATGGATTCCAGGCCGATGCCGAACACCTTCGACTCGCAGGAGTCGATCACGCGGTCGAACCGCTCGGCATAAATCTCGTCCAGCGAATCGCGCAGGCGCTCACGCAGGCCGTAGCGGTCGGCGGGCACGTCCTTCATGCCGTCGGGAATCCAGATGTTGCAGAGGGTCTCGTCGTCCAGCGCCTCGGCGATCTGCTGGGAAATCTTGCGGCAGGCCTTGCAGTGGCGAATCCAGAAGTCGCGCGTCTCCTTATCCGGCGAGGACAGCGACAGCTCGTTGTTCATCATGGGGTGGCCGAAGATGGTGGGGTTGAAGTCGATGCCGTAGCCGCGCTCCTTCGCCCAGCGCACCCAGGGCTCGAAGTGCCGGTACTCCAGGGCGTCACGGTCGACCCAGGGGTTCTCGTCGGTGAAGACGGCGTAGGAGGCGTGCAGGTTGATGCGCTTGGCGCCGGGCACGAGCGCCATGGCGGCGTCGAAGTCGGCAGTGAGCTCCTCGAAGCTGCGGGCGCGGCCCGGGTAGTTGCCCGTGGTCTGGATGCCGCCGGAGAGGCCTCCCACCTGGTCGAAGCCGAGCACGTCGTCGCCCTGCCAGCAGTGCACCGAGATGGGCTTCTCCGCCAGCTTGGCCATGACGGCCTCGGTGTCGATGCCGAGGTCAGCGTAGGCTTCCTTCGCCAGTTCGTACATAGTGGTCATCGAGTTTCCTTTCATCTATTTTGGTTCCACTTTGACAACATCGAAACTTTCCGCGATGGCGGCGCGTACCGCCTTCAGGTGGGGGAAGGCGCCGTCGGCGAGCATCTGCACGGCCAGGTTGCCCAGCGCCGTGCCCTCCACGGGGCCGGCGTACACGGGCAGCCCGCACACCTCGGCGGTGCGGCGGTTCAGGTGGTCGTCGCGGCAGCCGCCGCCCACGATGTTGATGGAGGCGTAGCCGTGGCCCGCGAGCCCCTCCAGGCCGCGGATGGCGTCGCGGTAGCACCGCGCCAGGCTCTCGTAGACGCAGAGCATGAGCTCGCCCAGGGTTTCCGGCACCGGCTGGCCCGACTCATCGCAGGCGGCGCAGATCTCCTCGATCATGGAGTCGGGAGCCAGGAAGCGGTCGTCGTTCACGTTCACGATGGACGCCGCGACGCCGGCGGCCTCGGCTTCGTCGGCAGCCTTGATGAGGTCGCCGAAATCCACCTCGTGGCCGAGCCCTTCCACGCGCATGTACTGGTGCAGGCGCCCCTTGCGGATGGCCTTCTCGTCCACCACGTAGGTGATGCCGTTCAGCTCGCGGCGGATGGACTGGATCATCCACAGGCCCATGATGTTCTTCAGAAAGCGGTAGCGGAAATGGTAGCCGCCCTCGTTGGTGAAGTTCGCGCGGTAGGCGGCGTCGGCGCAGATGGGGCTGCGGTTCTCCACGCCCAAGAGGCTCCAGGTGCCCGACGAGAGGAACACCGCCGGCGGCTCGCAGGCGGGCACGGCCAGATACGCGCTGCCGGTGTCGTGGGTGGCCGGCAGCACCACGCGGGTCTCGTACCCGATGGCGCGGGCCACCTCCGGCCTCACGGGGCCGAGGCTCGCCCCGGCGTGGGTGACGTTGCGGAAGAGCCGCCGCGGGATGGAGAAGGCCTCCATGACCGCCTCGTCCCAGGCGCCGGTCTCCGCGTTCAGCAGGCCCGTGGTGGAGGCGTTGGTGTATTCCACGGCCTTTACGCCCGTGAGCAGGAAGTTCAGGTAGTCGGGAATCATGAGGAACGTGTCGGCCGCCTCCAGCTGCTCGGGGTGTTCCCTCTGCAAAGCCAGCAGCTGGTAGATGGTGTTGAAGGGCTGGCGCTGCAGCCCCACGCGGCGGTACAGCTCCTCGGGGGCCATGATGGCGTCGGCCACCTCGTACATGCCGGCGGTGCGGCCGTCGCGGTAGGCCACGGCGTCGCCCACCAGGTTGTCGTCGGCATCCAGCAGCACGAAGTCGACGCCCCAGGTGTCGATGCCCACGGTCTTGGGCGCGAAACCCGCCTCCTTGCAGCGGGCCAGGCCCCGCACCAGCTCCTTGTGCAGCAACTCAATGTCCCAGCAGTCGTGCCCGTCGCGGCGCACCTGGCGGTTGTCGAACCGGTGCACCTCTTCCAGGCGGATGAGCCCGTCTTCCACGAAGCCCACCACCACGCGTCCCGACGACGCCCCGATATCCACGGCCGCGTAGCAATCGGTTCGCGCCGGCGGGGCGCTCTGCGCGTTCTGCGCCATAGGGCAATTCCTATCTATGAGGATATTTCTCAGCTATGAACTGGCGAAATACCGCGGTGAGAATAATGCGCGGCACAGTGTACCAGCTACCGCCCTCGCCCAAGCCCGCAACGCCAAACAGGCAAGGGCCTGTAACAAATCAACAACAATGACTTCATGGGTCGGGGAAAACAGCGGAGCCGCCCCGCAGGACGGCTCCGCTTCTCGCACGTTCGCTGAAAGGCCTTCGCGCGCCCCCTACCCCTCCTGCTCGTGGGCGGTGAACTCGGCGGTATCGGGGGCGGGGCTCGTCTCGCCGCGCTCGTTCACCGAGCGGACGAGCAGGCAGTAGTGGCCCGGCTTCGGCGGCACGTACTCGAAGGTCCAGTGCACCCAGACATCGCCGGTGGAACCGGACACGTCGTAGTCGGTCCAGGTCGCGCCGCCGTCCAGGGAGAACTGCACGGCCACGATGGGCACGCCGTAGTCCTCGGCGTAGCCCTCGAAGCGCACGGGGCGCCCCACTTCCACGGACAGCGGTGCGATCATGAGGGCCTCCTACTCCTGGGCGCCGGCCAGCACGCCGGCGTTGGGGCTGTTGGGATGCTCGTCGGCCTCGCCGGGCGCGGCCGGGGCCTCATCCTCGGCGGACACCACGATCTCCACCACGTCGCGCACGAAGTAGTTGGCCGGGGTGCGGGTCATCCACAGCTGGTTGTTGCCGCCCACGGAGGCCGACAGATCCTCTTCGTTGATCTCGTAGCTGATGACGGCGTGGCGGCCGATCACGTAGCCCAAAGGCAGCATGGTCTCGGTGCCGTCGGCGGCCACGAAGGTGACCGCGTTGGCCCCGGGCTGCACGCCGGCGCGGGCCAGCACCGCCTCCACGGGCACGCCCTTCACGTCGGCCGTCACGATGGCGCGGCCGCCGGCGGGGTTGCCGCCGCAGGTGCAGGTCATCTTCTGTTGCACGCTCTCATCTCCAGCCAGCTCGTCCACCGAGGCGGTGAAGGCGTCGTTCACGGCGCCGGACACGGAAATCTGCCAGTTAAGCGGGTTCTCCACGGCCACGGGAATGCCGGCGCCGCACAGGACCCGCGTCGCCTTCTGAAAGACCGCCTTGATGACGGCGTTCGGCGTCACCGCGTCCTGATCGTAGGCGAACACACCCTCGGCGCGGGCCTTCACTGTAGCCGTGACTGCGGCGTTCTCACCGGCCACCTCGCGGGCGTCGTCGGCGACGCCGTCGGCGTCAGCGGGCTGGGCCGCCAGGGCCGGCACCGCCGACATCGAGGCGATCATCGTCAAACTTGCCAGGGCCCCGGCCGCGGCCCGGCCCTTCGCTTTCAAATCTTTCATCACATTCCCCCTATTCCACCGTGAACATGAACTGGGTGTCGTACTGGCACACGTGGTCGGAGCCGTCCGGCGCCACCGACGTGGTGCGGATGTCCATGAGGTAGGTGCCGGCCTCAGGCGGCGTGAAGTCCAGTCGCCAGTAGGTCCAGTACTTCGAGTCGTTGTTCGGCGTGTCCAGCACCGTCCAGGTGGCGCCGTGGTCGAAGGAGTACTCCACCTTCTTGATGGGCTCGTTCCACGCGTCGGCGAAGCCCTCCAGGTGCACCGGCTTGGCCTCGTCGCCCGTGAGCACCACGTTGGTGGGGTAGTTCAGCACGCCGCTGTTGGGCTTGGAGTACACCTCGCCCGTGCAGTCGTCGGCGAACTCGCCCAAATACACCTGGCCCATGGGGGCCGCTTCCTCGGCGTTCGTCATGAACGTGAGGTTGCTGATGCGCTTCACGAAGTTGCCGCCGGAGGTGTTGTACACCCACACCATGCAGGGGTAGCCCTGGGTGTTCGGCAGCACCTCGCCGTCCATCTTCGTCACGAGGATGGCCTCGTTGTCCACCACCCAGTCGATGGGCATCTGGGCGTAGTCGTAGCCGTCCGAGCCGATGGGGCTCACGATGTTGGCGCCGGCCTTGGGCTTCGCGAACTCGATCACCTTCGACAGCGGGATGCCTTCAACCTCGCTCTGCATAATGGTGGCCTGGCCCACACCGTTGATGGTGCAGTCCATCTTCATGACCTGCTTCACGGTGCCGAACTGCTCCACCATCTCGGGCAGGGTCATGGTCACGGGGTTCTCGCAGTCGCCGTCGATGGACACGGTCCAGTTCTCGTAGATGGTGGGGTCCACGGCGCTGTCGTCCACGAGCCACTCGGCCGGCTCGTCCTTCACGGTCTTGAAGAAGCGGTTCTCGGCCGGCGTGATGGTGGTCTGGTCGTAGTCGACGGTCACCTGGGCCTCCTCGGCCGGCACGTCGGTGATGCCGTGGTACAGGTCGTACTTGTAGTCGTCCCAGCGCCCGAGGGTCTGGGTCTTCACGTCGTTGTAGTGGCACGAGAAGCAGGTGCCGCCCTGGCTTTGGAACATCTCGCTCGTCATATGGGTGTTGTGCACCGCCTCGCCCAGATAGTTGGTGCCCTGGTAGGTCTCGGAATGGCAGGCAATGCAGTTCTGGAACGTCTGCTCGGTGGGATAGCCGAAGAAGATGAGCCGGTGGTAGGTGGGCAGGCTCATGATGGCGCTCTCCAACGTGTGGCACGAGGTGCAGCCGCGGTTCTCAGCGTTCAGGTACGTCATGTTGAAGGCGCGGTCGTCGGCGGGCACCGGCTGCACGGTGAAGCCGTTGCGGTCCACGTAGCGGGTCGGCTGGTTGGCCTCGGCGTTCGCAGCGTTCTTCTCGCTGTTCTGGTAGAACTCGGGAAGGGCCGTCACGCCGTCCACGAAGCGCCCCTCGGTGGGGAAGCCGCTGGCACCGGCCAGTTGGTCGCTGTAGCCGTCGCCGCCCACGCTGGACGCCGGCGCCTCGGCAGCGGGCTTGTCGGCACCGTCGGCGCTCCCGTTGCCGCTCGGCGCGCAGCCCGCGGCCGCACAGCCGAGGCCCACGGCACAGGCCAGCACGAGCGCGCTCAGAGCCGCTTTGCGCGAGAGGCCCCTCGTCTCCCTTACTTGCTTTCTCATGTCTCCTCCTTTTGGTTTCAGGCAATAGCGTCCCCGGGTGCCGCGGCACCTCCTTTCCGGGGTCGTGGGGAATGGATCGGAGTGAAGCGCTGCGGGCGGCTTGGGTGCGCGGCCCGCAGCGCCTAATCCCGCGTGGGACTGCGCCGTATCAGCCCGTCGGCGTCGGCGATGGACGCCCGGCGGAAGTCGTAGTGCTCGGTGTACATCTTGTCGAGCAGCGCCTTCTCGTAGAAACCGATATCGCGGTTGTACAGCGCCGGGGCGTCCTCAGTGGCCCGGAACTCCGGGCGCAGCGAGCCCTCCTCGTCGTAGTAGCGCAGGTAGGCCTCGGCGCAATGCTCGCGCAGGTAGGCCGTGCAGGTTTCGCGCAGGTTGTCGGCGGCGAAGAAGAAGTGGCGCACGCCGTCGTCGCTCTGCTGGAGAAATCCCAGGTCTACGAGGCGTCCGAAGTCGCTGCGGGCGCTCGGGTAGGACACGGCGTAACGCTTCATGTGGATGTCGTAGGTGAACTCGGCGTTGCTGTGCAGCATGGCCTCCAGGAGCACTTCCTTCTGGCGGCCGTTCAGCGTGCCGTCGGCGTCGATGATGGCCCGCATCCGGTCGCGCCGGCGGCTCATGCCCTCCAGCTTGGTCATCACCCAGCGCTGCTCGGCCACCACGAATGCCACGGCCTGCTCGAACACGGCCGTCCAGTCGTAGGTGCCGTCGTAGGCCACGGCCAACGCGCCCGGATCGGCGGCGAAGCCCTCGACGCCGCCGGCGGCCGCATAGCGATCCCGGTCGCAGGCGTCGCCGCCCCCTTCCGCGCCGAACAGCAGGCGCATGACGGGCACGTGGGCCGAGAAATGGTAGCCGGCCCGGTGGAGCAGCAGCAGGTACAGCAGGAAGGCGAAGGGGGCGTTGCCGGCCGGGAACAGGTGGGCGCCCCGCACGAACCAGAGCGTCGTGAGGGCCACGATGAGGCAGTGGTCGCCCTGCTGGCCGGCCAGGGGCCCTTCAGCGCCGCCGGCGAAGGAGCACAGGAGTTCCAGGGCCTCGGTGTGCGACGCCGGCGCGTCGGGCAGCTCGATGCCCTCCACCAACCGGGCGTAGAGCCCCTCGATGAACGCCGGGGTCAGCGGCTCGTCGCGGTACTCCTCCAGGGACAGGAGCACCTTGCCTGCGTTGGCAGCCAACAGCTCCAGGCCGCTTTCCGGCTCGCAGGCGTGCACGCACACCCGGCGCAGGCGGGCGAAGTCGACGGCGGGGTGCTCCAGGGCGATGGCGTACACCACCTCGTTCGCCGCCACGTTCAATTCCACATGACCGCCCTCGGGGTCGTAGAATATGCGTTCGTAGTGGTTGGCCAGCCCCTCGTTTACCTGGAACTCCTCCAGCAGGGCCGCCAGGCGCCAGGTGGGATCGTACCAGCAGCGCGACGAGCCGTCGGACAGCGGGGGCAGGTCGTGGCCGAGGCTGCGCCGCAGGCTGTTGATGGAGAACCAGTACAGGGCCGCATCCTCCGCCGTGACGCCCAGGGCCTCGGCCAGGCTGTCGCAGGTCTGCGCCCGCTGGGAGGCGATGCGGAGCGCCCGGTCGAACAGCGGCGCCGAGCGATGATGCGACCTGGTTTCCACGAACCTCCCCCTCGCTTCCCCTTTTACCTCCAGTTACGCCTGCTATGTTCTCAGATACACGCCGTCAACAGCAAGGCTCCGCCCCCGCGCTAGAAAGTTTTTACTAGGGTTCCCGCCGCCGCGGGCGCCCCCGGCCAAAAAGAAACCCGCCACGGGGGCGGGTTTCCTTTGCTTCGCAAATATGTCTCGCGGGGCCGTGGGCCGCCGAAGCGGGCCGACCGGACGAGCTCCGAGCAGCCTAGCGCTTGGAGAACTGCGGGCGCTTGCGGGCCTTCTTCAGACCGTACTTCTTGCGCTCCACCACGCGGGCGTCGCGGGTCAGGAAGCCGGCCTTCTTCAGTTCGGCGCGGTAGTCGCCGGCCTCCAGCAGGGCGCGGGAGATGCCGTGGCGCAGGGCGCCGGCCTGGCCGGACACGCCGCCGCCGTCGATGCGGGCCTTCACGTCGAAGTGACCGGCGGTGTCGGTCACCTTGAAGGGGGTCATCGCGTAGTTGTACAGCGCCTCGCGGCCGAAGTACTCCTCGCCGTCGCGACCGTTGATGGTCACCTTGCCCGTGCCGGGAACGAGACGGACGCGCGCCACCGACGTCTTGCGGCGGCCAGTGCCGTAGTACAAAGCCTCATCTGCCATGATTAACCCTCCAACTCAATCTTGCGGGGCTGCTGAGCCTGATGGGGATGCTCAGCGCCAACGTACACCTTCAGCTTCTTGCCCATGGCACGACCCAGCGTGTTCTTCGGCAGCATGCCCTTCACGGCATGCTCGATCACGCGCTCGGGGTGCTTGGTCATGGCCTCGGTGAACGTCTCCTGCTTGAGCCCACCCGGGAACCCGCTGTGACGGTAGTAGGTCTTGGTGGCAGCCTTGGTACCGGTGACCTTGATCTTGTCAGCATTGATGATGATGACAAAGTCGCCCGTGTCCACGTGGGGCGTGTACTGCGGCTTGTGCTTGCCCTTCAGAATTTGAGCGGCCTTGGCAGCAACGCGGCCGAGAACCTGGTCCTCAGCGTCGATGATGACCCATTCGCGCTCAACCTCACCGGGCTTTGCATAATACGTCTTCACTGTTTCCTCCATTACCAATGTCTTCTGTCCGACGGGCGAAGCCTCCGCCTTCCCGTGCGTTGCGGCCGAAGCCGCACAGCCTGGAAGCGGAACCGTCTTCCAGAAATGTTAGTTTTCAAAAGTGCACGGTCCTCGGAAGCCGGTTTCCTACGCCAGCACGCGGTGCCTCGGGCCTGGACAACCCTCGGCGGTTGCGTTTCTTTGAACCCATGCGTTTACGGGGCTTTTGAAAGCGAACTTTTGCATTCTCACCCGCCCGCGCGTATATGTCAACGACCGATTTCCCCGAACGGCCAGAAATGCAGAAACTCTCCGCGAAGGGAGGCACTTTGCCGTGCCTCGGGACGCCCTACCGGGTAAGCTGTCCCGCTTTCGCCTCGCGCAAAGTGGGACAGTGTGCCCGGCACGGTGTCCCACACGTAGAGCAGGGCGCCGCTGCGGGCGAATTTGTTACCTTCGGCTAACGTTTGGGAGCGCGACGCTTCCCTCGGGCTGCCCGTTGGCGCACAATGGGAGCGTTTGCGGCCCGCGCCGCACGCCCGCACACTCCGAGTTAGCAAAGGCCCCTCATGGAAACGCTCTCCCCGTTCGCATTCGTCACGCTGGTCACCCTGTTGTCGGGGGCCGGCGGCACGGGGCTCGGCGGCCTCATCGGGGCGCTGTTCAAGAGCGAGTCCAACCGCACCATCAGCCTGCTGTTGGCCTTCGCCGGCGGCGTCATGACCGCCATGGTGTGCTTCGACTTGCTGGCCGAGGCCGAGGAGGCGGCCAACCAGCTGACCGAGCACGGCGTGCTGCTGGTCATCTTCGCCGTGGCCCTGGGCGTGGCCGTGGTGTACCTGCTGAACCACCTCATCGACCGCAAGACGCGCAAGGAAGTGTCCCATACCGCGGCGGCCAACCACCCCGACACCCACGACGACATCGACGAGCTCGTGCACGCCGACCACCTGAACATGCACAAGCGCCACAACGATTCGCGGCTGTCGCTGTTCGTGGCCGGCATCGTGATGGCCTGCGCCATCGCCCTGCACAACATCCCCGAGGGCATGACCATCGGCGCCAGCTTCGCCGTGTCCGACGACCTCATGTGGGGCACCGGCATGATCATGGCCGTGCTCATCGGCCTGCACAACATCCCCGAGGGCATGGCCGTGGCCGTGCCGCTCATCTCCGGCGGCACCGGGCGCGTGAAGGCCACCCTGCTCACGGCTGCCTGCGGCCTGCCCACGGTGCTCGGTGCGTGGCTCGGCTTCTGGCTCGGCGACATTGGGCCTTTGGGCCTCACCATGTCCCTCGGCTTCGCCTCGGGTGCCATGCTCTACGTGGTGTTCGGCGAGATCATGCCCGAAAGCTACCTCATCTACCGCAGCAAGCTCCCCGCCTTCGCCGTCATGGTCGGCCTCGCCCTCGGCATGTTCATGATCTTCTTCTAGAAGAGGGGCGCCCGTTAGAACTCCGGTATTTCGAAGAGGGCGCCGGCTACGCCTTCGGCGAAGGAGACGGTACCGTCGGGGTTCTGGGTGAAGAGCTCGTCGCTGGGGTTTTGCGCCCAGCCGCGATAAACGGCCAAGTAGGCACGGCCGTTCGCATGGCGCAGGTCAGTAACATCGACCAGGTTGTACATGACGCCATCGGCGCAGTAGCCCCCAGAAGCCCACTCCTGCCGGCCGGCCGACCAGTCGTCATCGCCTGCAACTACCGGCGCGATGGCCAAGTCTTCCAACATGGGGCTGTCGAGGGCGAAACCGCCTTCGCCGCGGTCGATGATCGAGCCGTCCCGCAAGAAGCTACCGTCTTCCTGTTCGACGGCGGTAGCCAGCCATGCCTCTTCAGCCTGCGCAAACGTCTCGTCGGTGATGGGCTCGCCGTCGACCCGCGCAATGGACAGCACGGCGTAGGTGCGCTCGCCCCGGACCCCCATCGGAAACGAGGCCTTACGACCCGCCGCCACGCCGCACAGCGTGAAGTCGAAGTCACCCACCCGCTGGGTCTCATCCACAACTACGCCGTTCCCCTCGGTGAAGGCCTCGCCGAAAGCGGCAGCCATTTTCTCATCCACATCTGTTCCGCATCGGAGAACGCAAGCCGCTTGGCCACCAGCGTGCAGAACACGTCCTGCACCACATCCTCGGCATCGGCCACGGAAGAAAGCCGCGAAGCCGCCAGCCGCACCAGCATGCGTCCATGCTCGCGCACCAGCTCCTCGATGCGTCCATCGGACTCAGCCGTCGCCGCACCTCCTTCCAACCGCATCACCGACACAAACCGCGTCGCCCTTCACCCATAACACGATTCAGAAGGAAAGAATTTTTCAGGCAGGAGAGATTTTCTCAGGATTCAGCCAAATGCTTTGCTCGGTCTTAGCTCCAGGGGTCTTCTTGGAAGAGGGGCTCGGGAGCGGCGGGGCGGTCGGAGTAGGGGTCGTAGCCGTCGTCGTCCTCGGTGGCGGCACGGAGGAAAGGGTCGGGCGCGGAACGGCGTTGGTCGCCCGGGTCCTTCCGCACCTGGCTCGGCAGCGGCTTCGTCACAATGCGCGCATGAGGGTCGCGCGTCGGATCAATGGCCATGGGGTTCTAGTCTTTCTCACCGGCGCGGGTGATGTCGTAGGGGGTCGTTTGATACACATAGTAGTTCAGCCAGTTGGTGTACAGCAGCTGGGCATGGGAAAACCACGTGGACACCGGCTCGTTGGCCGGGTCGTCGCCGGGGTAGTAGTGGGCCGGCAGCGCCCGGGCCTCGCCGCGGGCCACGTCGCGGTCGTACTCGGCGGCCAGGGTCTCGCGGTCGTACTCGGGGTGGCCGAACACGAAGAAGTTCGACGAGTCCACCGACTTCGCCACGTAGACGCCCGCCTCGTCGGACACGGCGATCAGCTCCAGGTCGGGATGGACCTCGATGTCGGCGGCCCGCACCTCGGTGAAGCGGGAGTGGGGCGCCCAGAACTCGTCGTCGAACCCGCGCACCAGCGGCGAGGTGCGCTTCACCAGCCGATGCGGGAACACGCCGAACATCTTCTCGGGCAGCCCGTGCTTGGGCACCCCGTAATGGTAGTAGATGCCGGCCTGGGCGCCCCAGCAAATGTGCAGCGTGGAGTGCACGTGGGTCTTCGACCACTCCATGATGGCGCACAGCTCGTCCCAGTAATCGACCTCCTCGAACTCCAGCTGCTCCACGGGGGCGCCGGTGATGATGAGGCCGTCGAAGTGCTGGTCGCGCACGGCGTCGAAGGTGGTGTAGAAGGCCTCCAGGTGCTCGGCGGCGGTGTTCTTCGCGTCGTGGCTGACCGTTTGCAGCAGCTCCACCTCCACCTGCAGCGGCGTGTTCGACAGCTTCCGCAGAATTTGGGTCTCGGTGGTGATTTTGGTGGGCATGAGGTTCAGCAGCAGAAGGCGCAGCGGGCGAATGTCCTGGTGCATGGCCCGAAACTCCGTCATCACGAAGATGTTCTCGGCCTCCAGGGCCGCGGTGGCGGGAAGGGAATCGGGAATGCGAATGGGCATGGGGTGTCCTTTCTGGTTGGATCGGGCGCGTTCCATGGTACCGAAAACGGTCGGCGTGCGCCCCTCGGTTTTTCCGATGACGGCGCCCCCGCACTTCCTATAACGCGCCAGGCCGCCCCACCCCTATAATGGTCGGCACCCCAAACGTGAAAGGAGCCCCCATGGCCGAATCTCTCGGAACCACCTGCGTGCAGGGCGGCTGGCGCCCCGGCGACGGCGAGCCCCGCCAGATTCCCATCTACCAGAACACCACCTGGAAGTACGACACGAGCGAGCACATGGGGCGCCTGTTCGACCTGGAGGAGTCCGGGTACTTCTACACGCGCCTGGCGAACCCCACCTGCGATGCCGTGGCGGCCAAGATCGCCGCGCTGGAAGGGGGCACGGCGGCCATGCTCACCTCGTCGGGCCAGGCGGCGAACTTCTTCGCGGTGTTCAACATCGCCGGCGCGGGCGACCACGTGGTGGCGTCGTCGGCCATCTACGGGGGCACCTACAACCTGCTGGCCCACACCATGGGCCGCATGGGGGTGACATGCACCTTCGTGGACCCGCACTGCTCCGACGAGGAACTGGCGGCCGCGTTCCGCCCGAACACGAAATGCGTCTTCGGCGAGACCATCGCGAACCCGGCCCTGGCCGTGCTCGACATCGAGCGCTTCGCCGAGGCGGCCCACGACCACGGCGTGCCGCTCATCGTGGACAACACCTTCCCCACCCCGGTGCTGTGCCGCCCGCTGGAGTGGGGCGCCGACATCGTGACCCACTCCACCACCAAGTACATGGACGGCCATGGGGCCTCCGTGGGCGGTGCCATCGTGGACGGCGGCCGCTTCGATTGGAATGCCCACGCCGACAGGTTCCCCGGGCTGACCACGCCCGATGCAAGCTACCACGGCGTGGTGTACACCGAGCGCTTCGGCTTGGAAGGCGCCTTCATCACCAAGGCGACGGCCCAGCTCATGCGCGATTTGGGCTGCGCCCAGTCGCCCCAGAACGCGTTCCTCATCAACTTGGGGTTGGAAAGCCTGCATTTGCGCATGGCCCGGCACGCCGAGAACGGGCGCGCGGTGGCCGAGCACCTGGCCGCTCACCCGAAAGTGGCCTGGGTGCGGCACCCCTCCCTGGCCGGCGACAGCGAGTTCGCCCTGGCCGAGAAGTACCTGCCCCAGGGCTCCTGCGGCGTGGTGAGCTTCGGCGTGGCCGGCGGCCGCGCGGCGGCGGAAACCTTCATGGCGAACCTGCGGCTGGCCCAGATTGCCACCCACGTGGCCGACGCCCGCACCTGCGTGCTGCACCCGGCCAACGCCACCCACCGCCAGATGAACGACGCCGAGCTGGCCGCCGCCGGCATCTCGCCGGACTTGGTGCGTCTCTCCTGCGGCATCGAGGACGCCGCCGACCTCATCGCCGACCTGGACCAGGCCCTAGCCGCAGTGTAGCCCCCCCCCGGGCCTTCCCGCCAGCCCGGGCCCATTCCCGCCCCAAATGTGCGGTGTGACCGGTCGCACCGCACATTTGCGACAACCGCACAATAGCGCTCTGACCAGGTCTTTCTCAGCATTACACCTGTTCAGAGCGCTTGTCTCGAATGCACGATGTGACTGAGCATACCGCACATTCGCGGCCCGGCAGCCCCGCGGCCGTCGCCGCAGCCCTTTCCCCGCGGCGGCCGGGCCTTCCCCGCTCCCGCTCCCGGGACCCTTCCCCTATCCGCGGACGGCGTTGGAGGGGACGATGGTCATGCTCTGGAAGCGGTCGGCCATGACGGTATTGTCGAAGTTGTGGTCGTAGAACTGCTGGATGGGGGTATCCACCTTGGCGCCGGAGAGGCGCTCGTACCAGCAATCGAGGGCCTGCAGGGTCATGACGGCGTCCACCAGCATGAGCGCGGCGCACACCGTAGTAAGCACGTAGCGCCAGTTCCACGGGATGAAGTTCACGAGCCGCAGCATGAAGGGCAGCGCCAGCTTGATCCACACCACGCCGAGCAGGCCCCAGATGGCCATGAACGGCAGGCACGTGCGGCCGCCGAACAGCGAGCCGGGCATATTGGAGTAATCCCAGGCCACCGCCCCGTAGGCGTACTGCATAAACAGGCTCGTGAGCGCCTCGAAGCCGCCGCCGATAACCGCGGCCACCACGAAGATGATGAGGAAGTTGCTCTTGTGGAAGCGGTTGAGGAACACGGTCATGAGCACGGCGCCGCAGCCGTAAATGGGCGAGAACGGCCCGAACAGCAGCCCTGCGCGGTCCTGCCACTGGCCCGGCACCACGAACAGGAAGTGCGTGACTTCCTCCATGATGAGGCCGAGCACGCTGGCCACCACGAAGATCCAGAACAGGTTGAAGAAGTTCAGCGTGATGTAGCCCTTGCCGGACAGGTCGCGCCCCAAGGTGCCGGCCTCGCCCTCCTTGTGCTCCTCGGCCTCGCGAGCCTGGCGGTGGTGGCGGCGCTCTTCCAAGAGCGAGGGGTCCAGGTAGCTTTGCAGCGCGATGGTCACCACGAAGGCCACCAGGTAGAACACCAGGTCGATGGTGATGCCCTGCAGCATGATGGAGCACAGCACGCCGAGGGTGAGCAGCACGTACAGCCCGTAGGAGATGATGGCCGCCCAGCGCCGCTGGTTGCGCAGCAGCCGGTAGCCGAAGATGATGGCCGTGAGCGCCAGGGCCACGAGCACGCCCAGGTGCAGGAAGTTCACCACCACGGTGGAGACGCCCTCGTTGCCCAGGCCGTGGGCTTCCAGGCTCATGGCCGACCGGTAGATGGCCGTGCTGGCCCCCGGCAGCGCCGCCAGGGACACAATGATGAGCAGCACGCCGAACACCTTCATGACCACGGGCAGCTTGCGGGCATCGGCGGGGCTCGTGAACTCGGCGGCGATGGTGGCCGTGGTGCGGTCGAAGGCGGCCTTCTTCTCGGCCACGGCCTCGTTCACCTCGGCTTCCAGCACCTTCGGGTGCGTGAGCACGTGCTCTGCGGCCTGCACCTGGGCGGCATCCTCCTCCAGCCGCTTCTCAGCCGCGGCCGCCAAGCGCTCGGGATGGCGCACCTCGTCGGCGGCCTCGGCCACCTCGCGCTTGTCGCGGGCCACGTCGGCCCGCAACTCCGCCCGGTCGTTGGCCCACTGGTCGTGCCACTCCTGCCGCGTCTCGTCCATGTCGGCCCGCACGAATTCCTCGGCGCGATGCAGCGCACCGGCCACCGCATGTTCAGCCGTCCGGGCCACGTCGGCAACGCGCTGTTCGGCCGCTTCGGTGCCACGGGTCTCCTGGCGCTCGGCTGTCGGTTGCTCGGCCCTCGGCCGCTCGGTCGCCGGATGCTTGCCGTACGCGCTCCCTTTTTCGGGATGGCCCTGACCCGCTGGCCTCGGCTCGTCCATGGCTTCCCCTCTCTACTGACAGTAGTTCACCGTCCAGTATAGGAAGCCGCGACGCCCATTCCTGACCCGCACGCCCAACATCTGCCAACCTGGCGCTAACTCGTCATAAGGCGGTTGAAGAGAGCGGGGGTGTCGTGCGGCGAACCTCCTGTTTTTGTCACCAAATTTGCAGTTACCAGCGTCCGAGAGCGGCGCAAAATTCCCCGTGGAGCAACCAGCCAGAAGAATTCCCAGGTCACAGTTTCCTCCGTTCGACCGACGGCACCTTCACCTTGACAAGAGACGCTGATAACTGCAAATTTGGTGACATTTCAGGCTGATTCGCCAAAAAAGCGGCCGCGAACAACCATGCAGAGATGTTTGCGACAGAGCAGCTAGTCGCCGTAGGGAATGACGTTGGTGAAAGGGTACTCGTTGTCGGTGGCAATGACGAGGTAGTTGTCGGCGCCGCCGAATTGCTCGTCGGAGGCGTCGATCACATACACCTGGGCGAAATGGTCGCGCAGGCGCTCCACCTGGGCGAACAGCCGGTACATAGCGTCGCCGGTGAATTCCACGACGCAGTTGGCCATGAGTAGGCCGCCGGGCGTCAGGCGCTTGCGAGCCGCCGCTATGCCCTCGTCGCTGGCGAAGAACGCCGCCGGATCGCGTCCCACGAACGCATCGTTGATAATAACGTCGTAGCGGGCGAACCCGCGCCGCGCACAACCACCGCGACCTGGTTCCGCACCAGGGGCAACGACCGCACTACCTTCCCCGTCGCGCAAGAACGTCTCGCCGTCTTCCACGAAAATGCGCAGGTCATCGCTGCGGCCCTCGACGGCCAGCCGTTCCTCCAGCCGATCCAGGAAGAAGTGCTCGCGGGCCAGCTCCACCATAGCCGGGTCGATCTCCACCACGTCCAGCTGCACGCCGGGGTGCTCGCACAGCAGCTGCTTGGGGTAGGCGAACCCGGCGCCGCCGATCATCAGCACGCGCCGGATCGAAAGCGCGTGGGCCGCCGCAGGAGCTGTCGGGGACGCCGCAGGGGTCGCCGCAGGAGCCGCTGTGGAAGCCGCCACAGGGGCCGCCACCGGGACCGCCGCCTCAAACAGGTGGTCGAAGGCCCGCAGGTAGGCGAAGGGACACCGGTTCCACCGCTCGTCCAGATAGGTGGCCGACTGCAGCACGCCGCCCACGCCCAGCATGAGCACCAGCGATCCGTCTTCCGCGGTCATGGGATACACCGTCGCCTCGCCGAAGCGCGTGGGCATCGTCCGCCGCCGCGGCACCTTCCCTGTTACCCGGCCCCACCATTCAGCGAGCACCGTTCGACTCCTTGTCCACGGCGAACAGGTTGGTGATGTAGGTGTGGGCGCCATCGGTGGCGGCCAGCTCGGCGGAGGCCACGGGCGTCAGGGGATTGTCGGCGGAAGCGCCCAGGGCCCCCAGATCGTAGGCATACACGGTACGGGCACCGGCATCGGCCAGGTACAGGCGGTCGCCGCGCAGGGCCATCTGGTCGGCCAGGTGGTTCAGCTCGTAGGTCTCCAGGTCGCCGCCGTCCATGCCGCCCACGCTCAACTGGGCGTTGCCGGTGGGTGCCACCATGTCCTGGCGCACCATGAGCAGGCGGCCATCGTGCACGGCCACGGCCAGGGCGTCAGTCACCGGCAGCGGGTAGAACGCCACCTTGCCCGTGTCCGTGTTCACCATCACGATGTTGCTCGGCTCGGAATCTCCGCCGCGACCGGCAGCCGCGCCGCTCGCACCGGTTGCGCCGGCCGCGCCATCCCCCGCCGCACCGTCCGGCATCGCCGAGCACACCGCGTACAGCACCCCGTCGCAGGCCACGACGCGGCGCACGTCGCTGCCGTATGCCGTCAGGTCGTATTCGCGCTCCACGTTCAAATCCTCG
Source organism: uncultured Enterorhabdus sp. (assembly GCA_947573925.1). Lineage (GTDB taxonomy): Bacteria > Actinomycetota > Coriobacteriia > Coriobacteriales > Eggerthellaceae > Adlercreutzia. Next base: position 8,904 of record CANPHS010000020.1, on the reverse strand, counting down.
TCCAGCTGCAGCGCCCGCGAGGCAACGGCGGGGGCGGCCCCGCCCAGATCCGTGTCGTCGGCCGACCCGTCGTTGGTGCAGAAAGCGAACAGGGAACGGCCCGTCCACAGCAGCGCCGTCACCGTTTCGTCGGGCAGGGGCAGCGTCTTCACGTCGCCAGACTGTTTGTCGCAACGGGCCACGTAGCCGGCCCCGCCGCTGGAGGCCGCGAACACGGAGCGGTCGCTGGCCGCCACACAATTCAACCGCGTGTGGTCCTCGCCCATGGCGAAGGGGCGCACGGCCACCTCGCGCAGGGAAATCTGCAGCACCTCGTCGGTCGGACCCGGCTCGAACTTGTCGATGCCCAGGGGCGCCACATACAGCGCGTCGCCTTCCACGCAGGCATCGGCCCAGCCGTCGCCCATGCCGCCTCGGTCGAAGGGCATCTCGCCCAGCTCGTTCAGGTTCTCGTCGTAGAAGGCGATGCGGGAAACGTCACTGCTGCTGGATGTGTCGATAAGCCCCACGGCGGCCCGTTCCATGGGGAAGTCGACCCGGGTATTCACCGCGCCCGTGCAGCCGAGCAGCGTGCTTGCCACGGCCATGGCCACCACGCAGGCAGCGGCCGTGCCCACAATACCCACGACCCACCGCCTCGGAATCAGCTCGTCCACGTCTTTGCCCAGCATAGCGACCTCCATCGCAACAGGCGCCCGGCAGCCCACGACCGCCGCGAACGCTTCGGGTAAAACCCCTCACTCTATAAGACGATCGAAAGCCCCGAAACGTTGCAACTTTCCCGAAAAGCCACCGTTTCTCCACACACCTGAACAGGCACTTTTCGGATGTGACGACACCCAACTTTCGAGTTTGGCGATTCGGAAATGCGGCACGGGCAGCTCTCGAGAGTCGGGAAGAGAGGGGCGGTGGAGTATAATCATGGGCGAGCACTCATCCAGGCGTAAAGGGCGGCTTCCATGACCGAGAGAATCTACGAGAACGGCATCTACCGGGCGCCGGGCGCACGCCTGTCCGACCTGGCGGCCGAGAAGCGGCTGCCCATCGGCAACGACAACTTCCGCGCCCTCATGCACGAGTCGGTGTTCGTGGACAAGTCGCTTCTGGTGGCCGACGTACTCGGGCGCGGCACCGCCGTCAGCTTGTACTGCCGCCCCCGCCGCTTCGGTAAGTCGCTGAACTTGTCCATGCTGCAGGCGTTCCTCGAAATAGAGAACCCGAGCGATCCCGCTTGGGAGAATCCGGAGCCGCTGTTCCGCGGCTTGGGAATTTGGGAGGTCGACGGCGGCCGCTGGCGTGCGCATATGGCAGCCTACCCCGTGGTGCGCCTATCCCTCAACAACGCCAAGGACGTCTCCTGGACCATGGTCGTGCAGACGCTGCGCCAGACCATGGCCGCCGAATACGCCCGGCACGGCTATCTCGCGGAGAGTCCCGCCCTTTCGCCAGACGAGAGGGCGCGATTCCGGCGTATAGCGGGCGCCGATCCCACCAATGGAGAGTTGAAGGGCTCGCTGCTCCTGCTTACCCAGCTCCTGCAACGCCACCACGGCACGGCCGCCGTCGTGCTCATTGACGAGTACGACGCGCCCGTCATGGCAGCGGCCACCAACGGCTACTACCACGAGGCGACGGGCTTCCTGAAGGGCTGGCTCACCGGTGCTCTGAAGAGCAATGACGCCCTGGCCCTTGGCGTGCTCACGGGCGTGCAGCGCATATCGAAAGAATCCATCTTCTCTGATTTGAACAACCTGACAGTGGATACGCCCATGTCGCTCGCCTCCGACGAGCGTTACGGGTTCACCCAAGCCGAAGTGGAGGCCCTGGCGGCCTACAGGGAGCAGACCGGCGGCGTAGAGCTGGCCCGAGAATGGTACGACGGATACCGCTTCGGAGCCGTGGACGTGTACAACCCATGGAGCACGCTGAGTTTCTTCCAGAACGCCTGCGCCCCCGACCTGTACTGGATGAACACCTCCGGCAACGGAGTTCTGAACCAGCTGGCCGCCACCTCGGACGCGGCCACCTTGGGTAAGCTCTATCGACTCCTGGAGCCGGATGGCTTCATTGAGGAGGGCGTCGACACCTCTACCGTGTTCGCTGACACCGGCCTTCCCGCCGGGAATGCCGTGTGGTCGCTGCTGTACCTGGCTGGCTACCTGACGACCGACGACACCGCGCTGCCGGGCAAGGCGAGGCTACCCCGGCGACTGCGCATCCCCAACCTGGAAGTGCGCGAGGTCTTCCGCGACGAGGTGATAGCCCGCTTCGAGCAAGAGGCCGGCGGCCGCGACCGTCTGCGCGAGCTGCACGAAGCCTTGCGCGAAGGCGATGCGGAGACCGTCGCCGAGGAGCTAGAGCGAATACTTCTGGACTCGGCCAGCAACCACGACCTCACACGCGAGAACTCCTACCACATGCTGGCACTGGGGCTCATGTTCGGGATGCACGGCTACAGCGACCCCGTATCGAACCGCGAGGCCGGGCGCGGCCTCTTCGATGTGCGTATCCTACCGGAGAATCCCGACCAGAACCCGGTGCTCGTGCTGGAGCTGAAATGGGCCAAGCCCAGCGCACCCGCAGCCGCCGGCCTTCCCGCTCTGGCCGAAGAGGCCGTGGCCCAGGCCCGCGACCGTGCCTACGCGTCGGGTTCGAACGCCGGCGCAGCGGGTGCCATGCTCTGGGGCCTAGCCTTCAGCGGCAAGGAACTTTCCGCGACCTGCGAACGCGCCTAAGGGCGCGGCGCGGGCTGCCCGGGCAACTCCGGGCGCACAGCGTCCAGGCCCTCGTGCTGGGCGTGGGCGATGAGGGAGGCATTCTCGTCGTCGTTCTCATAGATATCGAAGAACCCCCGCAGCAGCGCCAGCTGATCGTCCCGCGCGCTGCCGTCGCAAAGGCCGTCGAAGGAGGCGTTCAGCTCGTCGCGGTAGGCGGCCCAGTTCCCCGCCGACAACGGCCCGAGCCATGGGCAGCGCGACTCTAACAGCGCCACCGCATCGGAGGCCTCGCCCTTCACGCCCTCCAGCGCCGCCGCCCGATCGTCGAAGGTGGGCAGCAGCAGAAAGCTTTCGCCGTCGCTGGCAAGTTCCTGCTTGTAGGAGACCTCCCCCACTCCTTGCAGCGTCCCCGACAATTCGAATGGGACGTCCACGTCGCGCACCTCGACATCGGCTGCGGTAGTGCAGCCAGCAAGCAGGCACAAGGCGGCCATTGTGCCAGAAATGGCCGCAACAGTTAATTCTCTCGCGATAAGCATGAGACTTCCTCTACAAAACATGGCGACCGGAGACTACCCCAGTCGCCATGCACCTAGTCTAGCACCGAATTCGAGCCAGCCATTTCGCATGCAATAACAATTTGGGCATAAATGCGAGTCGATTCCTGTATTAGTTGCCCGCAGATCCTAGAACTTCGTTTTCCAAGACATCGCAGCAATACTTGAAACTAGAATATACTGCTTGACAAGCTGCTAAATGCAGGATGGGCATTGCTGTCGCAAAGGAATAGCGTTCACCATCAAGTAGGCGAAAGTATGCTCGCCCATCAAATTCTTTCTTGCGCCTTAATCAAATCCAGCATTTGCAATTGAATTAGACAAGCTCACCGCTTCTGACAATAGACTACAAACCGCATATCAGACTAACGATCCAACTGCGAATTCGCCAATTTGCGTTTGTCCATCTGACTCATAAACCGGAATCATCACCTGCACTTCTCTTGTTGCGCAAGAAAGGGCCTCGTCCAGCACCTCCATCATCTCGTCTTGCTCAACACCAGATGCAACTGAAAGTTGGTCAATCGCATCCAGTTCTTCTTGTGAGATAAGCCCAATAGGCACTTCATCGGCAGGTTGCCTAATCACGCTTTCAAGATATTTAGCTGCTTCGTCCGGTGTTACTGATTGTTGGCTGGGCAGCAGTCGAGACAAATGCTTCGAAAGCGCTCTTTCGCTTGCAACTTCGAGTTCCGACATCACCTTTTCAGCTTCTTCAGGTGTTTCGATCCCACGGTTCTCAGCTTCTTCGAGTTCGTTATTGTATACGTATCCATAACGTCCATTGGTCGCCTGTACTTCTAACAAGTCAAGAGGTTGCCCCACCTTTTCCGCTTGAAAGACGGTTCCAAAGGATAGCCCTATGTCGTTCTTCGGCAAAGCGGCACCGAAATTGGCACCGAAGGCGGATCCGGCGACAAGAGCTACCATCACGCAGGCACTTGCCGCACATATTAGGTAGGTTCTGATTTTTCTCACGAAACAAATAGCTCTCATTTGTCTTATGCCCTTTCTTACTTAAACCCACAAACTACACTATTGCCTTAAGATTTCCTGTTTGTTGGGTATCATATGGACCATAATATCCGCCAGGTTTCCCGAATTTGAATTGTCCTTTGGCATAGTACGAAATCCCAGCTACCGTCTTTGCAGAAACACGACACGACCAAGTGCTTCCAGCCGACACTCGGTTGCTGTTGAAAGTAAATCCTCCTGATTTTTTCAATGACCCCCTTGGTGCGATATATATTCTTGGATTGCCCCCAACGCACCTTACGTTGGCGCCCTTCGTGCAGTCAACTTTCACATAACTGCTTATTGACTTCCGAACCGTATTAGCCATGGAGTAATACACATAGTGATTAAAGCTTCTTGGTTTACTTGTGCTGCTTGCCGCATGAGCCTTCACTACAGGCGCGAAGACAACAACGGTTAACACCAGAATCGCCGACAGCACAAGACGACACATCTTGTCTGGCCTTGACGTAGTCGCACTCATTGAGCACCTTCCTCTCCTCAGAACGTGATGCCAACGCCAGTCGTCACCGGCTTTGGCGGTCTTCGGGAAAATTTTCCTCTCACCCCTATAAACGAGCAACGCGTCGGAACCGCAACGAGAAATTTGAAAAAGGTTCGATTTCCTTTGATAAATCACCGATTATCGAATAAATCTGATCTTTTTTATGAACATTTACATTTCTCGTTGCGGTTTCGGCATTTCGCTCGTGTTAGATAGTAGGGCGGCATATTTGGCAGTCGCGAGCAACTGGCCAACATTGGCAGAACCAAGGGCAGTGCCACCCAGCGAATCGCTGCAGAGGGAGAGGAGGTGAATCGTTTGCAAAGCAGCCAGTTCATAGAAGAGGCCATGGGCACCCACAAGCACATGGTCTTCCACATAGCAGCCCGGATGCTCGATAACAGCGAGGCGGCTCGCGATGTCGTGCAGGAGGTTTCCATCAAGTTATTTCAAAGCGACATCGACTTCGAAAATGACGACCACCTGCGCTCTTGGCTCATCACGGTAACCCAGAACGCCTGCACCGATATCCTGCGTCGCGAACATAGGATATCGTTTGACCTCGTCGATTTCACGGCACCCGACGTCGTCGAGCGGCTCATGATAGACCGGACCCAACTGAGCGAAAGTGCTATTCCCATAAACGAGAACGAGTTCCTATGGCGCCATGTGGCGATGTTGCCCATGGGCGAGCGCATGGCAGTGCACTTACGTTTCGGCGAGGATTTTACCGTGGCAGAAATCGCCAAAATCCTCAATAAAAGCCCCCAGTACATTCGCGCCCAGCTGAGCCGGGCGCAAAGGAAATTGAAGACATTCATTAAATGTGAGCAAATGCGAGACCAACGAAAGGAGGAAGAATACGATGAGATGGCTCGAAAGAACGCGGCGCCTCCGAAGAAACCGGTTCGAGACCTACCGAAAACAAACCCAGTCGCTGAAGCTAGACGACGAAACGTGGGACAAGATCATGGACACGATACGGGCCATGGAGGCGGAAGAACTTCGGAAGAAAAGCGCCGAGAACGTGGCCACCGCAGAGGCCGCGTCAGTTCGGGCAGCGAAGAGCCGGGCGGCGACCGAGTCAGTGCTGGCGGGATCGGCGACGCCGAATGCACGCAGATCGCGTAAGCGCCGTTGCGGCACGCCCAGGTTCCGCGCATTGAGATTCGCCGCCTGCGCTCTGCTGGTAGTGGGCGTGGGTGTGGTTTCCATTGCGGCTCCGGTTGTCTTCGACAAAGACCACAATACCGCAGAAGCCGGTGCGCCGCTGCTCCCCTACCAGCGCATTCAGTTCGACTGCGCTAACGTCACATTTTATTCCGCGAAAGATGGCGTTTATGCAGCCGTTCCGGTCCTGCTCTCTTTTCCGGGAGATGTCCCGGAAAATATCACCCTATCCTTCAGCAACGCAAACAACGTTGCGTTTTCGACGACAGACTCAGTGGAAAATCTCGATCGCACCAATTCCTCCATACCTGTTACGTGCCACGACGGAAAGGTGACCCTACTTGCCTCAACTCTCTCCAATATGACCAAGTGGGACCTCAACCAAGGCAATGAGCCACCTCCTGGTTGGTTCTGGGATCCTACGGATGCCATTGAAATAATCGAGCATCTTCGCAATTGCGAGGTTGTGGCCGAAACCAACGCCGGCGAGCGCTTTGTATTCACCATTAATCTCGATGATTTTCCAACACGGGAAGCTATCACTGATCGGCTTTATTCCACAGGTGGATATCGCTTGGTCTACTTCACTCTCGACAGAAAAGAGAACTTATGAGCCTTTCCCCCTTCTCCAACTTGAACAGAGTACTCGACAGGCGCACTTTTGTCGTAGCAGCCGGCGTCGCCTGCATCGGCCTAATGGCAAAGCCGTCTTCCGCACGAGCCGCCACCCCCACCTGGGGCACAGCGCTCACGAAAACCGTCAGTGGCGTGACTTACACGTATAAATCTGGCTACTCGATGGGAACGACGCCCTGTGCTTACGCGAGGATAACTTCGAGCAAAACAGTTGCCGCCGGAACCATGCAGGCGCAAGCGGTCGTCATAAAAGAGACCAACATGAACATCGCCGCCGCAAGCGGTTGGATCAAATGCGCCCGCGGCACCTCAGTGCAAGCGTCCACGAAAGCCGTTGCTCTGAAGCTCGGATGTCGCTCGCGGGGAAGGGTGAAGATAAAGGGAGTTCCTGGGATGCTTTCCTGCAATCCCATTCGACCCCGTACCCTTTCCCTCACCCCCGACCTTCCCGTAAATGAGAACGGGCAGACGTTGGGCACCTACGAAGATGTCGAGCGCGGGGCTGTTCCCGACCTCATCGGCATTGTGGCCGACTCGGGTGTTGACGGCTACGCCTATTGGGAGCAGTTCGACGCCGAGGATGCCTCCGACGTCATTCCCGTGTACGCCGAGGACGGCGCCACGCAAATCGGCGTGTTCTCCTTCGGCGACAAGTAGCCTTCTCCCTGCGCCGGGCACCTCTTCCGGTTGGGGCGCCCGGCGCATCTTCTCTTTCCGAGGCGGCAAGGTTTCGGCTGGCCCTTGTCGCCTCCCCTACGACGCTTTGCAGGCGTACTCCAAAATGCGCCGGGCAGTGCCCTGACTTACCTTGGTGTCGTCGCCCTTGCCCAGAAACGCGTAGATGTTTCCCTTGTTCAGGCCCAAATCCTTGCAGAGGCGGTACACCGTTACGTTGCGGCCTTTCATGGCCTGCAGCGTTTGCTCCCGCATGCCCGCGATAATGCGGCGCTCCCCCGCAATGGCGTAGCGTCGCGCAATGAAGGCGTTCCATACCGCCCGGTACCGGGGCGGCGCCTCGGGCGATTGCAGGAAGAACGACACCTCTTCGGGATCCTCCAAGCAGTCGGCCATCTGCGCGTAACTGCGTTCCATCCACGTTCCCTCGCTGATGGCGGCCAGATACTGGGCCTTGCCCTGCACCGCCGCGAACACCATGAGGGCCTCCGCCGCAGCCGGCATGGAGGTGGCCACGGAATCGCGGAGTTTCCGCAGGTTGTCTGTCTTCAAGCCCGTCAGCTCGCGACAGTACAGACGCAGAAACCCCTTGAAAGTCAGGTTCACGCTCAGCTCCTTTCTGCATAGCTCCGTCAGCCCCACGCTGAGGCGGGCTTCGAAGGACATGGCACGGCCGCGCTGCGCCCAAGGCGCATGCCCCGACCCCAACCGCCGCTCGGCTCGCAAACCGCGACCGCACGACGGCAAAGGCATGGTCGATGCCCTTCGAAACCCGCTTTCTATCTGGGAAAACGGGTATACTTCTATAGTATTATTCGTAACGAATAATACTATCATGAGTTTCCTCGTTGTCGTTGAGGTTTTCGATAATCGGCACCATGAAAAAAGCCCTGCCGATCTAAGGAAGACTGACAGGACGCGAAGAAGCCAACGCAGCAAAGCGCCGACCGCGATGGGGTTGCGGTCGGCGCTCCTCTTGTGCTGGCGCTGGTGTTTTGTTGGCTGCTCGCGCTTTACAGCGCGGCGGCGCCGATGCAGCCGGCCAGGGCGGCGGTGGCGAGGGCGAACAGGGCGGCGCCGGCGATAATGGTGATCATGACGGGCTCCTTTCTAGGCAGCGGGTCGGCAATGCGCCGTTCCCGCATTCCCCGAGGGGATTTTCGATGCCACCACTATGACAGCCCCAACTTACCGCCCCCTTGCACGCCCATTACACTTTTGTCGTTTTCGGCTGCGAGGCCCCATCCGGAGGTTCGCCGACGCAGCAAACGCGCCCCCTGCGAATGGCCGACCCGGGTGCCGTTCCAGCTTCACCACCTCGGTTATATCATCCGCGAAGCCGTCCGACGCCGCCGGCTCGTACCACACCAAGTCTTGCTGAGCATGCCGTTGATAACTGTATCGGGAGAATGAATAATGGGCGGCCACGCTGGGCGCCGGAAACGGCAACACAGACCGGACCGTCTGTCGATCGCCCAAGCCCTTCCGTTGCATTGCGAAGGCCTTAAATATACCGAATGAGGAATATTTTTTCTCCGGGAATTCCGAAAAATAAATGTTCCTCATGGGGAATAGTGGTAGTGTCACGAAAGTTGGTGTAGCGCCCCGATCGGCGAGGGCGGTCGCAGAC
>CANPHS010000019.1 GCA_947573925.1 uncultured Enterorhabdus sp. | reverse complement strand
CGGGTACGTGGACGACTTCGACCGTGCCATCGTCGCCATGGAGTTTTCCCTGGACGACGGGGCCTCATGGACGGCCTACCCCACCGAGGCCGTGGACAAATCTCGCGGCGTGAACTGGCGCTTCGTGTACACGCCCACGGAGCCGGGACGCTACCTTCTGCGGGCGCGGCCCGTCACGGAAGACGGCGAGCCTTCGCCCCTCGTGGCCGGCTTCGCCTTCGAGGCCCTGCCCCAGGCCCGCACCTTCGGCACCGCCCGCATCCGCGGCGTCGGCGGCTCCTTCGGCGACGCGCGCATCTTCCGCAGCCGCGAGCTCGCGGGCCTCACGGCCGAGGAGGCCGCATTCCTCGCCCAGTCCCTCGGCATTGCCACGGTGTACGACCTGCGCACGGCCGCCGAGGTGGCGGCGCACCCCGAGCCCTACATCGTGGGCATGAAGACCGTGGCGCTCACCCCCGCCACCGAAGCCCGGCGCAAGGATGCCGACAAGCGGCTCGTGGCGGGCAACATCGAGAAGTACGGCGAGCCCGAGGAGCGCATGGCGGCCAACTACCGCCGCTACGTGCGCGAGTACCCGTTGCTCGGTCAGGCCCTGCGGTCGATGGCCGCCGAGGGGCGCCCCGCGCTCATCCACTGCGTGAACGGGAAGGACCGCACCGGCGTGCTCTGCGCCACCCTGCTGCGCGTCGCAGGCGCCGGAGAGGACGCCATTCTGGAAGACTACCTGCGCGTGAACGTCGACCACGCCGACCTCATCGCCGAGGAGGCCGAGCGCCTCGGCACGGGCATGACGGCCCACGAGCGGGCCTGTCTCATGTCCTTCCTCGAAGCACGGCCGGCCTACCTCCGCGCCTTCTTCGACGAGATCGACGGCACCTACGGCGACTTCGCTACCTACACCCGCGAAGGCCTCCACCTCACCCCCGACGCCATCGCCCGCCTCACGTGGTTGGTGGGATAAGGGCCGAACACCGCCAAGCCCACCAACGACCCGGGCGACAAACGCCCCTCGCCGAGGCTGACCGCCTACGCGCCGCAGTTGACCACGTCGCCCGTCTGGGCGTCTACCGCGTACACCAGAGACTCCGTCGAACCGCCGTTGACCCCTTGATTTCCCTCGACACCAACAGCACCGATATCGTCCGGCTCGTTGAACACAAAGAACCATTTCAGGGCATCGGCCGTAGGATCGTCATCGCCCTTGACGTAGGTCATGAGATAGGCCCGACAGGTGGAGAGTTCCTCCTCCCCTTCGATTGCCTCCAACACGCGCTCGTAGGCCGCGTCGGCGTCAAAGGCCAGGGCATCCACGTCCGGCACGGCTGCGAAATCGTCGGGCGTCAAAGGCAGGTTGCCCGTCTCACCCAAAGACGCTTCCCCGTTCACCACGAACACGGTATAGGCCTGGGCCTTGTCCCACGAGTAGAACAGGTACATCCACGATGGTGTCGTTGCGCCCGTCGCGCACGACGAGGACCGGATGGCCAGCAGTTTCGCATCGTCGGCCTCTTCCTCCATAACCGCCGCAGCAGCCCGGTAGTCGTCTCCCAGCGAAGGGCTGAACATCATCTGCCGCGCCGTCGACGCAGCCGGACTGCTCGCGCACGCCGCCAGCATTCCCGCAAGAAACACCAGCGTCACGGCAACCGCCGCAATCCCTCCCCGCCGTCCGAAGGACACCGCAGCGCCCCATCGCCGTCGCCACTTCCCAAAGTCCATAGCGCTCTCCTTGTCTGCCATAGCTATCCAACCTGTTCGAACAGCTTCATCAACGCGTCGTGGGAATGCACGTCGAGCTTGTTGTAAATGCCCTGAATATGCGTTCTCACCGTTGCGATCGACACCACCAGCTCCTTGCCGATCTCCTTCGGCCGCTTGCCCTTCGCCAAAAGCAGCAGCACGTCCTGCTCCCGCCCCGTCAGCCTGTACTGCGCGGCGATAACCCGGCACCGCTCCAAAAGCTCGCGGTTGAAGTGGCCCTGGGGCTCCTCTTTCGGGAGAATGCCCCACGCGGTCTTGGCGTACTTCTCGGCGTTGAAGTTGAAGGTGACGATGGTCAAGAGGACGAACACGATGACCTCGATGACGTTGACGACCTTCATCAGCATGACGGAGTAGGCAATCACACTGGAAATATCGCCGATGAGGTATCCGAGGCTGCGAGCGAAGAACACGTGGGCGAAGAACTGCACCGTGTTGACGCGCAGGGCCTTCCCAATCACGCAACAGGCGATGAAGAGTACCATGTCGAAGTAGAAGCCGGCCCATTCCGAGCACACCAGCGCCAGAAAGAAGCCTCCGCCCTGGGTAAAGGGCAGCAGCAGCGCCGCGAGCACGGTGAGGGGGAAGACGAACCGGTACGTGCGGTTCCAGATAACCGTCGTGTCGATTTTCGCCTGGGCGAAGGAAGCGTAGAGCAGTGCCGCCGCCAACAGCGCGCCGACTATTTTCGCCGCATTGCGCGCCTCATAGGTGGTCAGACCCAAGGGAATGGCATGCAGAATCCCGAACACGAAGCCATAGGAGGCGACGACGATCCAAATCAGCGCCACGGGATGAACGCGCTTGAGACCGCGCACCGTCAAGCTCCCGTCCAGGGAAAGGGCATGAAACGTCGCCCCGCGCACCTCTCCCTGCACGACAGGAGAAGACCGGAAGAAGGCAAAGACCGCGGCACCTCCCGCCAAGGCGAGCGCGATGCAGGCCAGCGCCACGAGGCGAAGGGGCGCCACCGCCTCCAGAAAGCTCAGCACTCCCCATACGATAAAGTTGGTTGCGATGTAGGCAAGTCCCGTCGCAATGAGAATCTGCCGATGATCGAGAAGACAGACGAACGGCGCGGCGAGCATAAGCCCGAGCACCGCCGCGAAGCCGCACAATACCTGCGCGGCGGCGAGGAGCGCAACGTAATCGAGGGGATTTGCCAACGATGCGTACACGCCTGCTACTGAAATGGCCTCAGCCACAGCCACCGCTATCCACGGAAGTGGCCGGGACGCTCCGGCGCGGATGGGCCCGTTGTACGCCACGCAGAAGGCAAAACCGATCGTGATGCCAACGGAATGGGCCAAGCACGACGGAAAGCGATAGCTCAAAATGTCCTTCCAGAAGTACTCGGCGCCGAGAAAACGGCTCCCCAGTTCGTGGAGTCCCATGGATGTGGACAGAAAGAACGTGACCGCCAGAAGAATCGGAAACACCCCGGCCATACCGGCCCACTGCTCCCGGGCAAATTGCTTCACTCCCATGACGGCTCTCCCTTCCCCCAAGGGTCTCGTTGCGAAATTCCCCTCATCAATCATAGAAGTTAAGGAGGATGACTACTTCATCAATTCTTGCTGAATTGCTTTTTCGCTCCCCATGAAAGTCCAATAACTTTTGCCGAACTCATTTTGTGGCAGGCGCAGTACGGTGCTTTTCGAGGCTGCTTTCCACAAAGCAGCAAAGGCGGCCGATGAAGGCCGCGAGGAGCTATCAGAGAAGAGAAAGGAGAGGAACATGGGTGGTGCCGCAAAAAGGCAGCGCATCGTCGTTGCGGCGGCGATGTTTCTAGCCATACTCGCCATCAGCGTGCTGTGTTGGGGCTGTGCGCCAACAGCATCATCCGAGCAACCGAGCAGCGGAGGAGGAACGCCGCAAGAAGCCGTCCCGGCCGCTGATGCCGGAGGATACCCGGACTTCCTGGAAGCCAGCGCGGGCATATTCCCCGACACGTACCTCAACAGCGAGGTGCTCCACACCGGAAGCCGCGGGTGCAACTCCTGCCATAGCGACCTGTTCGATGTCATGAACCTGCGCGAGGGCAACAAGCACATCCTCGTGCACTCCGGCTTCGACAAGAACCTGACCTACAAGGATTGCGAGCCGTGCCATCGGGCCCACGGAAAGCTGACCGGCCCCTACCTGGGCGATCTCATTCACGCGAGCCACTACGGCAACGAGCAGTTCGTGGCGGCCAACGGCAACTGCTGGAGCTGTCACGCCATCAACTCCGAGGGTAAGGTGCGCGAATACGAATTCGAGCTGTGGGATGATTTCAACGACTCCGTGGCCGTGGGCGGCTTCCCCCTGGGCGGCGATGCCCCGGTGAGGGACTGGGTGAAGTCCCGCGGGTTCAAGAACGGCTTCATCACCCAGTTCTCCACTGACGCCAACCCGCAGATCGACGTGACGTTCAACCAGAACCCGACCGACCACGACGACGTTTTCATCGTGGACAACTGGGGCGCCGAGCTGACCAGCAAGGGTGAGGGCGACAACATCTTCAAGATCGAGGGCGAAGGCGACACCTTCGACTACGACAGCATCTCCCTGCCGGACAACGCCGTGACCATCACGGGTGTCAAGAACCCGAAGACCTTCACCAAGGCCGACCTGGAGGCCATGCCCCAGACGGAGTTCACCATGGGCATGTCCTGCGCCACGAACGGCCACGGGGCCTCGCTCACCGCGAACATCCCCATGACCGGCGTTTCGCTTGACTACGTCCTCGAGCAGTGCGGCGGCGTCCTCGACGGCATGAACGCCGTGGACGTGACCGGCTGGGACGGATGGAAGGGCGCCGGCTCGCCGGTGGACATCAGCGTGTACGACCATGACGCCTACCTCGTCACGAAGTACTACGGCGAAGACCTCACGCCCGCTGACGGCGCTCCCATCGTGCTCGCCAGCCGCGGCTCCTTCGGATCGACCCAGGTGAAGCATGTGAAGTCCATCGACTTCATCCAGAGCGAAACCCCCTTCGTCATTTCCAACCTCGCGAAGTCGCACCAATCCATCAACGGCGTGTGGTTCCAGAACAACGGCAACACTTACAAAGTCGGCGAGCCCATCGAATTGACTGGTGCCGTCTACAGCTGGACCAAGGTGGTCGGGCCCCTCGACACCATCAGCTTCAGCTTCGACATGGGCGAGACCTGGGTCGATTACGACGTGGATGCCGAGATTGCGGACTTCGACCCCGCCCAGTGGGTGCAGTTCTCGCTGAAATGGACGCCCACCCAGGCCGGCACGTACCAGGTCAAGCTCAACGCATCCGACGGCCAGGGCAACGCCTTCCACACGTTCAACACGAAGGGCGAGCCCTACGAGAAGCCCGTCACCTTGTTCCTCACCGTCGAGGAATAGAAAGGAGGCACGCTATGAATCGCACGAAGAACGTCGTGGCCGCCCTTGCCGCGGTCAGCATGACCGCCATGCCGGTCGCCTCCGCGTTCGCCACGCCGGCGGACGACGCTGCGCAGCCGGCCTCCGCGGCGGGCCAGGCGGCCGTTTTTGCCCAAGAGGACGCGCGGGATGCCCGAGCGGCAGCCCCCATCCAGGGCACCTTCGCCTGGGATCAGGCCACTATCACGCCGAACGCGCTCATTAAAACGGTGTTCCAGAAGGCCGCTATCGCCCTGTGCAACGCGGACAGCGAACTGACCGTGGCCAAGGCCGACGACTGGGCCATCACCGTATCGGGCGATGTGCAACAGGCCTACACCGCCACTTTGGGCGAGCTGGCCGACGATGACGAGAGCACGGCCATCATGGGCTGCACCTGCGTCTCGAACGGCGCCGGCGGCCCGGCGGCCATCAACGCGGAGGTCACTGGCGTGCCGCTGGCCACCATCATCGCCAAAGCCGCGCCCGACGCCGACGCCAACACCGTGACTCTGGTGTCCGAGGACGGCTACGCGACGTCGCTGCCCCTCAGCTACGTCATGGCCCGCAACGCAGTGATCTCCTACGAGATCAACGGCGAAGATCTGTCCGCGTCCGTGGGCGGCACCAACCAGCTGTGGATCGGCTCCACCGCCGCGAAGTACTTCACACGCAACATCGTGGAGATTCAGATCACGCACGAGGATGCCGTCCCCGCCGCCCCCGGCAGCGAGGACGCCGTCGACGGCGAGTACGTGAACCGTCCGAACGCCGGCATTACCGCTGTCCGGTAGGTACTCGGTTCGGCTTTGCCCGGCCCCGTACTTTCGCCTTCCGCTCTGTGGGGCGAAAGCGTCTCCCCTCCTGGGACCGGGCAAGCCGTGGAGGGGGCGCGTGCCAGCCGCGCGCCCCCTCCTTTCGGCGCCAAAGGCTCGATAACGCAAGCCGAGCACGCGCGAACATCGGGCTCACGGGAGAAAGGATGCGCCATGCTTCCCCTGCAATACGGCACAGTGGGCACCGCCATGACCTTCGAAGGCTACGCCGGCGACTACGATCGCGCCATTGCTGCCATTCAATTCTCCATCGACGGAGGCCGCACGTGGACGACCTGCGAGACGCCGAATGCGACCAGCGACAAACTCGTCCATTGGCAGTTCGCCTACACCCCGCGCCAGCCCGGGGAATTCCGCCTGCTCGTTCGCTCGGTGAACGATCGCGGAGAAGCAAGCCCCGTCCCCGATAGCGTACCCTTCCTCGTAAAAGCCGAGTAATCTCCCTACGCCGAAACCTCCAGCTCGGCGAAGGCGGACTCGGGGCTCGCCTCGCCGGCGTCGTTGACGGAGCGCACGCGCAGGATGTAGAAACCGGGCTCCTCCGGTGTGTAGTCGAAGGTCCAGGTGACGTTCTGGTAGTCGTTGGTGTTCGGCGTCTCGTAGCGCGTCCAGTGCTCGCCGTCGTCCAGCGAGAACTCCACCGCCGTTATGCAGTGCCCGAAGTCGTAGGCCGTGCCCTTGAAGCGCACCGGCTCGCCCACGCGCCCGTAGGTCCGTGGAATCATGGCATCCTCCTTTGTCGTTGGGGCCATCATAACAGGAAAGGCCCGGCCACCGGAAGGCAACCGGGCCCGGCGCCTGCGGTCGAAGGGGAAGAGGGGCCGCAGACGCACCTGGAAGGAGAGGGACCGGACGCGTTGCCGGGGACGCCCGGCCCCCTATAGGGGATGCGGCCCGGCAGCCAGCAGGAATCGCCCCCGGATGCCAAGCCGCTCGGGAATTACATGATGAGCCCCATCACGGTGCTGCCGAGTACATCGGCGTGCACCCCGGCGGCCAGGATGAGGAAGCGCAGCTCGCAGCCGCCGATGAGGGCACCGATGGCCCCGAGTGCCATGAGCGGGCGCGTCTCCCGCTTGTTGAGCACGAGTGACAGCACCGCCATCACCAGGGGCAGCGCCAAACCGGCGGCCACCACCATGGCCCAGAACACCGTGGCCAGGCCGCCCGTGGTCAAAAGCTCGGCCGAAGCCGCGCCCGCAGCGCCTGCGGCCGTAGCCGGGTCACCGCTCATAAGCGTTCCCAAGAACAGCGCCAGCACGGCCACTTCGGCCACCACCAGCCCGATGACGATCTTCTCCATGAGCGCTGCCGCGCGATGGGCCAGCGGGTCTTTCTTGGAGAGCAGCACGGCTATCACCTCCACCAGAGCCACGCCCGTATCGAAGGCCGACACCGTGAACAGGCACGGCAACAGGGGCGAATCCCACAGGGGCACGCCTCCTGCGGTCATGAGCAGCATGCCCGTGTACACCGCCACGAAGGCGCCGAGCCCAATGCCGACCACCGCCAGCACCCGGCGCAGCTTCACACCGTTCGGCACCGCCGCCTTCGCGCTCTTCGCCGCATCGCCGGCTTGCTTGGGCGTGGCGCCGAACCACTTCCACCGCTTCGCCAACCAGTTTCCCACCGGGCGCATGGCCAACAGAGCCGACAGAGCGAACACCGCCAAAGCCCCGAAGGCGCCCCAGGCGCCCAGCGTCATCCACGAGGAGAAGTTGCTGAAGCTCTGCCACATCATCATGCCGCGCACCGGCGAGATGAGCTCCGACAGCAACAACAGCAGCCCCACGGCCAAGCTGGCGAAGGCGGCCCACATGGACACGCAGACCACGAGCCGATGCTTCGTGCGGTCGATGAGGAACAGCACCGCCGCCATAATGAAGGCCCCGGCTCCCATGCCGCCGAGGAACAGGTACAGCGCCGGCTGCCAGCTCCAGGTTAGTTGCAGCATAGCGCTACCCCCTCTCCCCAACGAGCAGGCAGTTCGGCCCGCAGGCCTCGCCCACCGGCACCGGTGCCAGCCCCCGCGCCTCCGCTTCGGCTCGCAGCTCGTCCACAGGTCCGTACTTCAGCGCATCGAAAATGCAGGCCTGCACGCAGTAGGGAGTGTCGCCCGGCGCCACGCCGGCACCCAGGCAGCAGTCGCACTTGTCCATGGATACGTTGTTGTAAGTAGGCACCTCATAGGGGCATGCCTGCACGCAGTACTTGCAGCCGATGCACCGATCCGGATTCACCGACACAATGCCGGCGGCTCCCTTGGAGATAGCCCCGGCGGGGCACACCCGCAAGCAATTCGGATCGTCGCAATGCATGCACGAGGTAGAGACGTAGACGTTGTTGCTTCTCGAGTTCATAAAGACCTGGACGCGCCGCCGATTGGCCGTTTCCTCGGAAAGATGGTTCGCCTCGCGGCACGCGGCCACGCAATTCTCGCAACCCACGCAGCGGCTCAGGTCGGACAAGAAGCCGTACTGCACGTTCGCCACAGATGACACGCCCTCCTCAGCCGAGGCGCTTCCCGCGCTGGCAGCGCCCACGACGACGAGAGACCCCGTCACCGCAGCGCAGCCCGCGAGAAATCCCCGGCGGGTCAGTGCGGTATGCTCAGTCATAGTTTCCTCCTTTCAGAAGGTCAAAGGGAAGGGGCGCCGTTGGGATAAGGCGACCGCGAACAGCGGCATCGGCACCCCGGGCAAAGCGGCTACCGCACCTCACCGCCATAAAGCACACCAATATTGGGAAGGTTCTGAAGCTCCGCCCGGGCCTCATCGCTCGTAGGACTCGGCGGGGGCGTCTGACGTTCCTGGAACTCGACGGCCACGATGTCGCGGGCGAAGTAGCTCGCCGGCGTAGAGCCCAGCCACAGCTGGTTCATGCCCCCGACCGACTCCACCAGCGGCGCATCGTTCACCGCGAACACGATGGCGCTGTAGCGCTGAACCACGTAGCTCAAGGGCAGTGCCACCTCGTAACCGTCGGCCGACGTGAACACCACGGTGTTGGCCCCGGCCTCCGGCTGCACCATCTCGAACAGATCTTGCAAGGGAATACCCGTTACCTCGGCATTGGCCGTGGCCTGCCCGTCGACAGGGTTGCCCATGCAGGTACAGCCCATAACGAGCGTCTTGGCATGGCCCGAATCGCGGAACTCCGCCAGCGACAGGGACTCCGGGTTCTTCACCGCGCCGCGCACGGCAAATGTCCAGTCTTCAGCCGCGGTGCCTTCGTTAGCCGCCATGGTCTGCGCATTGCACAGGTACTTCGACGCCTCCCCGATCATACGCGACAAATACTCATTGGAAGCCACCTCGGTCTGGGTAAAGGCGAACTCACCCGCCACCTGAACCGGCTTCACCATGACGGTCTCGCTGCTCACCGCATGTTCGGCCGTTGCAGCGGGCGCATCCGGCTGCTGCGCATCAGCCGTCGCCACCGTCGCAAATGTAGCCCCCACACCGCCCAAAGCCATCAGCGCACTGGCACCAAGGGCAGCGGTTTTCTTCAAAGTCGTCATAGCTCTATCTCCATTTCCCTCAGATTCTCAGATGCACTACTTCGCATTGATCATGATACGGTCGGGCCTATAGGAGACGCGCCCATCCCCCGAAACTGCCCGCACATTCAAGACGTAAGCCCCCGCCTCCTCCGGCGTGTATTCAAACGTCCAGTACACCCATTTCTTCTTATCAGAATCGGAGGTATCGAAACGGGTCCATGTGGCACCGCCGTCCATGGAGAACTCGACCGCTGTCACTTGCTCGTTGATGGCATCCGCATAGCCTTCGAACTTATAGGGTGTTCCCACGGGAACGATCTGGCCTTCGTAGGTATTGCAGATCGCTACGTTAGGCTTGTTCGCGAACTCGGCGGAAGATTCGTCATCGCCAATCCAGCTGCCCGCCCCTCCGAAAACGCCGGCAATGCCGAAGCCTTCGTTCCAATGAAGATCATCGTTGCCTACCACAATCTCGTTCACCCAGCGCACCGACATCGGGAAGCTATGGTCCGGGAACCAAACGCGACAGGGATATCCGTCAAGGTAGCTCAGGGGCTCCCCGTTCACCTTATAAACGAGCCAACCGCCTTCGGAGGCAATATTGTCGAGCGTATTGGGATAGCCCGTATAAGTGTCGGCTCCGAAGGGCATAATAGTCGTCGCCCCCTCTTGAACGCCGGCCTTTTCCAGCAGCCACGAAAGAGGAACAGCCGTCACTTCGGCATTCGCTAGAAACTCACCCGCAGGTGGATTGAGGATGCACTGCTCTGAGCTGATAAACGTCTCGGACGGTGCCTGCTCGATGAGTTCCCCCAAAGTGATGGAGAAGGGTTTGTCGACCATCCCCGAAATGGAAATCTCCCAATTCTCAAACAGTTCCGTGTTAAGGGGCTTTTCCTCAAAAGCATCGTTGAGAAGCCCATCAAGCTCGGAATCGCCCATAGGCCACCAGGTAAGACCAAGTGAACCGCCCAGCTTATCCTGGTCATAGGAGAAATTACCTCCCACGTTCTCTACGGAGAGAATCCCCGAGAGCACATCATATTTGGCTATATCCCAGAGGGCCATCCCCTGGCCATCGGCGGTGGCACTATGACATGACATGCAATCGCCTTTGAAAGTGTCACGACTATGGATGCCATGAATGAGAGAACCGAACTGCTTGGTCAGCCCGTGCTGCAGCCAGCTGCTATCGTTGTGGCACATGAGGCAGTCCTGCACACCTATGCTCGTGCCGAGCCCGGTTTCCAGATCGAAGTGCTTGTATTGCATGTTGCGCACCAAGTCAGCCAGTCCATCCTGATGGCACGAATCACAGCCCCGGTTGTCCGCATTAAGGGATGCCGTGTTGTAGGCACTCGGTGCCCCGGCGAAAACGCTATCCCCGTCGGAATCGGGTGTTCGCTGAATCTGCGTACCGTCTTCCAACGTTATCACTTTGGGAGCGTATTCTTCAGCCCTCTCATCCATTTCCTCGTAGATCGAAGAAAGACTTTGCGGCCCGTTATTCCCTTTCAGGGTCGCCTCAATTTCGGAACCCTCCTCGTAGTGGCGTTCTGGAACTTCCGGCACGCAAGCAACAAGAGCGAGCCCCATCGCCCCACAGACCACCGCTACGAGCAAAGAACGCTTTCGCATTGCTACCTCTTCCAATCAAGTCCACAGTTGACTCCTTGGCGGAGATAGTATCATAAATTTGTATGATTTGGTATAACTATCTTAGAAATATATGATTCTTTTTTTGAGACCATTTGCCCTAATCGCAAACCACCCGTGTAGAATAGAATAAACCAAGGAGAAAGGCAGAATTGGGATTCGGAGAAAGCCATGTTTGTTTCCAACGGTTACGTTTGCGCCAGTCAGCCCACTCCCCATTTGGCCGTTGAATCTGCGCGAGTCGTCGACGACCTCTGCATGCTCGTTACGTTCAACACAGGGGAAACACGCTTGTTCGATGCGACCGAGCTCCTTCCCTTCGACGCCTTCGCTCCGCTAGCCAACAGAAATGTTTTCGCTCGGTTCTCCATCGACCACGGCGTGCTGACATGGCTCGACGGCGACATCGACATCGCTCCCGAAGGGCTCTACCGGCGAACCTATGAGTGGCAGTCGGAGAAGATCGCCTAGCGCGTCCCCTACCCCTTCGCGATTTTCTGCAGGCCGTCGAAGGCTTCGGAGAGGGCGCTGGGCACCACCACGAGGCCGCCCTTCTCCTTCACGGAATCGGCGACGAAGCTCATGGCCCGCAGCTGCAGGGCCGCCTTCGGGTCGCCGTAGGTGTCGGCGGCTTCCACGAACATCTCGGACACCTCGCGCTCCACTTCCGCCAGCATGATGCGAGCATTGCTCTCGCGCTCGGCGCGGGCCTCGGCGGACAGTGCCTCCTGCAAGTCGGCCGGCACCTCGATGTCGCGAATCTCCACCGACAGCACGGTGATGCCGTACTCGTTGGTCTTCTGCTCCAAGATGTCGGCCACTTCCGTGTCGATCTGGGTGCGCCGGGTGGAAAGCTGGGCGATGGTCACGGCGCCCATCACGTCGCGCAGGGTGGTCTGGGCCACCCAGTACACGAGCCGCACGTAGTTCTTCACCTCGGCGCAGGCCTTCTCGGCGTCCCACACCGTCCAGAACAGCACGGCGTCCACGTCCACCGGCACCAAGTCGGCCGTCAGCACATGCTCGGCCTTGAAGGCAGTGGAGCGCATGCGCATGTCCACCGTGGCGGTCACCGAATCGATGACCGGGCACATGACCACGAGGCCCGGCCCCGCCACCCGGTGGAACTTGCCGCAGCGCAGCACCACGGCCCGCTCCCATTCCAGCACAACGTGGGTGCAGCTGAACAGCAGAAGCGCCGCCACGAGGCCTGCGATGACGGGCCAGCCCGACCCGCTGACCCACGACGCGGCGGCGAACACCGCGAACAGCAGCGCCGCCAGCACGATGCGGATGACCGCGGCGCCCGTGCGGCTCGTGGTGGTCTCGTCGAAGCTCGCCTCGGAGGCGATGGTGGTGTCTTCGGAGGTAAGGTCCTCCGGCTCGTCGAAGTACGATTTCTGATCGGCCATGATACGCCCCTCGTTCTTGACGCACGCCGTCCCCCGACAGCCGCGCGCTACCTGCCTGCACGTCTATTCCAAATCGGCGAGCGCCTCTTCCACTCGCGTCAGTACGTCCCGCTTGGTAATGCCCGACTCCCGGGCCACCCGGGCCAGCTCCTCCACCACCGCGTCGATGGGCGACTCGGGCAGGTTCAGCGCCTCCCGGTCGATGTCGGCAATGGTGGAGCGCCGCCCGCGCCCCGAGTTGATGAGCCCGTCGGTTTCCAAATCTTGGTACACCTTGTGGATGGTGTTGTAGTTCACGCCCAGATCCACCGCCAGCGAGCGCACCGTGGGCAGCGTGTCGCCGGGGCGCAGCACCCCCGAGCGAATGAGGAAGATCATGTGGTTGCGAATCTGCACCCACACGGGCACGCCCGACTTGTCGTCCACTTTCAAGCTCTCGAACACAGGCGCCTTCCTGCCGGTCAAAGTATCATCGGGTCGTATGATAACACAGGAAGGTTCTGCGCCCGTTGGCAAGAAGCCGTCGAGGCGTCGGCAGGGCTTTTCCAGCTTGCATGGCTCGGAAATAGCTGCGGGAGGAGCAGTGGCGCACTCACGGCTCTCGCGGATCGTTGTACACCACGCAGGAGTCGGGGCGGGCTTGGCAGATGAGGGTCAGGTCGAACTCCCGAGCCAGGCGAATCGTCTCATCGGTGGGGACCGCCTTGGTAGCCAGCAACGGAATGCCGGCGCGAATGGCCTTCATCACCATGTCCTCGGGCAAGCGGCCGCTGGAGAACACGAGGGCGCGACGCAGGTCAAAACCCTGGCGCAGCGCCGCTCCTACCACTTTGTCGAAGGCGTTGTGGCGCCCCAAATCCTCCCGATATGCCAGCAACACGCCGTCGATCATCAGGTAACAACTGTGGGTGCCCGTCGTCGCCCGATGGAGCGGCGAATCCCCCGCGAAGGTTCGAGCCATCTCAAACACCCACGCCGATTCCCACGGAATCGGTGCCACGTTGGTCGGGCGCTCGTCATTGGTGAAATACTGGTGGTAGGTGCGATTTCCCGTGCAACACGATGGCACCACTCCGGCTTCCCTCCGCGAAAAGTCGGCCCGACGGTCGGCCAGCATCACCTGGGCCCGCGTGCCGTGCTCGCACAGATACACCTCTTCGATATCAGCCACCCCGGCCACCATGCCCTCGGTGAACAAGCGCCCCACCACTAAATCCACCAAATGGTCGGGCGTGCACACAACGCTCATGGTGGGCACTGTGTTCACCAGCACTTCCAACCGGTGCTCCACCAGTACCGTGCGCTCCACAACAGCAGTGGCGCCGTCCGCAGACAGCGCCACCGCAGGGCATACTATGGCCCCGTCATCTTCGCGATATCGATCAATCACACGCATGACGGGCTTGGGGGACGCGCCTACAGAATACGCAGGTTCACGTCCTTCAGCTGGCGGCCGGTGACGGCACTCGGGGCGCCGGTCATGGGGTCGCTCGCCGAAGAGGTCTTCGGGAAGGCGATGACGTCGCGGATGGAGTCCTTGCGGGCCAGCAGCATCACCAGGCGGTCGAGGCCGAGCGCGATGCCGCCGTGGGGCGGGGCACCCAGCTCCAGAGCGCGGATGAGGTGGCCGAACTTCTCGTCGATCTGCTCGTCGGTGAGCCCCACGACGCGCAGGATGCGGCGCTGCTCCTCGGCGTTGTGGATACGAATGGTGCCGCCGCCCACCTCGAAGCCGTCCATCACGAGGTCGTAGCTGTAGCTGCCGCAAGCCAGGGGGTCGCTCTCGATCTTGTCGAGGTCCTCCTTCAACACGTGGGTGAAGGGATGGTGCTCGGCGGCGTACTTCTTCTCGTCCTCGTCGTAGCGGAACATGGGGAAGTTCACCACCCAGAGCAGCGCGTGGCCCTCGCGGGGGATGTTCAGCGCCTCGGCCATGTGCAGGCGCAGGGCGGAAAGCACGGCATTGGCCACCTCGGGGGTATCGGCGGCGAACAGCAGCAGGTCACCAGGCTCCACTTCCATCTCAGCCTTCAGGGCGGCCCACTCCTCATCGGTGAAGAACTTCTTAATGGGGCTCTTCTCCTGACCGTCGGTGGTGAACGCCACCCAGGCCATGCCCTTGGCGCCGTTGGCCTCGGCGATGGAGGCCAGCTTCTCCACGTCGCCGCGGCTCCAGTCGCCGGCGCCCTTGGCGTTGATGGCCTTCACGACGCCGCCGGACTGGGCGACGCTGGCGAACACCTTGAAGCCCGACTCCTTCACGATGTCGGTGATGTCGTGCAGCAGCATCCCGAAGCGCACGTCGGGGCGGTCGCAGCCGTACTTATCCATGGCCTCGGCGTAGGGCATACGCTGCAGCGGGAAGGCGTGGGGCACGCCGATGGCGTCGAGGGTCTCGGCCATGACGCCCTCCATCATGTTCATGACGTCGTCGCCCTCGACAAACGACATCTCGATGTCCACCTGCGTGAACTCGGGCTGGCGGTCGGCGCGCAGGTCCTCGTCGCGGAAGCAGCGGGCGATCTGGTAGTAGCGCTCCACACCGGCGCACATCAGCATCTGCTTGAACTGCTGGGGGCTTTGGGGCAGCGCGTAGAACTTGCCCGGGTTCGGGCGCGACGGCACGATGTAGTCGCGGGCGCCCTCGGGGGTGGAGTTCGCCAGAATCGGCGTCTCGATCTCCAGGAAGCCGCGCTCGTCCAGGGCCCGGCGCATGGCCTGGGTCACCGTGTGGCGCAGCCTCAGGTTGGCCAGCATCTCCGGGCGGCGGATGTCCAGATAGCGCCACTTCATGCGGGTGGTCTCGTCGGTCTCGATGCCGTCCTCGATGGCAAACGGCGGCGTCACCGAGGTGTTCAGCACTTCAACGGAGGAGGCCAGCACCTCGATCTCGCCGGTCACCATGTTCGGGTTCACGGCCTCCGGGGCACGCTCGCGCACCCGGCCGGTCACCTTCAGCACGTACTCGCGGCCCAAATGCTCGGCGGCCTGGAAGTCCTCCGCGCTCACGCAATCGGGGTCCACCACCACCTGGGTGTAGCCCTCGCGGTCGCGCAGGTCGATGAAGATGAGCCCGCCGTGGTCGCGCGTGTGCCACGCCCACCCGGTCAGCGTCACATCCTGGTTCACATCGGTGGCACGCAGCTGCCCGCAGGTGGCCGTATGCATGCAGTATTCGTTGCGGAAGTCTTCCATAGTGCGTTCGTTTCTTCTCGAGGCCTGAAAAATCACGTGCCCGTAATCGTACCCCAAACTCCCCGCAAGGGCTACCTTTTCCGCACCTTCTCCGCAGAGGGATTCACTTTGACAAATAGGAAAGAATAGGAAAGAATAGGAAATAAAGGAAAACTAAGGAAAAAAAGGAAAGGAGCGAGCCATGCACGAAGAAATCTTCTCTCCTTCTTTCGGGAATCGCCCCTCTTCTCTTGTGGGCCGGGAGCGCTTGCTCAATCAGATCGAAACCGGACTGCAATCGCGACCGGGAAGTCGCGAGCGAGCCGTGGTGCTCCTGGGCCAGCGAGGCAGTGGCAAGACCGTTCTACTTTGGGAGCTTGCCGATCGCATGCGGCAACAGGGATTCGCCGTGGCATCGCCCACCATCGTTTCCGAAGGCATGCTTGAGCGCATTCTTGAGAAGATAGAAGACGACTGCGATGGCAGCAGCGACGGCAAGCCTCATCTTGCCGGTGGCAGCGTGGGGGCGCTGGGCTTCTCGGCCGGCATCCAGTTCGAACGCGACACCCCCACGACCAAAAGCCCCCAGCAGCGTCTGGTGCAACTTTGTCGCCAGCTCACTGCCAAAGGCCGCGGCATCCTTATCCTCGTCGATGAACTGCAAGCCTCAAGTCCCGAGATTCGCCAGCTTATCGGCACTTACCAAGAAATGGTGGGTGAGCGCTTGAATGTGGCCATCGTTATGGCCGGCCTCCCAGGCGCCGTTTCCACCACCCTCAACGACAAGGTTCTCACGTTCTTGAACCGATCGCGCAAGATCACGCTCGACCCTTTGGAATACGGTGAAGTGGACGCTTTCTTCAAGCGGTCCTTCGACACCCTCGGCATTGCCATTGCAAGCGATCTCCGTCGCAAAGCATCGGAATACACTGCCGGCTCTCCCTATCTTTTGCAGCTGGTGGGCCACTACACCTGCCTGTACGCGGAAGACGGCACCGTCACGGAAGCAAGCCTCGCCGAAGCGCTGCAAACGTCCAGCGAAGACTTCAAGAGCGACGTGTGCGCCACTACCTTGGCCGCCCTCTCCGACCGCGACATCGATTTTCTCACGGCTCTCGCCTCCCAAGGGGACGAGGCGTCCACAGCCGTTATCGCCGAGCTCATGGGCGCCACCACCGACTACGCCCAGAAATACCGCCGCCGGCTCCTCGACGGCGGCGTCATCAAACCCGCCGGCCGCGGCAAAGTAGCCTTCGCAGTCCCGTTCTTGGGAGAACATTTGCGTTGGGAAGAACGGTAGCACGGAGCTTCCCTCGTCCATTCCGCTATGGCACGCACTTGGAATTCGCACCAAAAGAAGAGCCCTGCATCCCTATGATGCCGGGCTCTTCGACGTTCAGCTTTCAGCGGCGAGAACTCTCTAACACCCGCAGCGGCGCCTACCTAGCAATCAAATTGGGTAGCAAATACCCGATCAGCATCCTCATACTTTTCTCAACTCGAAAGTATGCCCCAATATCAACCTTTTCTCCCCCTTCCCCATTGGCGCTGCGACATCGATACTCGCCTTATGGTTCATTGCAGGATCGCACGGTCGTCAAGTAAAGTCAGGAGGAATCATGGGAGAGTTCAATGTAACCCGACGCTCATTTTTGGGCCTCGGAGGCGCGGCCACACTTTTGGGCACCGCATCCCTCATGGGATGTACGCCCACAACCGCGGCGGCACCATCAAACGTTGATAGCGCTCTGCCGGAAACCGGCGAGACCGAGCAAGTCTCGCTGAATCCGCAGGACACTAGCTATCTCGAAGGGGAAAGTGACTACGCCGCCATTTTCGAGCCTCTTCAGCTGGGAAGCATTCAAATTCAGAATCGACTTGCCAAGGCAGCTGCGGGCTCCTATTCTATTGACGCCGGCATCAACGACCAGGCCATCGGTTTTTACGAGGGCCTCGCCAAAGGCGGCGTGGGTATCATCTGGCATGAGGACCTGTCGTTTTACCCCTACACAGTGGAAGAGGTGAAGCCCCTTGTAGCCGCAGTGCACGAGCACGGTACCCCCATCGGCCTGCAAAGTTACATTGACTGGAGCCGCGCTTCCACTTCAAAGCACCTCGTCAGCCCCTTGGAAATGGATATGCCGGAGTTCCGCCATACCGCTATGTCCATCGAGCAAATCCATGCTGCCCAGGACGAGGTAGTCGCCCGAGCTCAATTCGCCAAGGACTGCGGCTTCGACGCCTTTAGCCTCAATTGCTCCTGCGATCACTGCTTCGACACTTTCCTTTCCCGTTTTTGGAACGATCGCGAAGACGAGTACGGTCCCCAAAGCTTCGAAAACCGCGCACGCATCGTCACGGAGATCATCGAGCGCATCAAAAAGGAGATCGGAGCCGATTTCATGGTGGAGGTTCTCTTCAACGGCATCGAGGAGAACGTCCACGACCTCGGCGATAGCGGCCTCTGCATTAAGGTCGACGAGGCCATGGAGTTGGCAAAGCTCTTCGAGGCAGCGGGCGCCGATGCCCTGCAGGTTCGCTCCGCCATGTTCGGGAATCATTGCGCCGGATTCATGCCCGACATCATGCACTTCGGCGAACACGGAAACACCGGCCTGGGAACCATAATGAACTACGATCGCCACAGCGAGGGATCCATCACCGGTTCGCGTGACGGTGTCGCAGCGCTGGCGGAAGTGGCGGCCCAGGTAAAACAGGCGGTCAGCATTCCCGTCGGAGTAGTGGGCAGCATCGATCCACGCCTCGCGCCCCAATTCACCAACAATCTGATCGCAGAGGGCAAAGTCGACTATCTCGTGCTCAATCGCACCCTTCTTGCCGATCCTGAGCTGCCCAATAAGCTCAAAGAGGGCAAACGCGATGAAGTGCGCCCCTGCAACCGCTGCGTCAACTGCTTCAAAGCCGTCGCCGATATGTGGGGTATCGGCTACTGCCGTGTGAATCCTGCCTACATTCGCGGTGGCACAGAAGAGATGCCCGAAGGCGCTACCCCTCAGGCCGCAGAAACGCCCCGCGCCATCACCGTCGTAGGCGCCGGACCCGCTGGCCTCGAAGCGGCTGCCATCGCTGCCGAGCGCGGCCACAGCGTCACGCTCTACGAGAAAAGCGATACGGTGGGCGGCCGCCTCTCTTTCGCCCAAATCATCAAGGGCGACCACGAGCGCATCGACGACTATCGCACGTACCTGGAACGCCGAGCCCAAAACGCTGGCGTCACCATCCAAACCGGCATCGAAGTGAACGCCGAGCAGCTCAATGCTGAAAAGCCCGACGCCGTCGTGATCGCCACCGGAGGCGAAAAACACGCTTCTGCAATCAAGGGTTGCGAGAGCGCTCTCGATCTTGACGACATCGCCACAGGCGATGCGGGTGAGCGCGTGGCCATCGTCGGCGGCAACATCATTGCTACCGATTTCGCCATAAGACTCACGGGCGAGGGGAAGGCCGTGACCATCATCAGCTCGCGACCCACGGCAGAAATCGGTATCGAACAGGCGTCCTGGCCCCACTGCGTCCTTATGCCCTGGATGAAAGCCAAGGGCGGCTCCCTTATTGGCGGCGCCACAGTGACAGAAGTCTCGTCTAATAGCGTGTCCTATACAGCCGATAATGGGCTGAGCCGAACACTCGAATGCGACACCGTTTACCTGCTCGAGGATCTCGATCCGCGCACCTCGTGGATTGACGCCATCGATTCCTCTATCGAAGTTCACATCGTAGGCGACAGCAACGAGCCCAGCAATATCCTCAACGCCGTTCACAGCGCCAACCTCGTCGCACGATCCCTTTAGCGGCTCCCATCCTCCTCTCGTCAAAGGGCGCCCCGGTCGACAAATCGTCGCTCGGGAGCGCCCTTTGCGCACTCCTGGCCCTATTCGTCCCTCGTGCGACTGAAAACCAAATCCAGCAACTGGGTCTTCTTTCTCACGCCGCACTTCCTGTAAATGTGGCTGATGTGAGTTTTCACGGTCGATTCCGATATGAACAACTCACAAGCGATTTGAACCGCGGTCTTTCTGAGAGCGAGCTCTTTCAGCACATCCTGCTCCCTCAAAGTGAGATCGTAGCAACGCCCCATCTCCGCACAACGGGCCTCCAGTGAAACTTGGTCGAAAGTCGCTGATTCTTTGTCGCCTCCGTTCGAAGCGCCAAGACCCCATAGACTGTGAAAGCCCCGATCCAGAGTGAGGATAGCGAGCGCGGCCACAGCAAGAACGACAGCCCCAGTCGCAAGCAGCGTCACCCCAAAACGAGGGGTCGCATATGCGCATAGAAACTTAGCTCCGAGAAAGGCCATCGTGTTTCCCAGCTGCATCGCACTGAACAATCTTGTTGTTAAAGGAGACGCCGCGCCGCCCAATGAGCACAGCACCGAGCAGGAAATGATGCTGAACAACGCAAAGCCCGCGTAGGCCAGAGGTTCAGCAGCGATAAAGGAAGACAAGGAAGGCAGAAAAAGGCAAAACGCCCCAGCGGCAATGGAAAGAACGGCTACGGTCAAGCCCACTTGAAAAGCCTTCCCAAGAGAACCCCGTGCGATGGAGATAATCAGAATGATAGCGAAAAGAGCTCCACCCGCCAGGTTGAGCCCGTAACTGCCATGATCTCCCAAACTCGTTACCGATACGGCGGCAAATTCCACTAGGACAAGAGCGCAAACAAGGTGAATAGCGCTGCCTAAATTATCCGAATTGCCTGGTGAGTTGCCATCAGCACCTTCTCGCAGCTGAAGCTCTTCAGCCACCGAGAGAAATCCCCACACCCCCAACACAGGCGACGCGCATGTAGCAACAGT
This sequence comes from uncultured Enterorhabdus sp., assembly GCA_947573925.1. Classification (GTDB taxonomy): domain Bacteria; phylum Actinomycetota; class Coriobacteriia; order Coriobacteriales; family Eggerthellaceae; genus Adlercreutzia. The sequence goes on along the minus strand of CANPHS010000019.1, from coordinate 7,465 downwards.
CAAAAGAAAAGAAAGCCCCTCGAACAGACAGAGCCCGGCGAAAAGAGCGCCAACCACAAAGGAAAGCGCAATGGCGCGAACGACCTCGCTCACCCGCATACGCGAGAAAGTATTCATCCATCCCAGAAAGAAGCAGCTCGTGAAAAGAGCGAGCATAGCTTGGGTCGCTATATCCATCGTCATTGCCAGAGGCGTTCCCTCAAAGAGGGACAGAGCCGAAAAAACCAATCCACCGCCGCACAGAGCACCGCTGCCCCAAAGAAGCGCACGTCGATCCATCAGCCAATCGATCACACGGGGATACCCGAAGGCAATTCCATAAAAAAGCAGCGAGAAGGCAACTGACCACCATTCGACTCGCATTGAAAAGACCGAACCCTGGAATACGTCCAGGACACTCGTCGCCGATCCCAGCACATCAATAACAGCATAGCTGAGAGCCGCAATAAGTATAGGCCGATCAATCCCGTGGAACCGCTCCCCCTGGATATCTCCCATAATTCGAACCGCCTTCTATCTTTGCCACCGAGCTCACCATAACCCCGTAGGCCCATTTTGGCGAGGCACCGCAGGTGCCTATCAAGAGAACGCTTCATCGAAGCCTCTTTCCCCTGCAGGCGGTAGACTCGGTGGAACATCCCTGTGGCGTTCCACCGAGTCCAAACAACAAAGCAAGGCTGCAACGACTTTGCAAACCTAAATCAAATCCCGCAGCACGTACTGGAGGATGCCGCCGTTTTCGTAGTAGCGGCCCTCGGTGGGGGTGTCGATGCGCACGGTGGCATTGAACACCACGGGCTCGCCGCCCTCGCGCTCGGCGGTCACCTCGACCACAGCCGGGTTCGGAAGACCCGCCGAGAAGTCCACCGGCGCGATGGTGATGCGCTCGGTGCCGTCCAGGCCCAGGGTGTCGGCGTTCTCGCCCTCCAGGAACTGCAACGGCAGAATGCCCATGCCGATGAGGTTGGAGCGGTGAATGCGCTCGAAGCTCTCGGCGATGGCCGCACGCACGCCCTGGAGCATGGGGCCCTTGGCCGCCCAGTCGCGCGACGAGCCGCTGCCGTACATCTTGCCGGCCAGCACCACAGCCGGCGCCCCCTCCCCGGCATAGCTCACCGAGGCGTCGTACACCGGCACGATCTCGTCCGCCACATGGTCGCGGGTCCAGCCGCCGCGCTTGCCGTCGGCCAGCTTGTTCTGCAGCTTCACGTTGGCGAAGGTGCCGCGCATCATCACCTCGTGGTTGCCGCGCCGGGCACCGTAGGTGTTGAAGTCGGCCGCCTCCACGCCGTGCTCCTCCAGGTAGCGGGCCGCCGGCGAGGCCGGGGCAATGGAGCCGGCCGGGGAAATGTGGTCGGTGGTGATGAAGTCGCCGAAGTTCCCGAGCACCCGGGCACCGCGCACCGGCTCGGGGGCCACCACCTCGCGGCCCATGCCGTCGAAGTAGGGAGGCCGGCGCACGTAGGTGGACGCCTCATCCCAGGCGAAGGTGTCGCTCGGCTCGGCGCCGAGGGCCTGCCAGGCGGCGTCGCCCTCGAACATGCCGGCGGCGCCCTGCTCGTACAGATCGGCAGTCACGAACTCGTCCACCAGGGCGGCCACCTCAGCGGCGTCGGGCACGATATCGGCGTAGAACACCGGGCTGCCCTCGGCGTCGGTGCCCAGCGGATCGGTCGCCAGGTCGATGTCCATGGTGCCGGCAACGGCGTAGGCAATCACGTTGGCCGGCTGCATCAGGTAGTTCTGGGACACGTCGGGGGAAATGCGCCCCTCGAAGTTGCGGTTGCCGGAAAGTGCGCTCGCCAGCTCGATCTCGTCGGCCACGGCGTGCATGGCGTCGCTCAGGGGGCCAGAGTTGCCGATGCAGCTCATGCAGCCGAAGCCGCAGGTGAAAAAGCCCAGCTGGCGCAGCGGCTCGGTGAGCCCCGCCCGCTCCAACAGCAGTTCCGTGGCGCGGCTGCCCGGGGCCAGGATGGTCTTCACCCAGGGCGCCGGCGCCAGGCCGCGCTCGGCGGCGTTGCGGGCCATGAGCCCCGTCGCCAGCATCATGGCCTGGTCCGTGGCCGTGGTGCAGCTGGTCACCGCCGCAATGGCCAGGGCCCCGTGGGTCAGCTCGTGGGACACCCCGTCAATCTCCACCGTCACCGTCTTGGGCTCAAGGCCGCGTTCGGCGCAAATGGCCCGGAAGCGCTCGCCGGCCCCGGCCAGGGCGATGCGGTCGTGGGGGCGCGAGGGCCCGGCGATGGAAGGCTCCACGCTGCCCAGATCCAGCTCGATCACCTCAGCGTAGGCGCGGGGCTCCGCCGTCGGGTCGTTCCAGTAGCCCTGGGCCTTGGCGTAGGCCTCCACCAGCGCCACCTGGCTCTCGGAGCGCCCGGTCAGGCGCAGGTAGTCCAGGGTCTTCTCGTCCACGGGGAACAGCGTGCAGGTGCTGCCGTACTCCGGCGTCATGTTGGAAATGCAGGCACGCTGGGTGGCGGAAAGCGCCGCCACGCCCGGGCCGAAGCACTCCACGAAGCAGCCCACCACGCCGCGCTCGCGCAGCATGGCCGCGAAGGTGAGAGACACGTCCATGGCCGACACGCCCGCGCCCAGCTCGCCGGTCAGCTTCACGCCGATCACCCGGGGCACGAGGGTCGTAATGGGCTGGCCCAACGCAGCCGCCTCGGCCTCGATGCCGCCCACGCCCCAGCCGAGCACGCCGATGCCGTTGGCCGTGGGCGTGTGGGAGTCGGTACCCACCAAGGTGTCGAAGTACACCACCGGCGTGCCGTCGGCGCCCGTCAGCCCCGCCGGCGACTCCATGACCACACTCGCGAACTTCTCGATGTTCAGCTGGTGACAGATGCCCTGCCCCGGCGGCACGATGCGCACGTTCTCGAAGGACTCCTGGGCCCACTTCAAGAAGTTGTAGCGCTCGGCGTTCCGCGCGAACTCCAGCTTCATGTTCGCGTCCATGCAGCCGTCGCACCCGGCCACGTCGGCGATGACCGAGTGGTCGATCACCAAGTCGCAGGGCACCTGGGGGTTGATCTTCTTCGGATCGCCGCCCAACTCGGCGCAGGCCTCGCGCATCACGGCGAAGTCCACGAACACGGGCACGCCGGTGAAGTCCTGGAACAGCACCCGGGCCGGCGAGAACTCCACTTCCTCGCCCGTAGTGCCCGCCAGGCCCGCTTCCACGATGCGCCCGGCCATGGCCGTGGCCTCTTCCACCGTGCGCCCGCAGCGCAGCACGTTTTCCAGCAGCACCGTCAGCGAGAAGGGCAGCCGCTCGGCCCCCTCCACCGCCGCCACCGGATAATAAGTGTAGGCGGCGTCGCCCACCTTCAACGAAGACTCAAAGCTCATGGGTTCCCTTCCCTATTTCTCGCAGTTTTCCACGATCTGAATGGCGCGCTTCTTCAGCATTCCGCGCCCGTTGGTGGCGTCGAAGCGCATGCGCTCGGCCAGGGCCGCCTTCACCTCGGGGGCCAGCTTCCCCTGGGAGAAGTCGTTCACGGCAATCAGCATGTCCTGGAATTCCAGGTCGCCGTGCCAGCACTGGATGCCCTCGTCGATAAGCGACCACACTTTCTCCGACCGCTTCTCCGTGGTAGCCCCCAGCCGGCACAGAAACCGCATGGCCGCCAAGCGCAACGGCCCGCTATCCTCGTCGAACAGCGCCGTCTCGGCCCCGGGAACGGCCTTCTCGCACACCCGTCCATCCAGCGGCACAATCTGGGAAAGCGCGTCCAGGCACTCCCACCGCGTCTGGGCCTCGGGCCGCTCAAGGGCATCCACCAGCGCCGTCCCGTGGGGCACCAGCAGCTCGGGGTTTTCCGCCGCCACGCCGGCCACGATCTTCGCCGCCTGCTGACGGCCGCGCCGACTGCCGTCCGACAGCGCCGCCACCAGGGCATCCAGCACCGCCGGGCTCACCACGGCCTCGTCAACCTGCTTCTTCTCTTCCGGAGTCTGAGATTTCAAGGGAACCCGTCCTCTCACTCGATTGCCGTTTTGCCACGGTCACGTTTCGGCAGTATTATACGCGCCTCCCAAGCCCTTCGAAGGCCCAAACGGTCTGGGAACGGTCGGTGGAAGGCCAGGGGAACGACGCGGAATGCCCACGCACCACTGCGGCGCGGCCCCTAGATCGAGTTCATCTCCGCCGCGCACCGATCGTACCAATGGCGCCAGTTGGGCGGGCAGTACTTCTTCGCCGCACTTTCGGAAAGGGTGTAACCGTAGCCGCGGGCCAAACCGGCCACGTGGGCGTTGATGGCCTCTTCCCAGCTTCCCCAGCTGGCGCTGCCCCAACCCCAGGCGTTATGGGGCTTGAAGCAGGCCGCCCCCTTGGAGCTTTCCACCGCCGAGATAGCCGGCGACCAGCGGGGATCCACCCCGTAGTCCCAGGCCGCCGCAGCAAACAGCTCGCCGGTGCCGGCCAAGGGCGACCCGGCCAAATAGCCGTCGATGCGTCCGGCCCACTGCGCCACAAAGGCGGCTTTGTCGTCGCCCCAGTCGGCATTGTCGTCGCTGGGCGCCACGGTGGGCGGCCCGTCGGCCTCGGCCGCCTCCTCGTCCTCGGGCGCCTCTTTCGAAGCCGCCTGCTCGGCAGCGGCCGCTTCCTCGGCGGCCGCCTCCGCCGCCTTGCGGGCAGCTTCCTCCTCGGCGGCCCGCTTCGCCGCCTCGATGGCCTCCCGTTCCAACCGAGCCTCTTCCTGGGCTCGGGCCTGGGCCTCAGCTCGGGCTTCCTTGGCCACCGCCAGGGCTGTGGCGGCCTCTTCCTCCTGGTGCCCCGTTTCGGCTATGGCCTCTTCCAGCGCCGCCTTCGTCTCGTCCAGCTCCTGCTCCATGGCCGTCAAGGTTCGCACGGCTTCCACATTGCGGTCCTGGAGTCGCGCCAGAAAATCGATCCGTGCCAAGAAGTCGCCGATGGATTCCGACGAGAGCACCATATCCACCAGCGAATAACCCTCGCGCCCCATCTTGTACAGGGCCCGCACGGCCTCATCGCTGCGCTCCTGCTGGCGGGGCAGCTCCTCCTCCAGCGCCGCAATGCGCCCCTCGTTTTCGGCCGCCTGCTCTTCCAGCTCGCCCATGCGGGCCACGGCCGCCTCGTAGTCAGTCGCCGATTCCTCAATGCGCCGTTGCGCCTCGGTTATGGCCGCCTCGGTCTCCTCGGTCACCGCAAACGCTGTGGCCCCGAAACAGAGCAACCCGGCCCATATCGCGACGAGCCCGAGGGCCGCAAACCACCGGGCGCCACTCGTGGCAAACTGCCGAGCGCCAGCCGCTATGAACCGCCAGATACCGGCCAAGGCATGCAGCCGGAAAACCATCCTATTCATCAGCCGCATCCTCCCCGGAGCCCCGCGTCTTCCACAGCGGCGCGTCGGTCGTCGCCAGCAGAGCCGCCCCGTCGGCACCTTCGCGATGGGCAGCCTCGCGCTCGTAGTAATTCACCAGCGCCTTCTCAATCATCTGCATATACTTCACGCATCCCGACGGCTTCAAATGGGTGCCGTCGCCATCGAACCAATCGTCGTGGCCCTTGCTGTACCGATACCAGTCCACCAAGGTCACATTGTCGCGCTCGCCGGCCACTTTTTCGAACAGCTCGTTGTTGATGTCCTGCAAGGGGAAGGGTGTGCGCACATTCACGAGGAACACCGCCTTGCCCGAGGGCACCAAATCCACCATCTCGCACACTTGCTCCTCAGTGGCCACGGCGTTGCTGCCCAGCTCGAACACGACGATATCACCGTCCCAGCCAGCTTCCACCTCGGCCACGTAGAACTCCCGCGCCTTCGACAGCTGACGCGATACAGCCGAGTTCAGCACAGCCCGCGGGAAGAACCGGTGGAACGTGCCGTAGCCCTCGTGATCCTCATCCGCCATGGCCGCCGTCACCGAGTCGCCGATGAGCAGGAAATTCGTGAACCGGGCCCGCAAAGCCGGGTCGGCATCGGGGTCTTGGGAAGGATCGCCACACAGAATCGTATCGACCTGGGCTGGCGCACTCGTTTCCGGCAGCACGTTCTGCACCGCATCCTCGGCGCTCGCCACCTCCTGGGTGGTCACCGGCGGCACGGCCACGCACACGCCCACGGCGCCCACCACGAGCACCGTCGCCGATGCCAGGGGCACTACCCGCTGCCGCACCAACGCGCCCAAGCCCTCCTCCCGGGAAGCCCAAGCCTTCAGAAATCGCCCAATGGCCCCATGGCGAATGGGGTTTTCCACGAACCGATAGGAGAAAGCGGCCACGGCCACGATAACAGCCACTTGCCCCAGATACACGTACCACGGCACATCGCCGGTGAAGTTGCGAGGATTCATAAGCAGCAGAAGCGGATAGTGCCACAGGTAGATGCCATAGGAACGCTGGCCCACCCACACCAAGGGCTTCAAAGCCAGAAAACGCGCCATAATGGATGCCGGGTACACCAGCGCCACAATGAGCACCGCCGTCAGCAACGACACCACCAAAATGCCGCCCCAATACAGAAACGGCGAATACCCGTTCACCAACACCATAAAGGCCACGATGCCCGCAAAAGCCGCCACCCCGGCCCCGTCGACGACACGGCGCTGCTGCCGCGTCAGCCCCCGTGGGCCGCGCCCCAGCACCCGCCCCTGGGGAAACAGGAACGCGAACAGCGATCCCACCAGTAGCGAAAATACCCGTGTGTCGGTGCCGTAGTACACCCGCGACGGGTCGCCAGCCGGATCGTACAGCACCGCCATGAGCACCGCCGAAGCAGCGATAAGCACCACCAACCCCCGCTGAATGGTCCGTCGCTTCACATGGCAGCTGAACACCAGCAGCAGCAACGGCGGCAAAATCAGGTAGAACTGCTCCTCAATGGCCAGCGACCAAAAATGATTCACCGGAGAAGGCGATCCCATGGCCTCGAAATAGCTGAGATCCTGGAAAATGAACCACCAGTTGCTGAAAAAGAACAGCGCCGCCACTAAGTCGTTGCGCAATCGCGTCAACATATCGGGGGCGAACACCGCCGTGAGCAGCGCCACGGTCACTATGAGAAACACGATGGCCGGCACCAAGCGTCGAATGCGGTTCATCCAAAAATGGGGCAAGTCTATCTTGCCCGTACGGTTCCATTCCTTAATGAGAATGCCCGTAATCAGATAACCGGACAGCACGAAGAAGATGGTCACGCCCAGCAGGCCGCAAGGAAGCACCGAGGCATTCATGTGGTAGAGCACAACGGCAGCCACCGCCACCGTGCGCAGTCCATCCAAAGCGGGAATGTAACCTTTACCAGCCGTAAGTACCCCTACCATTCATCTCTCAAACATTCAACATTATAAAGCCGAGCAAGCAAGAGACAAGGGCCGCTGCAAATTTGTTCGTTCAAAACAGTAAAAACAAAAAGGCACCCGATGGGTGCCTGAATCATCAGAGCGCACAAAGCGCCCCCTGCGAGCGGAACGACCTGTCCTCCCGCGGCCTGGC
>CANPHS010000018.1 GCA_947573925.1 uncultured Enterorhabdus sp. | reverse complement strand
CGTGAACCGGCTCCTCCCAGTTGAAGGAACGGGCGTTGTAGGGGCACGCCGCCATGCACATGCGGCAGCCGATGCACTTGTCGTAATCGATCTCCACGCGGCCCTTGTCGTCCTTGTAGGTGGCACCCGTGGGGCACACGCGCAGGCATGCCGGGTTCTCGCAGTGCTGGCAGGCTACCGGCAGGTAGGTGCGGCTCAAATTCGGGTATTGCCCCTGGGCGTCATCCGCCACATCGCCGCCCTCCGTCAGCACGCGGTTCCACCGAGCGTCTTTCGACACGCCATTCTGCATTTTGCAGGCATAGGCGCACGTCTGGCAGCCAATGCAGCGAGTTTTGTTGATGGCCATTCCGTATCTTGTCATCTCTGTCACCTACGCCTTCTCAACTTCTACCAGCACGTCGTTGTAGGGAATCTGGGGGCCGAAGAACATCGAGTAACCGCGCTCCAACCGCGCCGAGTTGGTCACGTTCTGCAGGAAGCCCTCCTTGTAGTACCGCGTGTACGTGGTCTCGGCCATGAAGAGAACCCCCGGCTGCAGCGAGCGGTTCACCAACGCCGTGGCCACAAACGATCCGCGATCGTTGAACACGCGCACATCGTCGCCCGTGGCAATGCCGCGGGCCTCCGCATCCTCGGGAGCGATGTTCAGGCTGGGCCCGAAATCTTCCTGGAACCACTCATTGGAGGAGTAGTAGGCGTGAATGCGATAGCGGCTCTTGCCCTGGGTGAAGTACAGCGGGAACTGCTCCTTCTTGGGATTGGCCTCATAGGCCTCGTTGGCATCTTCGTACACCGGAAGGGCATGGCCCTGATCGGCCAAGTACTCGTAATACAGCTCAATGCGCGTCGAGGGGGTAAGGAAGCCCTCGGCCAAGCCATCGGGCAGGTAGTCGTCGCCGGTTTCAGGAAGGGGCATCACGCCTCCGTTGGCCAGCAGGGCATCGTAGGTAATGCCCTCCATGCGCGGGTCGAGCTCGGCCGCGCCGTCCAGCATGAAACGGGCCAATTCCTCGTAGGTTTCAGGCAACAGGTCTTCCAGGTCCCACTGGGCGGCCAGCAGACGTTCGATCTGCAGGTCGCTCTTCGATTCGAACATCGGCGCCACCATGCCGTTGGCCAGCATCACGTGGCCCATGCTGTCGCGCAACTGCTTCACGTTCTCCTCACACTCGAACTTGGTGCAGGCCGGTAGCACGATATCGGCGTAGTCGACTGCCGAGGAATGGTACAAATCCACAATGGCAAAGAAGTCGAGGGATTTCACCCAGTTCAGCATATCCTGAGCCGCACCGGCCTCCAAGGTGAAGGCATCGCCGAAGGTAAGCGCCGCGTGGATGTTGTTCTCCTGGTAGGGCATATCGTACATGGCCACGGGGCTCTCGCCGTAATGGTACTCCTCGGGGAGCACCCAGTAGTTGAGCGTTGCCGCCGGATTGTTGGCGCCCAGGCCGCAATAGGAACCGTAGCCGGAGCCCTTCTTGCCGTACTGGCCAGTGAGCGCCACCAGCATGGCGGTGGCATGGCCCAGCACGTCGGCATTGGTGTACTTGTCCGCGCCGCCCAAGCCGATGTCGATGATGGCGGGGCCGTTGTTGGCATAACGGTCGGCCAAATTCACGATGACCTGCTGATCGATGCCGGAAGTTTCCGCTGCCCATTCGAGCGAAACGGTATCCAGCCATTCCTTGATAAGCGTGAACTCGGTCACCAGCTTCTTGCCGTCCACCGTCCACTCGCCCTCGAGCGCCGGCGCGGCCGCAGGATCGTCGTACAAAGCCGGGGCGTTGGTCACCGTATCCCATACGTAGGGGGCGCCCACCGGCTCAGCGCCCACCACCGTCGGGTTGGGGGCCATAACCTCGGCGCTGCGGTAGCTCTTGCCCGTAGCGCGGTCCACCAGATAGGGGCACGAGGTGCGCGTCAGAATGAATTCCTCGTCGTACCACCGGTTGTCCACCACGACCTTCAGCATGCCCTGAATGAGCGCCGCGTCGGTGCCGGGCTTCACAGGCAGCCACTCGTCGGACTTCGCCGCCGTGCCCGTAAAGCGCGGGTCGATGGTCACGATGTAGGTGCCAGCCTCCTTTGCATCCATCAGGGGGCGCGACCACACCATGGCGCTCTCGAGCGGATTGTGGCTCAGCTCGATAATGGTAGCGGCGTCCTTGAACTCCCAGTGGGAGCGGTTGGAAAGATAGCTCCACGGCCCCAGCGCCGGCCCCAAGCCGTTGGCCTGGCCGCGGTCGAGACCCCAATTTCCGCCGGAATCGGCATGGATGAGCTGGGCGAGGAAGTCGAACTCGATGCCCGCCTCCGTCGACTTGCGGATAAAGACGGATCCCTCTCCGTACTTCTGCTGCGACTCCTTCAGATTGTCCGCAATGGTCTGAATGGCCTCGTCCCAGCTGATCTGCTCGAACTTGCCCTCGCCGCGCTCGCCCACGCGCTTCATGGGATACTTCAGGCGATCCTGCGCGTAGATGTGCGAGACCTCGCCAATGCCGCGCAGGCAAATGGTGGAGTGCTTCTCGTCAACCATCAAGTCGCTCGGCTCGATAAGCGTGATGCGCTCATCGCGGATAGTGCACTTGAGATTGCAGCCCGTCAGACAATGGAACTGGTGGCACAGGTGCGCCACCCGCTCTTCCTCTTCCGCATGGGCTTTCGCAGGACTCAGCACCTCACCGCTGAGGGCCGCGCCGGCGCATCCGGCGGCAGCGAGCCCGGCGACGGCAGCGCCGGTGGTTTTGAGGAAGCTCCTGCGGGTGAGCGTGGAGTTGTGTGCTCCCGACATCTCTCCTCCTTTGAATTCCCAGGGACCGCACCTTTCGGCATCGCAGTCCGCGTCTCCTCGCGCGGCCGCTGTTTCGTCCCCTCAAACTGGTAATCCTGAGAATTGGCCAAATTCCACTGAGCGCACTATAGCAAATTGTCCTATGACAATGCAAGGATTATCATAGGACAATTTTTGAAACCGATTATCTATTTTGAGGATAATAGTTTCTAACGCGATGCTCTTCCGACAATCATGGTCACAGAAATCGTACCTGGCACCTTTTCGGAAGTATTTTCCCCTTAAACCTAGTCACGGTAGTTCGTTTTTTCCTCCAGAAGTCGGTTTTCCAGGAATCAAACCGAAGCTATAATAACGCGTAACGTTACTACCACTAGGAGCGTATCATGGCAGACCTTCTTGATCCCGTTACTCCCGGGGAGCTGCTTCTCGAAGAGTTCCTCAAACCCATGGAACTTTCCCAGTACCGGCTTGCCAAAGAGATCGGCGTGCCAGCCCAGCGCATCGGACAGATCGTACTTGGCCGGCGCTCCATCACCGCCGACACCGACCTGCGGCTCTGCCGCTTCTTTGGCCTCACTGACGGCTACTGGCTTCGTGCTCAGGAGGCCTATGACCTGGAAGTCACCCGCCGCAAGATCGAACCCGAGCTCAAACGCATTCGGCCATGGAATCAGGCTGCGTGTTTGTAGGGCTGTCAAATATTCTTGATGAATCGGTGTTCTGGCGGAATGTCAAAGATTCTTGATGAATCGGTGTTCTGGCGGAATGTCAAAGATTCTTGATATTCTTCCCGCTGAGCAAATCGCTGAGGCCGTCGTTGAAGCCTTCGGCGAAGGCACTGGGGATGACGACGGTGCCCTGGCCCTCGCGCAAAGACTCGTTCAGCAAGTGCATGGTGCGCAGCCGGCCCACGGCCTCGGGGCCGCCCACCAGGTCCTCCATCTCGGCCAGGGTCTCGAAGACGTCCTGCTCCGCCTCCATGAGGATGATGCGGGCCTTCTTGCGCTGCTCGGCCTGGGCCTCCAGGCTCATGGTCTCCTGCAATTCGCGGGGCAGCAGGATGTCGCGCACCTCCACCGACAGCACCGTCACACCCCAGGGCGCCACCTTCTCCTCCAGCACGCGCTTCAGCTCGCGGTCGAGCTGCTCGCGGCGGATGGCCACCTCGGCGGCCCCGGCGCGGCCGATGGCGTCGCGCAGGGCCGTTTGGGCCGCCATCTCCACGGCCCGGGTGAAGTCGCCCACCTCCAGGCAGGCTGCCTTCGCGTCCCACACGTGCCAGAACAGCACGGCGTCCACATCCAGCGGCACAAGATCGGCCGTCAACGTCTCTTCGGCATAGAAGGTGGTTACCCGCGTGCGGGTGTCCACGCGCAGGGCGTTCGCCTCCACCACGGGCCACGTCCAGAACAGTCCCGGCCCCGACACGCGGTTGAAGCGGCCGAGACGCAGCACCACCACGCGCTCCCACTGCTGGGCCACATGGCAGCTGGCCGCTGCCAGCGCCGCCGCCACGGCCGCCGCTACGATGCCCGGCAGCGTGACGACGCCCGCGACCAGCCAACCGAGGCCCAGCACCACCAGGAACACCACGGCGAAAAGCACCGCCGAGAACAGGAGCACCCCGGTATTCGACGCCCGCTCCCCCACTACCTCCGTGGAGACGTCGGGCGCCACGCGGAAACGGCGGCTCTTCTGCTCACGGGCATCCGTTGCGGTTTTCTTGCGTCCCATGACCCTATGCTCCCCTCTCGGCACGGCCTTGCGCGCCCGGTCGCTCGAAATCGATGATGCGAGCGGCCACTTCGCCGCGCTCGCGGGCCTCCTCGTGCTTCAGGCGCTTGATCTTGCGGCCCATGGCGCGTTCGATGTCGTCGAGGCCCATACCCAGATCGCGGCACGAGGCGATGCAGTCGTCCAGCACCGCCTCCACCTCGGCCCGGGCCTCGCCCCCCTCGGCCGCGGCCATGTCGGTCACGAACACGCCGCGACCCCGGGTGGATTCCAGGTACCCGTCGGACACGAGGCTTAGGTAGGCCTTGTTCACCGTGTTGTAGTTGATGGAAATCTCCGAGGCCAGCCCGCGCACCGTGGGCAGCTTGTCGCCCGGCTTGAAGTAGCCGTCGTTGATCAGGTAGGCGATGCGGTTGCGCAGCTGCACCCACAGGGGCACATCGCTCGCTTCGTCGATTTCAAAGGGGAACATGGGCCGTTTCCTTCCAACTTACAGGGCCAACACCATGGATGATACCACCGGCTGCACCGCCGCGGCCACCACGAGCCAGCGCAGGACGGCGCCGCCCGCCAGCACGCAGGCCGCGGCAATCAGCGTAGGGGCGTCGTCGACCGAAGAAGCGGCCACCGGAGATGCGCCGGCATGCAGACCGTTTTCCCGAAAGCGCCGCCTCGCCAGGGAGGCGACCTCTGCTACCAGCGGCAACGCCAGGCCACCGCCCACGAGCACGCCCCAGAACCAGGGCGCCAGCGAGCCTTCCACAAGCAGGGCCACCGAAGCCAATGCGGCGGCGTCGGTCGGCGTGGCAGCCCCTGCGAGCGCATTGGTGCCTCCAGCTGCGGCCCACACCGAGCCGAGCCACACCGTCAGTACCACCGCCTCCACCGCCATGCAAGCGCAGTCGGCCCAGGCCAGGCCGCGCATAACGCGGCCAAACGTCACCGCCGAGCGCGAGAACACGGCCACGGCCATGACCAGCGCCAAGCCGCAGGAGAGCCCCGACAGCACGAACAGTGCCGGCAGCCAGGGGCCGAACCACAGGGGCACCGCGCGAATCGTCGCCAGCAGAAGGCCGGTGTAAGTCACCGTCACCAGCGCCGCCGCCAGCAAGAGCCCGTTCAGCGCCCGCAGCAGGCCGAAGCGCACCGGTAGCGCACCCTGCCACACCAGCAGCACCGTCAAAGCCAGCGCCGAGCATGCCGCCAGGGCCCAAAAGCCCAGCACCAGGAAATTCGACGGCGGCGACACCGCCAGCAGGAGCACGCGGTCGAAACGGCCGAGGTCGGCGGCCAGGCACACCATGCTCAGCGCCAGCACCACCAGGGCCGCCGCCAGCGCCGGCACGAACAGGCGCCGATAGGCCGCTGGGCGCCGAGCGTCGCCGAGTTCGTCACGGCCGCCACGCCCGCTGCTACCGTCGCGGCCGCACTCGTCCCAGCCGTCGCCCTCGCGAAACCGCATCGCCAGCCCGCGCCGCACGTCTCCCCCGTCGGCCAGCAGCCCCAGCACGGCGCACACCGCGCAGGCGCCGCCGCCGGTTCCGCCCAGGAAGAGGTAGGCCACCACCAGCTCGCTGAACACGGCGCCCCCTTCCCTTCCGTCAACGGAACCGCTCGCCGCTGCGCACCCGGCGCAATACCGACCAACCGACTCAACAGAAGCAGATTATCATAAGACAATCCTCGTTTTTGGCGAGCTTGCCGATTCTGAGGTCAAAATTGCACTTGTCAGCGCCCGAGACGCCTCAGGACCATCAAATTGCATGCTTTTTTGCACTTGCCAGCGTCATTTTCGACAGTCAGACGCTGACAACTCGATTTTTGACGACACATCAGGGCGCTTACAGCAGCACCTTCACGCCGAAGTAGGCCAGCACCACGATACCCACGATGATGCGGTAGACGCCGAAGGCCGTGAAGTCGTTCTTCTTGATGTAGCCCATGAGGAACTTGATGGAGATGACCGACACCACGAACGCCGTCACGATGCCCACCACGAGCACGGCGATCTCGGTGGCCGTCATGGCCAGACCCACGGCCAGAATGTACTTGATGAGCTTCAGCACGCCCCAGCCGAACATGACGGGAATGGCCAGGAAGAACGTGAATTCCGCCGCGGCCGTGCGCGAGCAGCCGCACAGCATGCCGCCGATGATGGTGGAGCCGGACCGCGACGTGCCCGGGATGATGGCCAGCATCTGGAAGCAGCCGATCTTGAGCGCCGTCTTCCAGTCGATCTCGTCCACGGTGTGCACGCGGAACAGGGCCTGCTCGGCATCATCGCCGTCGTCCCCCGGGCCCACGACCGGCCGCGCGTGGGCGCCCCGGGGCTCGCGGGAGGCCAGGTAGGCGGCCTCGCGGCGGCGGTTGCGGCGCTCCAGCAGAATGAAGATCACGCCGTAGACGATGAGCGCCACGGCCACGGTCCAAGCGTTGTAGAAATACTCGTTGAAGAAGTCGTCCAGGGTAAGCCCGATGGCAGCCGCCGGAATGCAGCCGATGGCCACCATGCCCCACAGCCGCCAGGTGCCGCGCTTCTCCAGCGCCGTCTTGCGCGGCGAGAAGGGGTTCAGCTTGTGGAAGTACAGAATGAGCACGGCCATGATGGCACCGAGCTGGATGACCACGAGGAACAGTTCCAGAAATTCGGCCGACACGTTCAGCTTCACGAACTCGTCCACCAAGATCATGTGGCCCGTGGAAGAGATGGGCAGCCATTCGGTGATGCCCTCCACCACGCCGATGAAGAACGCTTTCAGAATCTCGATGAACATATCCATGCTTGAAGCCGCACCTTTTCTGTCTCGATTGCATCCCGACCGGCACCTCCGGGCGCCGCCTCGCCCGTTGTGAATGGCGAGAAGACGTAAAATCCTAGCATGAACGGGGAAGTCTCCTTTCACTTCCCGAGAAAGTCCACGTTTGGCAAACCGGCCGGACACATTTCACCGGCAGTTTGCCCGCGCCGTCCTTTCGGAAGACCAGGACGTTTTCCCTTGTCAGATGAGGAATTTCCAGCGGAATGACGGCGGCGGCGCCTTCCTGCCGCTTCCCTGACCTCGGCGCTCGTATCATATAAGGCACTTTTCCCTCCCTCTTTGACGGCCCGGCACCTGGGCGGCAATGGCCGGAAGGCCGTGTTCGACGCCGCGGCCTCGCACCGCGGGATCCTGCTATGATCGAAAACCCCCGACGACCAAGGGAGAAAGTCACTTCTTAAGAGCGGCACACCCACCTCAAATACAGCACGCCCCGTGACCTTTCGCAGCGCAGACGTGCGCCCTCGCTGGCTCGGGTAACATCGCCGCCGAAGAGCTCGCCCCTTCACGAACAAAGGAATAGCCATGAGCAAGACAATCCCGGCCGCCGCACCGACCCTTACCTCCGCCGCCGAACCGCAGACCGACCGCCGCAACCGAAAGCTGCCGCGACCCTCCCTCCTGATGCTTGCGGGTGCCATCGTGTCCTTCGTCGTCGCCTGCCTGCTGGGCGGCGGCGCCTGTTCCATCGCCCTGGGAAACCCGGCGCCCGACGACTTCCCCCGCATGGCGGCGCTCGCCGGCATCCTGGCGGGAGCCGCGGGCCTTATCGGCCTCGGCTTTTTGCTGGCCCTGCGCGAGCGCGACCTGCGCCGGCGGGAAACCCGGCTCACCACCCGCGCCGAGCAGGTACGCCGGGAGCTGGACTCCCTCGGCCTCACCCCGCGGGAGACCACCATCGCCGAACTCATCCTGCAGCACCGCAGCTACGCCGACATTGCGGCGGCCTGCCATCTGTCGCCGCGCACGGTGCAGTTCCATGCGTCGAATATCTTCCGCAAGGCCTATGTCAGCCAGCGGCGCGAATTCGAGCACCTCATTCTGGTGGACGGAACGGCGGAACGCCGCGAGCCCTACGAGCGCATCGCCCGCATCCGGCCCGACGACGAGGACCGCTAGGAGCCCGGGCGCGAACCCCAAACGTGCCCGCCGGCAGTGCGCCACAGCCGAACGCGCCCCGGACGTTGCGCCGGGCCCCCCGAAGCCGCCGGCGTTGCATCTCCATCGCGCCGCCCACCGCCCGCGCAACCCCTTTTCGGCCGTCGTGCCTTCCGTGCCCCGCCGCTCGGGCGATGATGGAGCCGTCATCGAGACGCCCTGCCGGGCGCCCCTCCCAGCCGCGACCTAGAAGGACTATGACCAGTTCGCCCCACAGCTCTTGTCGCCCCGCCAGCCGTCACGAAATGCACGGCCGCGGCTTCGACCACCCGCGCGACACCTGGGTCGCCAACATGGAGGCCACCTGCGCCCTGCTCATCGCCTTGGGCAGCCTGCTCAGCTTCGGCGTGTACACGGGCGCCCTGTCCGGCACAGGCGTGGTGGGCTGGGCCATCGACTGCCTGTTCCCGCTGCAATTCCCCGTGTTCTACTTCGCCGCGGGCTTCCTCTACCAGCGCTACCGCAGCACCCGCACCCGCGCGGCCTGGGCGGCGAACCTGCGGCGCGAGGCCGTGGTGCTGCTCGTGCCTTTCGCCACCTTCACGATGCTCACCCTGCTGGTGAACACCGCGGCGGCCACCGGGCGCACCTTCAGCGCCGAGAACCTGGCAAGCGCCCTGCTGATTCAGCCGGTGGAGCCCCTCGGGTACTTCTACACGAGCTTCCTCCTGTTCGCCATCACCCCCACGGTCATCAGCCGGCGCGGCGCCCACGGGCTGCTCGGGGCGGCCCTGGCCTGCAAGCTGGCCATTGTGGCGGTCCTGTCGCTGCCGGCGTGCGCCCCGGTGGCGGCGGCGCTGCCCTACGCCCTCGTTTCCGTGGCCGAGAACTGGATTTGGTTCGCCGGCGGTATGGCCATCGCGCTGTTCGGGGCCCTGCCGCTGCTGCGCAGCCGCGAGAAGGCCTGGGCCTGGGGCGCCCTCTGGATCGCCGCCAGCGTCATCACGTTCATGGCCGGCTGGATGGGCGAGGCGGCCCACGGCATTCTGGACGCCATCGGCATCATCTGGTTCGTCGCGCTGTTCTCGGCGGCCTTCCGCTCGGGCATCCAGGACGCCTTCTTCGGCTTCGTCTCGCGCTACACCCTGGCGTTCTGGCTCATCGCGCCCTTGGGGTTGAAGCTGCTGGCCGCGGCCCTGGCGGCGGCGGGAATCGCAGCCGATGCCGCACTGTGGCTCTGGACGCCCGTGGCCCTGCTCGTCTGCTTCGGCCTGCCGGTGCTCGTGAGCGTGGCGCTGGAGTCCATGGGGAAGGCCGCCGCGGTGCTGTACCCGGCCCGTTACCTGCCCCCGGTGCCGGCCCTCATCGAGAAGAAGGGCGTGAACTAGCATGGAGGAAACTGCAACTGCGACCACCCCCGCGCCGGGCGCCGACGACCGCGTCCCCGTGGCCGCTGGCGTCCCGCCGACCGCGGCCACGCCAGACAACCCCTTCCTGGCCCCCTTCGCCTCCATGACCGACGGCGAGCTGCGCGACCCCAAGCAGCTCGTGGGCCTCGCCCGGGTCTGCGACCCCTCCGGCGACCCGAACCGCCTGGCCGGCGGCTTGTTCATCGCGGAATCGGCGAACGTCATCGACCGGGCGCTCGCCGCGGGCTGCATCCCCTTCGCCGTGCTCACCGACGAGCGCTGGGAGCGAGCCTGCGCCCCGCTGCTCGACCGGGTGGCCGCCGTCGCCCCCGCGGCCCCCGTCATCGTGGCCCCCGCCGATGCGGTGCGGGCCGTCACCGGCTACCGCGAGACCCGCGGGCCGCTCTGCTGCTTCCACCGGCCCCCCGAGCCCGACCCGGGCGCCCTGCTGGCCGGCGCCCACCGCGTGGCCGTGCTGGAGGACATCACCAACTACACGAACATCGGCGCCATCTTCCGCAGCGCCGCGGCCCTGGGCATCGACGCCGTGTTGCTCACGCCGGCCTGCCACGACCCGCTGTTCCGCCGCGCCTCCCGGGTGTCCATGGGCACGGTGTTCCAGGTGCCTTGGGCCCGCATCGGCAGCGACATCGCCTGGGCCGAGGAGGGGTGCGCCCTGCTGGAGGCGGCCGGCTTCGCCACGGCGGCCCTGGCCCTGGCCGACAACGCCATCCCCATCACCGACCCGCGCCTGAAAACCGCCGAAAAGCTGGCCCTCATCCTGGGCACCGAGGGCGACGGCCTGGCCGCGGCCACCATCGCCCGGGCCGACTACACCGCGCGCATCCCCATGGCCCACGGCGTGGATTCCCTGAACGTGGCCGCCGCCAGCGCCGTCGCCTTCTGGGAAACCCGCTGGGAAGAGTAACGTAACGGGCCGAAAAGAACCGCCCCGGCCCCCATCCCGGGCCCCGGACCGAAAGCCGCCTGCATCCAACGGGCCGCCACCCTCCTACGCGGAGCGGGCTTCGAAGCCGAGGGCCCCGGCCACGCTCGTCACGAGCCACACCATCAATACGCTTGCGCCGATCAGCACCCAGCCGAACAGGCGCTGGCGCTTCTTCGAGTTCAGGCCGAACCGAGCGAACAGCCTCGCGAACAGGCCGTCGCCCATCACAAGGCCGGCGAGCCCCGTCGTGAACATCGGCGTGAAGGTCCAGTAGTAGGCCATGCGCAGGAAGAGCGGCCAGTGGGCGACGGCCTCGCCGGGATCGAAGGGAAGCGTCGCGCCGGCCGCCAAAAACAGCATCCACAGCGCCACGGCGGTAATGCTGCGGGCCGCCCACAGCTTCCCCGAGCCGAACGGCGCCACAGGAGCGCCCGCGGGCACCGGGGAACCACCTGCGGACACCGCGGGAACCACAGGGGCCGCCGGAACCCCGGAAGCCGTCGCCGTCGGCGGCACCGCGCCCGTCATCGGAGACACCCCGCCCGCCATCGTCGCAGCGGTTGCGCACGGGGTCGCCGGGGGCGCCCCTTCCCCTCCGCCAGCTCCCACAGCCTGCAGGAACGCCGCCTTCAAGGCGCGGACGCTCGGGAAGCGGTCGGCCGGATCGAAGGCGCAGGCCCGCTGGAGCACCGGGCGCAGGCAGGCGGGCACCTCCGGGCCCGCGAAACCGCCCGTGGCCACCGCCGGCGACGGGTCGCGCTCGGTGACCAGGTAGTACAGCAGCATCCCTAAGGCGTACCCGTCGCTGCGCTCGTCGGTCTGCCCATAGCCGAACTGCTCGGGCGGCGCGTAGGAGCGGGTGCCGAAATGGGCCGTGTCGGTCTCGGCCCCGGCACGGAACGGCCGGGCGATGCCGAAGTCGATAATGGTGAGGCCCCCGTCGTTCACCACGATGTTGCTCGGCTTCAAATCGCGGTGGATGAGCGGCACGGCGAACCCCTCGTGCAGCTCACTCACCCCGTCGCACAGGGCCGGAAACAGCGCCCGGGCCAAATCCACCGAAGCGTCGCGCTCGTACACCACTTCCCGCAGGGTGCGGCCGGCCACGTATTCCATCACCACCACGAGGTCGTCGTCGCGCTCGTGCACGTCGTAGATGCGGGGCACGTGGCGGAAGCGCCGTCCGGCCCGCTGGGCTTCCCACAACATGGCGTAGGCGCCGCCGAGGGGCACCTGGCCGCTGATACGCTTGCGCACGAAGGGGCCGAGTTCCGCCTCGTTGGCCCCCACGAAGTACACCACCTCGGTCGTCTCGTGAGCCGAGGCCTTCAGCACCCGCTCCACCCGGTAGCAGTCGTCGCGGGCCAGGGCATCCAGATATGTCGCCAAGGGATCGTTTTCCATAGGGGCCATGGTACCAAAGGAACGCTCCACCTGGGCCCACATCGCGTCTGACGCGCCCCGATTCCAACGGGGCGGCAACGGCCGACGGCGGCGTCGGAAACGCGGGCGCCTAGCCGATGGTCTCCTCGCCGAAGCGGTACAGCTCCTCTTCGGTCTTTTGCAGGGTGTAGCCATGGGTGATCGCGAAAATGACGATGGCATCGCGCCGGTTCTTGCAGTACAGCCCGTTCGCGCCCCCGGCCTGCAGAAGCCGGTTGGTCTCGCGCAGCGTGAGGCCCAGGGCAAAGGCGATCTTCAGCAGGTTGTCCCGGGAAGCCCGCCGGGCGCCGGTGAATATCTGGTAGCCGAAGGTCTCGTTCAGCCCCGCGGCCCGCACCACGGCAGCCCGGCGCAGGCCCCGCTCCTCCAGCAGCTGGTTCAGGTACGGGGCCAAATCGCGCTCCCCCACGTCCGCCCGGCCGATGAAGGCCCGCGGATCGGGCGCGTCCACCAGCTCGGCCAGCATGTCCTCGGTCAGCGGTTCCTCCACGCGCTTCTTTCTCCTTTTCCGTCCCATGGGTTCCACCGGTATTGTAGCCGCGCCCCGGCCGTCACGCCACCGGGGCGCGGCACGGCGCCGCAGACGTGCGGCCCTAGGCCACCGAGAACGTCTGCTCGGCCAGCACGGTGTCGTCGAAGCTGATAAGCTCGGTCACTTCCACGGTGATGTCGCTCTCGCCTTCCAGCTGGTACCCGATTTCCACCGTGGACGACGAGCCCGGCTTCACGTCCTTCAAGTACTTCTCGGAATCCCAATCGGTGCCGATGGCCGTGTTCAGCTCAACGCCGTCCTGGAACACCTGGGGGTGCAGGGCCACGGCGAAACTCGTGTCCTTGTCGGAGTTGTTCGTGAAGGTGTAGGTGATCACCGCCACCGGCTTGCCCTCGTAGTCCTCGGTCACGCGGCAGCCGTCGATGGTGGCGCCGAAGTCGGCCTGGGCCTCGGTCTGCTGTGCAGGCTCGGCGCCGCCTTCCGCTGACTGCTCGGCCGCCGGCTCGCCCGACGCGCCCTCATCTACAGAAGCGGCCGCGCCGCCGTACATGGCCACGGTCACCAGCAGCGCCAGCACGCCGAGCACTAGGCCGGCGATGGCGAGGCCGCGGCCGGCCTTCTTCCCCTTCGCCGTCTGCCACAGGCCGATGGCACCGAAGATGATGGCCAGCAGCACAAAGGGGAACGACAGCACGTTCAGCAGCGGCACGAACGAGCTGAACAGCGCGATAATTCCCAGCACGAGGCCGGTCACCGCCAAGCCCGAGGTCGGTTTCTTCTCCATAGCGATTCCCTTCTCTCAAGAAAGTTTCTCCTCATAGACAAGGGGTAAGGCTATCGGTTATCGTCCCCGGTTTCATTAGCTGCCAGCTAAGGTCGGGGAAAATCTTCCGCCACAGCGCCGGACGGCCGCGCCGAGCGGCGCCCTAGTTCAAATCCACCTTGGTGCGCACGAGCAGCGCCGAGAGGGCGAGCGCCCCCGCGGCCACGGCTGCGTTCAGCAGCAGCTGGGCCACGGACACGGCGGCCAGGGCGAAGTCCCACGAGGCCACGTCGCCGGTCATGGCCAGCACCCCGGCGATGGAGAACACGAGCGACAGCAGCCAGCCCACGCCCAGGTAGATGCCCACGGCGGCGGCCACCTTGTGGCGCCGGGCCCACCAGGCGCCCAGCGTGAGCGACCCGAAGGCGAGGCCCAGGGCGTAGGCGCAGGTCACCAAGGTGTTCACCACGCCGAGGGCGACGCTGGCAACATCGCCGTCGGCCACGAAGGCGAACCAGCCGCCCGTGATCGAGAGCACGCCGGACACCGCGTCCGCATCGCCCCCGCTGATCGTGGCCACCATGAGCGCGTACAGCATCGTGGCCCCGAGCGCGAACACCGCCAAAAGCAGGTAGGCGGCCCAGAACTTCGCCAGCACGAGCGTGCCGGTGCGCACGGGCAGCGTGAGGGTGAGGTAGCCCTCGTCGGTGAACATGGTGCGGTAGAAGCGCATGGCCACGAACACGTACAGGGCCGCCACGGCCGCCCACACGAGAAAGCCGCAGAACAGCGCCCCCATGAACAGCACCACCGTGGCGTTGGCGGACAGGGCGGCGTGGGTGACGTAGCCCGAGCCGTAACCGGCCGCGTCGCTTGCGGCCAGGGCCCCGCCGAGGCACGCCGTACCGGCCAGTCCCGCCACTACCATGACGGCCAGCATGATGAGCGCCGGCTTCCACAGCGCCCGCAGCTCGTAGGAGAACAGCTTCCCTAGCATCGGAACTCCTCTCGGAAATAGGCGTCCAGCGTGGTGCCCTTCTCCTGGGCCACGTAGGCCACCGGGGCGTGCAGCAGCATGGTTCCGTAGCGCAGCAGGATGAAGTCGTCGAGTACCGTCTCCACATCGCGCACCAGGTGGGTGGAGAGCACGATGGTGGCGCCGGGCCGGTAGCCGCGGATGATGGTGGACAGGATGTAGTCGCGGGCCGCCGGATCCACGCCGCCGATGGGCTCGTCGAGCAGGTAGAGGGCCGCGTGCCGGGCCATGACCAGCACGAGCTGCACCTTCTCCACCGTGCCTTTGGAAAGCGCCGAGCACACCGCCGCCGGGTCCACGCCCAGATGGGCCAGCATGTCGTGGGCCATGGCGACGTCGAAGTCGGCATAGAAATCGGCGAAGTAGGCAATCATCTCGCGCACCCGCATGGACCGGGGGAAGTAGGGGCGCTCCGGCAGGTAGGACACGAGCGCCTTCGACTCGGGCCCCACGGGCCGGCCGCACACCCGGATGACGCCCTCGCTGGGATGGGCCACGCCGGCGATCATCTTCAGCAGGGTGGTCTTGCCGGAACCGTTGGGGCCCAAAAGCCCCACGATGCGGCCCGCGGGCACCGAGATGTTGAACCGGTCGAGGGCCAGATTCGGCCCGTAGGCCTTCGTGAGATTCTGGCACCACAACGCCGGCGCGGGTTGCGGCGCGGGCGCGGCCGCAGGTTGGGGCACGGGCGCAGGTGCAGGCACGGGTTGGAGCGCAGGCGCAGTCGCAGACTGGGACGCAACGGGTTGTGGTGCGGGCTGCGGCGATTGGGACGCGAATGGCATCGGTGAGAACTGATCCACAGCGGCCTCCTTTCCCGGGAGAATACGTGAGGCCATTCTAACGCACCGGGAAACCTGAGCGTTGCGCCCATCAAATGAGCAGGGGCACTCCACAGAAGACGTTGAGCGACAAAAACGACGTTTGGGCGACACGAAAAGTCATGGATGCCAGCGCAGACACCCAAAACGAACTCAAAGACAGCCTTTGGAAGCCTGGACGACATATTTTTTGCCCTCACCTGTCGCCCAAACGTCGTTTTTGTTGCGTTTCACCCCACTTCGAAGGCCCAGAGGTTGCGGCATTGGGCCAGCACGCGGTCGGCGCCCCAGGTGCGGGCGCTGTTGGCGGGGCTGTTGGGGTCGTGCACCACGAGCTGGCCGTCGTCGGTCGCGCCGGCCAGCACGAGGAAGTGCCCCGTCTCAGTGAAGTCGCCCGGGCCCACCGAGCAGATGACGGGATGCCCGGCCTCAAGCTCGGCCAGCAGGCGGGACGCGTCGGCCGGCACCTCGCGGGACGCAAGCCCCAGCTCGGCCGCGCCGTCGGTCATGAGGCGCCAGGCCGTGAGGCCGTCTTCCACGTAGCCGCCGGCCTCGCTGAAGGCGGCCATGACCGGCGGGTCGTAGTCGTCGCGCCCCGTGAGCGCCACGTACACCATGGCCAGGCTCGTGGGGCCGCAACCGGCCTCGGCCACGTTCGAGCCGGCATAGGGCTCGCCGCTCCAGGCGGGGTCGGTCTGGTACAGGAAGGGAACCTCCCCGGCCCGCCATTGGTCGCGGGGCGTGCTCTGAGCCGAGGCATCAGCGACGGGAGCGGCCGCCGGCGCGGCACCGCCCACCGCCACCGGCCCCGGATGCTCTCCCAGGTAGATGTCGGCCAGCTGGAACGCGGCGATGAGCAGGAACACCGCCAGCCCCACAGCGCCCACCACGGGCACGAGCCGCAGCCCGTACGTCGCTCCCTCAGTCATCGCGCGCTCCCTCGTCATCCGCACTCACTCTCCTTTGTTCGCCTGCCCCCCACCTTACCGAGCGCCCCGCTTACGCGTCCCATAGCATTTGCTGACGTTTCGCTCAGGGACCTTAACTTTTCCTGAACCCCCTGCCCGCACGGCCGATCAGCCCTGCGGCGATCGGCGGAATCGTGTACCATGGGCCCATGGAGAAACGCGCTCACATATTGGTGGTCGACGACGAGCAGGCCATCGCCGATCTGGTGGTGAACCTGCTGGTGGCCGAGGGCATGGACGCGCTCGCCTGCTACAGCGGGCAGGCGGCCCTCGACATGCTCGCCCGCACCCCCTTCGACCTGGCCATCGTGGACATCATGATGCCCGGCATCGACGGCTTCGAGCTGTGCGTGCGGGCCCGGCAGATGCGCGACATCCCCGTCATCTTCCTCTCGGCGAAGGACGAGGAGGCCGACCAGGTGGTGGGCTTCACCCTGGGCGCCGAGGACTACGTCACCAAGCCCTTCCGCCCCCGCGAGCTGGTGGCCCGGGTGAAGGCCCGCCTGCGCCGCCGCGCCGCGGCCCCGGCCCCGGCCGACTCCACCCTCATTGCCGCGGGCGCCGTGGAAGTGGATCTGCGCACGCACTTGGCCACGCTCCACGGCGAGCAGCTCCAGCTCACGCCGAAGGAATTCGCCATCCTGGCCATTCTGGCCCAGTCGGCCGGCTCCCCCGTGTCGGCCGCCGACCTGTTCGAAGGGGCCTGGCACGAGCGCTTCGACGACGCCGCGGCCAACACCGTCATGGTGCACATCCGGCGGCTGCGCAAGAAGCTCGCCGCCATCGACAGCTCCACGGCCTTCATCGAGACGGCCTGGGGCGTGGGCTACAAGTTGCGCGGCAACCCCGGCGGCCCCCATGGCGCTTAAAAGCGAGCAGGCCCAGGTGCTGCGCCGCCGGGTCATCGGCGGCCTGCTGCGCAATTTGGTTCTGTTCTCGGGCGCCTTCGCCCTCGCCTGCGTCACCTTCCAGGCCTTCATCGTGCCGCCCCTGGCCGACTACGTGGCCGACTCCACCTCGTCGTGGCGCACGCTGAACTCGTCGGAGCAGTTCCGGCAGAAGCTGGCCGACCAGGGCTTCCTGGGCGAGGGCAACCCCTTCCCCTGGACCGTGACCGAGTTCGTCGAGATGGGCTACCCCGCCGAGGCCGGCAGCATCCAGGAAGTGCAGGGCGAGGTGGACGCCATGGAAGCCGCCATCGCCGAGTTCGCCGCGACGGGCACGGTGCCCGAGGAGGAGGACGCCGCGAAGGATCGGGCCGCGAAGGAGGCGGAGAACGCGGGGGTTTCCGGCAACGTCTCGGCTGCGGCGGGCGTCGATGCCGAGGTGGTTGCCGACGGCGAGAAGGAGTGGGTGGACGATTCCACGAACAAGAGCGCCACCCCGAAGCCCGCCCCCGTGTCCCTCGTCGGCTACACGGCCATCCTCGCCGCCGAGGACATCGAGGCCGCCGAGGCGAGCGCCGCCGAGGCCATGGCCGCGCTGCGGGCGTCGTCCTCCATCCAGGAGCTCTCCCTCGCCCTGGCCACCCCCTCGCCGCTTCTGCCCCCGGAAACCGACCAGGACACGGTCACGCAGATTCTCGCCTCGACCGCCCTCATGGGCTACGACCAGACGGCCCTCGACGATATCCTGCGCGAGGCCTACCGCACCTCCCAGGAGCAGGCCTATGAGGCCTGGCTGAACCTGCCCGTGGCCGACGAGGCCCGGGCCCTGGGCCTCGCCGACGACCACCCCGTCTGGCAGATCGAGCAGAACGCCGACGGCGTCTACGCCATCCGCGACGTGGCCACCTACACCTTCGTCAAGTCCTTCAAGCTGCCCCTGGCGGCGCTCGTGTTCGTGGCCGGCTGGCTCATCATCATCTTCCGCTCGCTGAACAAATCGCTGCGCTACTTCGACGATTTGTCCGGGGCCGTGGGGAAGCTTTTGGCCGACAAGAACGCCCCCATCGAGCTGCCCGCCGACCTGTCCATCGCCCGCAACGAGCTGGCGGTCATGCGCTCTCAGTCCCTGGCCGACGAACGGGCGGCGAAGGCGGCCGAGCAGCGCAAGAACGAGCTGGTGGCCTATCTGGCCCACGACATCCGCACGCCCCTCACCTCGGTGCTCGGCTACCTGGACCTGCTGCGCGAGACCACCGATCTGCCCCGGGACACCCTGCGCAAGTACGCCGACATCGCCTACACCAAGGCCGAGCGCTTGGAATCCCTCATCAACGAGTTCTTCGAGATCACCCGCTACAACCTGTCGGCCATTCCCATCGAGCGCGAGACCATCGGCGTGCGCCTGTTCTGCCAGCAGGTGGCCGAGGCGTTCTTCCCCGAGGCCTCGGCCCGCAACATCCGCATCTCCATCGACGTGGCCGCCCCCGACCAGTTCTTCGTGGACCCGGACAAGCTGGCCCGGGCGCTCGGCAACGTGCTGCGCAACGCCGTGGCCTACGCCGACCCGAACTCCGTTATCGCCCTGGCAGCGCGGCAGGACGCCCGCCTCACCACCATCACCGTGGCCAACCGCGGCCGCGAGATTTCCCAGGCCCACCTGGAGAGCATCTTCGAAAAGTTCTACCGCGAGGACGGCGCCCGCACCACCCGCTCGGGCGGGGCGGGGCTGGGGCTCGCCATCGCCCGCGAGATCGTCGTGGCCCACCACGGCGACATCGAGGCGGCCAGCGAGCGCGGCGTCACCGTGTTCACCCTGCGCATCCCCACCCATGGCGACGACGAGGGCGCTCCCGCACCGGCCCGCGGCGAACGCCCGGGACCGAGCCGGGACCGCGGGGCGGCGAGCGGCCCCCTCCCGGCTCCCGCACCCCACCCGACGCAGCGCCCGGTGCCTCCGGCCCGCGGCGAGCGGTCCGCGCCGCGCCGCCAAAGCGCCGCTCCGTTAAATCCTCGTAACGGCCACCACGGATCTGTACCGGCGCGACCGGCGGTACGGGATAATGGCTCCAGACCACGACGGCGCGGCCTTCCCCGCTAAGGCCCGGACGGACCCGGCGCCGCCCTTCGGAACCAACGACCTTGCAAGGAGGCAACCTTGAACCCCATCCGCATCGGCATCCTCGGCTACGGCAACCTCGGACGCGGCGTCGAGCTGGCCGTCGCCGCCAACGACGACATGGAACTGGTGGGCGTGTTCACCCGCCGCGACCCGGCGAGCGTGCACCCCTACGGCGAGAACGTGGCCGTATGGAACGCCGCCGACCTGGCCGCCCACACCGATGACATCGACGTGCTCGTGCTCGCCGGCGGCTCCGCCACCGACCTGCCCGAGCAGACGCCCATGGCCGCCGCGCTCTACAACGTGGTGGACTCCTTCGACACCCACGCGAACATCCCGGCCCACTTCGCCGCCGTGGACGCCGCCGCCCGCGAGTCGAGCCACGTGGCCGTCATCTCCGTCGGCTGGGATCCGGGCATGTTCTCGGTGAGCCGCGTCTACGCGAACGCCATCATGCCCAACGGCGCCGACTACACCTTCTGGGGCCGCGGCGTGTCCCAGGGCCATTCCGACGCCATCCGCCGCATCCCCGGCGTGGCCGACGCCCGCCAGTACACCGTGCCCGTGCCCGCGGCGCTGGAGGCCGTGCGCTCCGGCGCGAACCCCGAGCTTTCCACCCGCGACAAGCACACCCGCGAGTGCTACGTGGTGGCCGAGGAGGGCACTGATGAGGCCGCTATCGAAGAGGCCATCGTGACCATGCCGAACTACTTCGCCGACTACGACACCACGGTCACCTTCGTCACCCAGGAGGAGCTCGACCGCGACCACGCCGGCATCCCGCACGGCGGCTCGGTCATCCGCACCGGCACCACCGGCGCCGCGGGCGAGAACACCCACGTCATCGAGTACTCGCTCAAGCTAGATTCCAACCCCGAGTTCACCGGAAGCGTGCTGGCCGCCTGCGCCCGCGCCTGCTGGCGCATGGCCGAGAGCGGCGAGGCCGGCGCCCGCACCATCTTCGACATCGCCCCGGCCCAGCTCTCGCCCATGACCCCCGAAGAGCTTCGCGCCACCATGCTGTAGAAAGCGCCGATACCGCACGTCGCCCGGGCCGCCCTTGAGGCGGCCCTTCTGTTTGCGCCAGCGCTCCCGAGCCCTTCCGCTTGCGCCCGCGCTCCCGGGGCCGTCTGCCGCGCCCCGGGCCCGCGCGGCCGCCTGTCGCGCCTCGGGCCCGCGCGGCCGCCTACTGGTGCACAGCCAGACGCACGTCGTCCACTTCGCGGCCGGCATCCGGGTCGCGGAACACCCTCATGTCCACGCGGCCCGCCTGCTTGGCCACAATGGAGGTGACCACGGCGTCGCCGGTGATGTTCACGGCCGTGCGGCACATGTCCAGGATGCGGTCGATGCCCATGATGAGCGCGATGCCCTCCAGCGGCAGCCCCACGGCGTTGAACACCATGGACAGCGTGATGAGCCCCACCGACGGCACCCCGGCCGTGCCGATGGAGGCGAGCGTCGCCGTGGCGATGACCGTGGCGTACTCCACCGGGCCCAAGGGCACGCCGAACAGCTGGGCCGTGAACACCACGGCCACGCCCTGCATGATGGCGGTGCCGTCCATGTTGATGGTGGCCCCGAGCGGAATGGTGAACGACGAGATGCGCCGGTCCACGCCCATCTTCTTCTCCAGGGTCTCGATGTTCAGCGGGATGGTGGCGTTGGAGGTGGCCGTGGAGAACCCGAAGGCGGCCACGGAGAAGAACTTCCGCAGGAACATGAGCGGGCTCATGCGGGCGAACAGCCACAGCAGCACCATGTAGGTCACGCAGAGCTGCAGCCCCAGGGCCAGAAGCACGCCGCCCATGTACTTCAGCATGGGAAGGAACGCCTCGAAGCCCACGTTGGCGAAGGTGCGGGCCAACAGGCAGAACACGCCCAGGGGCGCCACCTTCATCACGAGGGAGGTCATTTCCATCATGATGTCGTTGAACTGCACGAAAAAGCTGTGCACCGTTTCCACCCGCCGCCCCAGGCGAGCCAGCACAATGCCCGTGAACAGGGCGAAGAAGATGAGCGGCAGCATGTCGCCGTTGGCCAGCGACGCAATGGGGTTCTTCGGGATGATGCTCAGCAGCGTGTCGGCGACGTTGGTCCCGGCCGCCTCGTCGAGCGGGGCGGCGTCACTTGCGGCCGTGGCCCCCAGCGACGACATGTCCACCCCCTCGCCGGGGTTGATGAGGTTGCCCACGCCGAGGGCCAGCGTGATGGCCACGGCCGTGGTGAGCAGATAGAGCCCGAGGGTCTTGAGCCCCACCGAGCCCAGGGTCTTCGTGTCGATGGCCGCCGCGCCGCACACGATGGAGCAGAACACGAGCGGTACCACGAGCATCTGCATGAGGCGGATGAACCCCTGGCCGAGCAGGTAGAAGATGCCGCCCACGAACACCTCGTCGCGCACGGGCCCGGCGGGCACCAGGTAGTGGAAGACGACGCCGACGGCGAGCCCCAGCACCAGGGCGAGGAGGATGCGGCTCGTCAGCCCCAGGCGCGGCAGACGGCGGCGCTGGCCGGCGGCCTCCTCGTCCGGCTCCTCTTCGGTCGGCTGCAAGTGGTTGGTGAATTCCACGGCGCGCCCCTAGGCCAACAGGTCGTGGGCGGCCATGTAGTCGTGCAGGTCGTCCTGCCAGGTGGGCATGGTGTAGATGCCGGTCATGGAGAGCATGAGGTTCACCAGGTTGACGGTGCGGGCCTCCTCCGGGTCATTCTCGGGGCGCAGGCAGTCGGCGGGAAGCCCGGCCAGCTTCAGCACCGTGCAGGCGAAGTCGTAACGGCTCACCACGCCCTCGTCGGCCACGTGGAACAGGCCGTACTCCTCGCTCTCGATGAGGGCCACGATGCAGGCGGCCAAAGTGGTCACCGACGTGGGCGACGACAGCTGGTTGGCCGGCACGGCCAGGGGCGTGCCCGTGCGGCCGCATTCCAGCACTTCGGCGAACCAGTAGCCCGGCTCGGCCCCGTACACCCAGTTCGAGCGCACGATGACGTGCTTGGGGTTCAGCTCGCGCACGAAGTTCTCCCCGGCGATCTTCGACTTCGCGTAGGCGTTGTCCCGGGGCAGCACGGCGTCGAACTCGTTGTAGCTGCCGCGCTCCTTCCCCGAGAACACGTCGTCGGTGGACAGCTGCACGATGGAGGCCCCCACCGACCAGGCGGCCGCGGCCAGGTTGCGCGCCCCCATGGCATTCACGCGGTAGGCTTCCACGGGGTTCGCCTCGCAGGCGGCCTCGTCGGCCATGGCGGCGCAGTTGATGACGATGTTGGGCCGGTTGATGGACACGTACTGGAGCACCGCCTCGTGGTCGGTCACATCCAGCTCGGTGTCGGTGGTGATGATGACGTAGTCGCCGTGGTCGAGCAGACGCTCGACGGCCTGCCCGATGCGCCCCGTGGCGCCGGCGATCCAGATAACCTTCCGCGGTCCCATATGCATAGCTGCTCCCATCGACGACATCGCGACAACCCCCAGCATAAACGAACGCGGGCACCCGTTGGGGCGCCCGCGCCAGACGTTGCGGGAAGGTTATTTCGCGCGATGGCCCCAGCCCCTAGAACCGGGCGAAGCGCTCCTGGCGCTGGGCCACCAGCTGGTCGGGGGTGAGGGCGGCGAGCTCCTTGTAGGCTTCCTTCACGTAGTCGCGCACGGCCGCGACGGCGGCCTCGGGGTTCTCGTGGGCCGGGCCCTCCCCTTCCGGGATGACCGCGTCGATGATGCCGCCGGCCAGCACCGCGGCGGCGTTCATCTGCATGACCTCGGCGGCCTCGGGCGCCCGGGTGCGGTCCTTCCACAGGATGGAGGCGAAGCCCTCGGGCGAGAGCACCGAGTACACGGCGTGCTCCTGCATGGCCACGCGGTTGGCCACGGCCAGCGCCAACGCCCCGCCGGAACCGCCCTCGCCGAGCAGCACGCTGACCACCGGCACGGTGAGGCCGGCCATGAACACCAGGTTGTCGGCGATGGCGTTGCCCTGGCCCCGCTCCTCGGCCTCGGTGCCGCAGAAGGCGCCCTGGGTATCCACCAGACACAGGATGGGGCGGCCGAACTTCTCGGCCTGGGCCATGAGCCGCAGCGACTTGCGGTAGCCCTCGGGCTGGGGGCAGCCGAAGTTGCGGGCCACGCGGTCGGCCAAATTCACGCCCTTCTCCTGGGCGATCACCGTCACGGGGTGCCCGGAGATCCAGCCCACGCCGGCCAGGATGGCGCCGTCGTCGGCGAAGGCGCGGTCGCCGTGCAGCTCCACGAAGCCCTCCACGATGCCGTCGATGTAGCGCCGCGCCGTGGGGCGGTGCACGTTGCGGGCGATCTGCACGGACTCCCAGGCGCTGCCGGCCACGGGATCCCCCTCGATGCCGGCCCGCTTGGCCTCGCGCCGGGCGTGGCGGTCCAGCTCGCGGCGCTCGGCGGCCCGGGCGGCGTCCTCGTCGCCCTCGTCGGTGCCGCGCAGCAGGCCGCCCACCACGGGCACGGCCCCGGCCAGGTTGCGGAGGAACCCGCCGGCCGCCTCCTCGGCGCGGATGCGCTCGCCCACGATGCGGGCCTCGGGGGCCACCGACACCGTGCCGTAGGCCCCGGCGCCCACCTCCAGGGCGTCCATCACGCTGTGGTAGGTCACGATGCGGCCCGGATCGTCGGCCGGGGCGTGCACGGCCAGAAGCTGGGCTAGCACGCTGCGCAGCCGGGGGCGCTCCACGATGGCGTCGATGAGCCCGTGCTCCAGGGCGAATTCCGCCGTCTGGAAGCCCTCGGGCAGCTCCTGCTTGATGGTGTCGCGGATGACCCGCTGGCCCGCGAAGCCGATGAGCGCCCCGGGCTCGGCCAGAATGATGTCGCCCTGCATGGCGAAGGACGCGGTCACGCCGCCGGTGGTGGGGTCGGTGAGCACGGTGATGAAGGGCAGCTTCGCCTTCCCCAGCCGCTCCACGGCGCAGGACACCTTCGCCATCTGCATGAGCGAGGTGAGGCCCTCCTGCATGCGCGCACCGCCCGAGGCGCAGAACACCACCACGGGCAGACGCTCCTCGACGGCGCGGTCCATGAGCGCGGCCACCTTCTCGCCCACCACGTGCCCCATGGAGCCCATGAAGAAGCCGGACTCCATGACGCCGATGGCCACGGGCAGACCGGCGATGGCGGCCCGCCCGGTGCGCACGGCCTCGGCTAGGCCGCTCTTCTCGCGCTGGTCGGCCACCTTCTCGGGATAGCCGGGGAAGTTAAGCGGGTTGGAATCGGGCATGGAGGCGTTCCACTCCTCGAAGGAGCCGTCGTCCACGATGAGGGCCAGCCGCTCGTCGGAGCGGATGCGCTGGAGCGTGCCGCAGGCCGGGCAGGTGAAGCCCTCGGCGATGATCTCCTCCTTGTCGAAGAAGAGCTTGCAGGCGTGGCAGCGGCGCCAGTGGGTGGGGCCCTCGTCATCGTCGGCGGGGGCCGGGGCGGCGCTCTCCCAGGGGGCGACCGCCGGCTCGGCGGGGGCCGTGGCGGGCAGAAGCTCCACCCAGCCCATGAGCTGGGTGCCCTCGGCGGCCGGGGCGAACACGCGCAGGCCGCGCTTGCGGGCGTGGCGCAGGAAGTACTCGTCGGCGGCCAGGGGCGCCGTGGGGCTGTCGATGAAGATGAGCGACGCGCCGCACTCCTTGACGGCCGACAGCACCGTGTAGATGTTGCCGGCCAGCGCGTCGGCGCTTACCGCCGCCGTGGTGTTGCCCAGGTTGTAGGTGGGCAGCTGGCGCCGGGCGAAGCCGTCCAGCGACCGGTTGTCCACGGTGGCGAACACCACGTCGAGGCCGGCCTGCTCCATGGGGCCCACGAAGGCCCGGGCGTTCTTGGCCGAGGCCACCACCAGGGCCCGGGGCCGCGCGTCGGCGGCGGCCGGAACCACGACGAAGTCGTCGCCGATGGTGGAGCGCACGTCCCCGCTCACAGTGAGCGTGGCCTCCTCGGGGTCGGCGGGCTCGGCCTTGGCCGCGGGCCCGATGAGGGCGGCGGTGGCCTCGGGCAGGGCGCTCGCCGCGTCCACGATGGCGTCCAGGGCGTAGGCCACGGCGGCCTTCAGCGACGTGTCGGCCTCGGGCGCCGCCGGAGCCTCGGGGGCCGGCGCGGGGGCCTCGGCCAGGCGGTGGCCCTCGCTGTCGAAGCTGATGTACTTGGATGCCTGCTTAGCCATGTTCGATCCTTCTCGCTTGCGCGCCTTAGGCGAGCACGTACTTCTGCGTGGCCGTGGCGGCCACCTCGCCGTCCACGGACGCCTCCACCTCGGCCACCACCAGGCGCTTCGACGCCTTCACGATGCGCCCGCGCAGGGTGAGCACGTCGCCGGGAGCCACCTGGCGACGGAACTTCGCGCCGTCGATGCCGGCGAGAAATCCGATGTGGCCGCGCAGCTCGGGGGCCTGCAGCATGGCGATGGAGGCGGCCTGGGCCAAGGCCTCCATGATGATGACCCCGGGCAGCACCGGGTGATCGGGGAAGTGCCCGCGGAAGATGTCCAGGTCGGCGGGCACGTCCAGCTCGGCGACGATGGACTGTCCCGGCTCGATGTCCGTCACGCGGCTCACCCACACGAACGGGTCGCGGTGGGGCAGGATGCCCTCGATGACCTCGCGCCCCCAGGGCAGCGCCGGCATAGTTTCCTCAGCCATGTTCACTCCTTCTGCCAGCAATTCATGCTGAACGTTCCTACCCGTTCCGTAGGGCAAGGGCTCTGCCCTTGCCGCTCGATCCGCAACGACTGTCTTTCCCGGCCGAGCGGAAAGGGCAGAGCCCTTTCCCTACGGTCAACCTGCAAACCTTTCCCTACCCCTTGTACGGCGAGAAGGCCAGGGCGGCGTTGTGGCCGCCGAAGCCGAGCGAGGTGGACAGGGCCACCTTCTGCGGGTAGTCGGTGACAGCCTCGGTGACCACGGCCACCGGGCAGTCCTCGGCGGGCTCGGCGAAGCCGGCCGTGGGGGGCACGGCGTCGCGGGCCACGGACAGGGCGCACACGATGGCCTCCACGGCCCCGGCGGCGCCGAGCATGTGGCCCGTGGTGCCCTTGATGGAGGTGACCGGCACTGCGGCGGCCGCCTCTGCGTCGCCCATGAGGTTCGCGAGCGCCTTGGACTCCGTGGCGTCGTTGGCCGGGGTGCCGGTGCCGTGGGCGTTCAGATGGCCCAAATCGGCCGCGGTGAAGCCGCCCTCGGCGAGCGCAGCCGCCATAGCGGCCGTGATGGCCGACGCCTCCGGGTCGGGGGCCGTCATGTGGTAGGCGTCGCCCGTGGACCCGAAGCCGGTGATCTCGGCGATGGGCGCAGCGCCGCGGGCCAGGGCGCTCTCCAGCGACTCGATGACCAGCGCCCCGGCGCCCTCCCCGGCCACGAAGCCGCCGCGGCGGGCGTCGAAGGGCAGGGACGCCTGCTTGGGGTCCTCGGCCCGGGTCAGCGCCGACAGGTTCGTGAAGCCGGCGATGCAGATGGGGCTCACGGACTCCTCGGTGCCGCCCACGAGCGCCGCGTCGATGTAGCCGTGGCGGATGTCGCGCAGGGCCGTGCCGATGCAGTGGGCGCCGGTGGCGCAGGCGGTCACCACGTTCAGGCATTCGCCGCGCATGCCGTAGCGGATGGCCAAATTCCCGGCGGCGATATTCCCGATCATCGTGGGGATGAACAGGGGGTTCACCCGCTTGGGACCCTTCTCCTCCAGGGTGGCGAAGCTCTTCTGCAGCTCATCGATGCCGCCGATGCCCGTGCCGAACACCACGGCGATGCGGTCGCGGTTCTCGTCGGTCACCGTGAGGCCCGACTGGGCCAGGGCCTCGTCGGCGGCCACGATGGCGTACTGCACGAAGCGCTCGAAGCGCCGGGCCTCCTTCTTGGAAAGCCCGTGCTCGGTGCCGTCGAAGTCGCGCACCTCGGCGCCGATGCGCACCTCGTACTCCGCGGTGTCGAAGCGCTCGATGGGCTCGATGCAGCAGCCCCGCGCCATGAGCGTGTCCCACAGGGCCTCCACGCCCACGCCGGCGGGCGTCACGGCGCCGACGCCGGTGATGACCACGCGGTGGGTGCCGTCGGGGCGGCGGGTGCTCGTCGCGTTCGGGTTCTCGTTCGTCATAGGGACATTCCTCCGTCCACGCAGATGACCTGACCGGTAATATAGGACGCCTCGTCCGAGGCGAGGAAGCGCACCAGATGCGCGATGTCGGCCGGCTCGCCCAGGCGGCCGCAGCCGATACGGCCCGTGATGGCCTCGCGCTGGGCATCGGTTAGCGCGTCGGTCATGTCCGTGGCGATGAAGCCGGGGGCCACGGCGTTGGCGGTGATGTTGCGCTTCGCCAGCTCCTTTGCCAGGGACTTGGTGAGCCCGATGACGCCGGCCTTGGAGGCGGCGTAGTTCACCTGGCCGGCGTTGCCGTAGACGCCCACCACGCTGGACATGTTGATGATGCGGCCCCAGCGCTGCTTCATCATCGCCTTGGCGGCGGCGCGGCAGCAGTGGAAGGCGCCCTTCAGGTTGATGTCGATGACGGCGTCGAAGTCGTCGTCGCTCATGCGGGCGGCCAGGCCGTCCCGCGTGATGCCGGCGTTGTTCACGAGCACGTCCACGCGTCCGAACCCGTCCAGGGCGGCGTCGATGAGCGCGTTCGCCTCCACCTCGTCGGCCACGTTGGCGGCCACGGGCATCGCCTCCACGCCGAACTCGTCGGCCAGGGCGCGGGCCAGCTCGGCCGCCTGCGGCAGGCTGCGCTCGCTGGAGCTGTTCACCACCACGTTCATGCCGGCGGCCGCCAGCTCCCGGGCGATCTCGCGCCCGATGCCCCGGGTCGATCCGGTGACCACCGCCACCCGGCGCTCGTTGTTCTCAGTCATAGGTATCCTACTTTCCGTTTGCTTCCACGAAGGCGTCGAAGCTGGCGCGATCCTGAATGCAGGCGCGGCCGAGCTCCTTGTCTATGCGGCGCACGAGCCCCGCCAGCACGCCGCCGAAGCCCACCTCGGCGAAGGTGGCGCCCCCGGCCGCCGCAAGCTTCTGCAC
The DNA here is from genome assembly GCA_947573925.1 of uncultured Enterorhabdus sp. GTDB lineage: Bacteria > Actinomycetota > Coriobacteriia > Coriobacteriales > Eggerthellaceae > Adlercreutzia. The sequence goes on along the minus strand of CANPHS010000018.1, from coordinate 753 downwards.
GCTGGCCTCGAACTGCACGGGGCTCGTGAGGTGCGCCACCAGCTCGTCGCGCACCGTGTCGGGCGAAAGCGGCGCGGCGTGCACGTTGCCAATGACCGGCACGGCGGGCTCGGAGAACTCCACCCCGGCCAGGTAGGCGGCGAAGGGCTCCGCGGCCTGCGCCATGAGCGGGCTGTGGAAGGCGCCGGACGTGGCCAGGCGCGAGAAGCGGCCCTTGGTGGCAGCCCATGCCTCCTCCGCCCGGGCCACGGCCGCCGGCGTGCCGGCGATGACCACCTGGCCGCCGCCGTTCAGGTTCGCGGGCACGAGCACGTCTCCCTCGGAGACGCGCTCGCACAGGGCGGCCGCTTCCTCCGGAGTGGTCTTCAGCAGGGCGCTCATGGCGCCAGGGTTCGCGTCGGCCGCCTCGCCCATGAGACGAGCCCGCTCGGCGATGAGCGCGAAGGCGTCCGGCACCGCCAGCATGCCGGAGAGCGCCAGGGCCGACACCTGGCCGAGGGAGAAGCCGCACAGCGCGTCGGGCACGATGCCCCGGGCCGCCAGCGCCCGCCCGATGCCGATGGACAGGGCGCTGATGGCAATCTGCGCGTTGCGCGTGTCGGCAAGCTCTTCGGCGTCGGCCTCGCGCACGAGGGCCGCCACGTCGCGGCCGAGTATGTCGGAGGCGCAGGCGAAGGTGTCGGCCACCTCGGGGATGTCCAGCAGGTCGGCGCCCATGCCGGGCTTCTGGGAGCCCTGGCCCGAGGCCAAAAA
>CANPHS010000017.1 GCA_947573925.1 uncultured Enterorhabdus sp. | reverse complement strand
AGCGACTGGAACAGGACTAAACGTCCTGTTCCACCAAGCGAGGACTGTTTGAGCATGGCGGTATACCCCCTGGCCGGCGCCGGACAAGTTTACAAATGCCTTCCCGTGGTGGTGAGGACCAGCTTGCCGTTCTTCACGCCCTTGGTGCCCAAAATGAGGTTGGCGACGGACTGCACGAGCCCCGTTTCGCCGCGCATGACGATCACTTCCAGGCACATATGCTGGTCCACGTGCACGTGCATGGTGGAAATGATGCTGTCGAAATAGTCGTGCTGGATGGTGTGCAGCTTGTCCTGCAGGTCGTTGGAATGGTGGTCGTACACGATGGTGAGCGTGCCCATGACCACCGCGCCGGGCGTGGAGCACTCCTCTTCCACCAGGGCGTCGCGCACCAGGTCGCGCACGACTTCGCTGCGGTTCTTCGCCAGGCCGCGCCGGGCCACCAGCTGGTCGAACTCCACCAGCAGGCCCTCGGGCATGGCCACGGAGAACCGGACCAGATCGTTGCTCATCGGAACCGCCTAGACGAGCTGCACCGTGAAGCCGGCGGCCTCTTCCGCGTCGTCTTCCATGGCGTCCTTGGCCTCGTCCAGGGCGGCACGCACCTCGTCCAGCAGATGCTGGGCCGCGTGCAGCTTCTCGCCCACCGTGGTGAAGCCGGCGTCAGCGGCGGTGTGGGCCAGGTTGTGAATGTGGCGGCGCTCCAGCTTGATGTGGTCGTCAATCTGGTCGATCATCGTTTCCAGCTGGCCGGTGTTAACGCCATTGGTGCACATGGCAACCTCCTTGTGAACGAGGGCCCGCGGCCCCGCCTTCGCCTCTGCGGCCCACGGCCGCCTTGCAACCAGGGGGATGCGGCGTTTTCTCGCCCGCTGCGCGTCCGCGCCCGCCCGCCATGGTCTACCATATAGGTGCAGCACACGTTTTACCCCGAATGGCGGGGCGCGCGCAAGATGGAGTGTGATTTATTCCGTGAAAAGTAACATGTTCGAGGTGACGGGCGAATCGGTGCTCATGCTGTACGGGACCCAGGTGACCGGCGAGCCCACGAGCGCCCTGGCGGTGGTCAGCGAGACGCCCCTGGGCGACGCGGCCCGAACGGCTCTGGAGAAATCGGCCGCCTCCCTGGAATTCGGCGCGGCGCCGCTGGCCTTCATCACCGTGGAAGGCCCCGCCGGCACCCTCGGCGCCGAGGACGTGCGCACCATCGTGGAGGGCCTGGACCCCGTGGCCCTCGTCGCCGCCGACGCCTTCGCCGCCGAAGTGCTCTCGGCCGCCTACCGCACGCCGGTTACCCTGGACGCCGAAAACCGCCTCCTCGGCCGCACCGCCGTCATCTTCGAAGACTTCGAAGGCCTTATGGAAACCCCCGAGTCCAAGCAAAAAGCCTGGGCCCTCCTGAAGAAGCTCCGATAGGAGCCCCTTCGTCCTGCGGCCCTGGGGCACCCTCGCCTCCCCGCCGCCTCCCCGCTGCGCAGAATCCGTCACTTTGTACGCCTCACAACAACAAACTGCGTAAAAAGCTCTGCTTTGTACGCATCGGATGTGCGGAATCCGTCACTTTGTACGGATTCCGCACAGAGGGGTCCGGGGGAACGCGGGATGAGCGGGGCGCGGGGTCCCAGGGGCCGCGGGGCGCAGGGCGGGTCGGCGGTTGGGGCCTTTACAGGCTCGTTACTACTTTCTCGGCGGCATCCAAAAGCTGGTTCACTTCGTCGGTGGTGGCGGCCTCGGCGTAGACGCGCACCAGAGGCTCGGTGCCGCTCGGGCGCATCATCACCCAGGCGTCGCCTTCCAGCAAGAGCTTCACGCCGTCGCGGCGATCCACGTCCAGCACGCGCTTGCCGCACACCTCGTCGGCCGTGTAGGTGGGCACGGTTTCCGCACGGAAGCGGGCCATCTGCTCCGGCGTAATGGAAAGTCCGCGGCGGGCGAATTCCAAGCGGCCGATGTCTTCCAGCATCTCGTCCACGAGCGTGCCGAGGTCCTTGCCCGACTGGGCCATGCACTCGGTGAGCAGCAGGGCCATGAGCAGGCCGTCGCGCTCCTTCACGTGATCGGGCAGGCCGATGCCGCCGGACTCCTCGCCGCCGATCATCACGCCGCCCTTCTCCATCTCGCCGTAGATCCACTTGAAGCCCACGGGCGTGCTCACCAGCTCCAGGCCCAACTTGCGGCACATGCGGTCGAGCATGGCCGACGCCGTCACCGTGGACACCACGCGGCCCGTGGCGCCGCGGTCCACCATGTGCTTCGTGAGCAGCGTGATGATGCGGTGGGCGTTCACGTAGTTGCCGCGAGAATCGCCGGCGGCGATGCGGTCGGCGTCGCCGTCGTTGATGAACAGCGCGTCGTAGCCGAGCTCGCCCACTTTCGCCAGGCCCTCGTCCACCCAGGGCTGGATGGGCTCGGGGTGTAGCCCCGCAAACGTGGGGTCTTCCGCGTTGTGGATTTCCACAACCTCCACGCCCATGTCGCGCAGCAGGTCGGCCAGGTAGTGGCGGCCGGCGCCGTAGAGCGGGTCGCACACCACGCGCAGACCGGCGCCGCGGATGGCCTCCACATCCACCAGCTCGCGCAGGGCCGCCAGGTAGTCGGTCATGAGGTCGGCGGTTTGGAAGGGCCCGAGCACGTCGGTAGGCTCTGCCGGCAGCACCGCTTCCACGCGGTCGGTGAACTCGGCGGGGCTCGCGCCGCCGTCGGCCATGCGCAGCTTCACACCCAGGTACTCGGCGGGATTGTGGGAGCTCGTGAGCATGATGCCGCCCACGGCGTCGTCGTTGTGGGCCACCGACCAGCACAGCGTGGGCGTGGGGCAGTAGTCTTCCGTGAGCAGCACGGTGAAGCCGTGGCCGGCGGCCACCTGGGCGGCCAGCTCGGCGTAGCCGTGGGCATCCTGGCGGCAGTCGTGGCCGACGATGAGCGTGCCCGGCGCGTCGGCGTCGCGGCCCGCGGCCACGGCCTCTTCCTTGAAGATACGGGCGGCGGCGTCGATGACGCGGGTGAGGTTGTCCGGCGTGAAGTCCTCGCCGATGATGGCGCGCCAGCCGTCGGTGCCGAAGTGAATGTCAGCCATGGGATGCCTCCTGGTTGGGCCTGATAGTTTTCACAACAGGGCTGATTATAGATGAAGTGGTCAGTGATGTTTCCCGTGAAACGCCGCAGCAGCCAGCAGCACCCCCAAAGTGGCGCCTAACGTGTCGGTGAGCCAGTCGGCGGGGTCACACATCCGGCCGGGGACGAACAGTTGGTGGAACTCGTCGCTGGCACCGTAGGCGCTGGCCAGGGCGATGGCAACCGCGACGAGCGCCGCGGAGCGAGCCTCCGGGCGCGTCACACGCAGGGCTGCGAAGAGCAACGCGCCGAGCACCACGTACTCGCAGAAGTGGGCCGCCACGTTCACCACGTCGGAATCGGGCCCGAACAGGGGCGCCACGAGGGTCGTAAGCCAGCGCTTCACCGCGGCGAGCGGGCCCTCCCCATCGAAATCGCTACCCGTGTGGGCCGACATGAAGAAGATGAACGCCGCCCACAGCGCCACGGCGCCCCAGGCGATGATGAGTTTCGTGCGCCGCGACACGAGCTACCGCGCCTCGGGGGCCAAAGCCGCGATCTGGGCCGGGTCGCTCGCCAGCAGATCCGGCGGCCAGCCCTCGGCGGCGAAGTCGGCGGGGTCGTGGTAGCCCCAGGTCACGCCCACGGCGTAGCAGCCGGCGTTGCGGGCCACGTGGATGTCCCCGGGCGAGTCGCCCACGTACACCGTGCGCTCGGGCACGCTGCCCAGCTCGGCAATGGTAGCCAACAGCCCTTCGGGCGCGGGTTTGCGCGGGAAGTTCCGCACGCCCCCTTCGCCGTGGGCCGCGTCCACCGCGCCGGGCAGGCACTTGTTCACGATGAACTGCACGCCGCCGTCGAACTTGTTCGACAGGATGCCCAGCTTGCAACCGCGCCGGCGCAGCTCTGCCAGCAGGGCCTCCACGCCGGGGTAGGGCTTCGTGAGGTCGTTGGGGTACCGGTCGTAGGCGGCCTTCCAGCGCTCGTGCACCTCGTCGACCACCGCCTCGGGCGTGCCCGCGGGCACCGCCTGGCGGATGAGGGCCAGGCCGCCGTTGCCCACGTAGGAGTTGATTTCCTCCCGCGTGTGGGGCGGCATGCCTGCCTCGGCCAGCACGTCGTTGGTGAGCACCATCAGATCGTCCAGGGTATCGAGCAGCGTGCCGTCCAAGTCGAAGATGAACGTGTCGAAGGGCGGCGCGGGTTTTGCGGCTGTCTCCGTCGGGGTAGCCATGGGTATCACTTCTTTCGGAATAGGAGAACCACATCATTGTAACGGTTGGCCGTTCGCCCCGCGGGAACAGATCCATTACTGATAGGTTGAGGTCGTTACCCGCAACAGGAAGGCGGTCGTCATGGAATCATCTCGCAAGCGCGTGGCCCTTATCACCGGGGCGTCGTCGGGCATCGGGCGCGAGTTCGCCCGGCAGCTCGACCGCCAGCAAGTAGCCGACGAGCTGTGGCTCATCGCGCGGAAGGAAGAGGCCCTGACCGCGGTGGGTGCCGAACTGGACACACCGAGCCGCCCCGTGGTGGCCGACCTCACGAGCCCCGACGACATCGCGAAGATTCGCACCCTGCTGGCCGAGGAGCAACCGCACGTCACCTTCCTCGTGAACGCCGCCGGCTTCGGGAAGTTCGGCGACTGGCAGACCATCTCCGACGCCGCCGTGGACGCCATGATCGACCTGAACTGCCGCGGCCTGGTGGACACGACCCGCGCGGCGCTACCCCATATGGAGCGTGGCAGCCGCATCATCCAGGTGGCCAGCGCGGCGGCCTTCGCGCCTTTGCCTCACATGAACGTGTACGCCGCCAGCAAGGCCTTCGTGCTGCGCTACACCCGGGCCCTGCGCTGGGAGCTGCACGGCACGGGCATCACGGCCACGGCCCTGTGCCCCACCTGGGTGAAGACCGGCTTCGAGAAGGTGGCCCGCGCCTCGGGCGGCGGCCACGATGTGGGGCACCTCCTCGGCGAGCAGGACGCCGCCACCGTGGTGCGCCGGGCCCTCGGCGCCAACCGGCTGCATTTGGCCGTGGCCTGCGCGAGCCCCCAGTCGGCAGCCCTGCGCCTGGTGGGGAAAGTGGTGCCCGACTGCGTGACCATGGCCGGCTGGGACCTGCTGCGCCGGCTGTAACCGAAGGAGACTCCCATGACTGAAACCGCCCCCATCCCCAACGATTACGGCGTGGCCACGTCCATGGCCGACGTGCAGAACCAGATCAACACCATGGAGGCCTACTTCGAGACCGGCGAGACGCTGCCCGTGGAATTCCGCATGCGGCAGCTGCGACGGCTCCAGGCCTACCTGCGGGCCCACGAGCAGGAGGCGCTGGACGCCCTCCACACCGACCTGGGCAAAAGCGCCTTCGAGTCCTACGCCACCGAGCTCGGGCTCGTCCACGACGAGATTCGCCTCTACCTGAAGCACCTCCCCCGCTGGACGCGGCCGCGCCGGGTGCCCACCTCGCTCGCCCACTTCCCCACCACGTCCACGGTGTACCCCTACCCCTTCGGCGTGGCCGCGGTGCTCTCGCCGTGGAACTACCCGCTGCAGCTGACCCTCGTGCCGCTGGTGGACGCCATCGGCGCCGGCAACTGCGTGGCTATGAAGCCGTCGAAGACCTCGCCGGCCACCTCGGCGTTCATCCGCGACATGTGCCGCGAGCTGTTCGACCCGCGCTACGTGTACTGCTGGAAGGGCAGCGACGACATGAACGACTGGCTGCTGCAGGTGGAATTCGACAAGATCATGTTCACCGGCAGCCCGCGCGTCGGCAAGGAGATCATGACCGCCGCCGCCCAGAACCTCACGAGCGTGACCCTGGAGCTGGGCGGGAAGAGTCCCGTCATCATCGCCCAGGACGCGAACATCAAGCGGGCGGCCCAGCGCGTGGCCTGGGGAAAGTGCCTGAACTCGGGGCAGACCTGCGTGGGGCCCGACTACGTGCTCGCCCACGAGGACGTCGCCGACGAGTTCGTGGAGGAACTGGGCCGCTGGCTGCACGCCTACTACGGCGACGACATCCTGGCCAGCCCCGACTACCCGCACATGATCAACCGCAAGCACTTCGACATGGTATGCGGGCTCATCGACGACCGCCGACCGGGCACGCGCATCGCGCTCGGCGGCGGCCGCAACGCCGACACGCTGCAAATCGAGCCGACCGTAGTGACCGGCGTGACCATCGACAACCCGCTCATGAGCCAGGAGATCTTCGGCCCCGCCCTGCCCGTGCTCACCTGGCGCACCCTGGACGAGGCCCTGGCCATCGTGCGCTCCATCAAGCACCCGCTCGCCTGCTACATCTTCTCCGACAGCCGCGCCTTCCAACGGCGCATCCTGGACGAGGTGCGCTGCGGAGGCGCCACCATCAACGACGTGGTCATCCACGCGAGCAGCAACCGCATGGGCTTCGGCGGCGTGCAAAACTCCGGCATCGGCGCCTACCACGGCAAAGTGGGCTTCGATGCCTTCACCCACTACAAGTCCACCATGAAGAAATCCACCCTCGTGGAAATGGGCATCCGCAACCCGCCCTTCAACGACGAGAAAATGCGCCTGCTGAAGCTCTTCATGCCGAACCGGTAGAAACACCCCCCCCCAAACGCACAACGGCGCCGCACTCAGGCGGGGCCGTGCTTGTTCAAGGGAGGCGGAAACCGAGCGACTTCCTACAGCGCTTCGGCGATGACCTCGCCCAGGCGCTGGATGCCGTCGCGGATGGTGTCGGCGTCGGCGTTGGTGAAGTTCAGGCGCATGGTGGAGTACACGCCGGGCTGGGCGTAGAAGGGCTCGCCGGGCACGAAGGCCACGCAGCGCTCGAGGGCCTTGGGGAACACGTCCATGGTGTTGATGCCCTCAGGCAGCGTCGCCCACAGGAACATGCCGCCCTCCGGCTTGGTGAACGACACCTCGGCGGGGAAGAACTCGGCCATGGCGTCGGTCATGGCGCGGGCCTGGTCGCGGTACAGGTCGCGAATCTTCACCAGGTGCTCGTCCAGGTCGTTATGGCGCAGGTAATCCAGCACCACGAACTGGGAGAACACGTTGGTGTGCAGGTCGGCGGCCTCCTTGGCGGTGTTCAGACGGCGCAGCAGCTCGTGATCCTTCGTGAGCAGGTAGCCCATGCGGAAGCCCGGGGTGACCGTCTTCGAGAACGAGCCCATGACCACGCCGTGGGGCAGCGCGGTGCCCCCGATGTAGGGCAGCGACTCGCCTTCGAAGCGCAGCTCGCCGTAGGGGTCGTCCTCCACCACCACGATGTTGCGGCCGGCCAAAATTTCGCGCACCTTCGCGCGGTTCTCGGCCGTGTAGGTGAGGCCCGTGGGGTTCTGGAAGTTCGGAATGAGGTAGATCATCTTCGCGCCGGCGTCCAGGGCCGCCTCGAGCTCGTCGGTGTTCAGGCCCTCCTCGGTTAGCTCCACCTCGCGGAAGACCGGCTGCTGCAGGGCGAAGGCCTGAATGGCGGCCAGGTAGGTGGGCTTCTCCACGATGACGCCGTCGCCCTTGTCGAGCAACACCTTGCCGAGCAGGTCCAGCACCTGCTGGGAACCGGTGGTCACGAGCACGTCGTCCTCGGTGTAGTCGGTGCCGAAGCGGTGGTTGTAGCGCTCGGCGATCCAGGCCCGCAGCTCGGGGATGCCGGCGGTCACGGAGTACTGGAAGGCCTCGGGGCCGCGCTCGGCCACCACGCGCTCCATGGATTCCAGCAGCTTTTCCTGGGGGAACGAAATGGGGTTGGGCAGACCGCCCGCGAAGGACGTGATGGCAGGGTCGGAGGCCGCCTTCAAAATGGCGCGCACGAACGACGGCGGGGTGTTGGTGATGCCGTCGGACAGCAGCTCGTCGATGGAAAACTCGGTGGTGGTTTCGGTCGTGGTCATGGTTGCCTCCGCTCGCGTAAGAACTCTCGGCTTCCATTGTTCCACTACCCCGCGGCCCCGTCGCGCATTTTTTCGCCAACGCGCAAAAGTGACCCGGGAATACGCGCCCCTTCTACCCACCTGCGCCCTTTTGCGGGGAAAGAAGGGCGGCTGCTCTCACAGCAACCCTGCGGGAATCACCAGGGTTTCGCCGTCAAGGGCGCCGACCTTCTCGGCGGCGCAGATAACCGCCCCCATGCCCCGCGGCACCGAAGATCGGTCGAGAACTCCGAAGTTTTTCACCATCGTCCGATTGGGAGAGGCCGTCTTCTTGATCTCAATGGGGTGGAGGGCGCCGTCGGCCTCTACCACCAGGTCGATCTCCTTGGCATCATGATCGCGGTAGTAGTACAACGGCGGCTCCAAGCCGGCGTTCAAGTAGCTTTTCCATATTTCCGATACCACGAAGTTCTCCATGAAAGCGCCTCCCATGGCACCCGCTTCCATGGTTTCGGGGCTGCTCCACTTGGTGAGATAGGCCACAAGGCCGCAATCGTGGCAATAGAGCTTCGGCGCCTTCACCGTGCGCTTGAGCTGATTGTTGGAATAGGGATGCAGATAGAAAATGATGCCCGATTTCTCCAGCACCGCAAGCCAAGCCTTGGCTTTCTCTGGCCGTATGCCCACATCGGCGGCGATAGCGGCCACGTTCAGCATCTGCGAACAGCGGGCGGCCACGGCCCGCATGAAATCGGCGAATTGCAGGGCATCCACGTCTCCCAGTAACAAACGCACGTCGCGCTCGATATAGGTCTGCATATAGCTGCCGTAGAACACATTGAGATTGGTATAGCGTCCCGCATCCACCGCCGGCATAGCGCCCCGATACATCTCCGCAAACAGATCGACTACCGTCTTGGAATGAGCGCGGGCCTCCCGCTGCTTCCAATAGGAGAGGTCGAGGGTGAACGGCGCTGCGCAATCGCGGTCGTTCTCCCCTTGGCTCAAAGACGAGAGCGGCAGCACCGCCACACGGCCAGCCAGCGACTCGCCTGCCAACTCCATCAGGCGAAACTGCTGGGACCCCGTAAGCCAAAAAGAGCCGGGAGGCGCCCCTTGGTCGACCAGTATTTTGATGCGAGAAAAAAGCTCCGGGGCATACTGCACCTCATCGATGAGCACAGGCGGTTGGTGCACCTGGAAGAACATGGCCGGATCTTGAACGGCCAGCTGGCGCTCGGTGAGATCGTCGAGGGTCACGGTTTCAATGGGGCAGCCCCGCTGCTCGATCACATGGGCAAGCACGGTGGATTTGCCCACCTGCCGCGGACCCGCCATCAACAACACGGCATATTCGGCGGCGGTTGCAGTCACCAGGGGCTCTATGGCACGGGGGATATAATGCATGGGCAGCCTTTCGGGTAAAATACATTCTTACGGTATTTTACCCGAAATCATGAAACCCGTACATGATTTGCGCCGATTTGTGGGGAAAGAGGCAGTGCCGAGCGTTGTTTCTTTCCGTCCTGTCAACGGGCGGCTCGGGAAGAGCGGCGAGGCGCCGGGGGCGTTTTATGATGGGAGACGTTTTCATGAAACGGCAGCGCGGAAAGGGTGCTCGATGAAACTGGTTCCCCTTAAGCAGGCCGAAGCGAAGCTGATGAATGCCGCGGCGCAAAAGAAGCTGCGGTCGCTCTCCCTGGCCACCTTCAAGAAAGACCGATCCTTGACCCTGGAGCGCAGCGAAGGCGGCTGGACGCTGACCGAGGCCGGCTTCGAGAACGCGACCGCGCCCCTGCCGCCGGGTGCTGCGGGGAAGCGCCTTTTGAAGGACGCCTTCAAACGTGAGTTTCCCCGCAGCAACAAGCTCTATCTCGCCGAAACCACCGACTAGGCCGAGGACCTGCGACCCAGGTGTTCGGCCTGCCTCTAGCGCTCGTCGGCGGCGTCCGGGCGCCCCTAGCGCTCGTCGGGATGGGAAGCCGTCGGCTACCGTTCGTCGGGGTGGGTGGCGGTGAACTTCCGCACCAGCTTCACGTAGACGAGCGACAGGGCGATGGCGGCCGCCACGAGGCCCACCTCGATGGGCAGCGTGTGGGCGAAGCCGGCGGCGTAGGCCTGGGCCTTCGTGGCACCGGCGGCCAGCGAGCCCTCCACGCTGCCGGACATGAGACCCACGTACAGCGCCGACGAGATGCAGCCCGCCACCTGTACCACCGTGGAGTGGATGGACGACCCGTTCGACGACAGCGCCGGCGGCAGCACTTCGAGGTCGACGCTCTTCACCGCCGGGTAGAAGATGCCGATGCCGCCGTACACGAGGGCCGTGCAGGCCGCCACGGCCACGATGCTCGCCAGGCCCAGGGTGCCCCACATGACGCCGAAGCCCGCGAGCACGATGGCAAAGCCCGCCGGCACCAGGGGCCACACCCCGTGCTTGCCCAAAATTTTTCCGCTGGCGAAGCACATGCAGGCGTAGCACAGGATAGGCACCGTGAGGATGCAGCCGGCCATGAAGGCCGTGCACCCGGCCGCCCCTTCCAGGTACAGCGGCACGAGCAGGCTGAGGTACATGCTGCCCATGTAGGCGAACACAATGAGCATCTCGCCCACCGAGAAGGCGGCGGTTTTGAAGGGACGCAGGTCCAGCAGCGGGTGGGCGATGCGCGTCTGGCGCCACACGAACAGCCCCAGCACCGCCAGGCCCGCCACCATGAGCCCCACCATGGGGGCGCCGTAGTGGGTGATCTCGTTGAGCCCCACCATGAAGGCGCCCAGGCCGATGAAGCTGAGCGCGATGCTCGGGCCGTCGATAGGCCGCGGCTCGCGGGGCGTGATGTCGTGCACCACGAAGAAGGCTGCCACGAGCAGCACCGCCGCCAGCACCGCCGGCACCAGGAACAGCGCCCGCAGGCCCGCGTAGGTGATGAGCAGGCCGGCCACCGGCGGCGCGAAGGCCAGCCCCACGCCGATGATGCCGCTGTTCAGCGACAGCAGCACGCCGGCCTTTCCCTTGGGGGACAACACCAGCAGCGCCTCGTTGATGACGGGGAAGTACAGCCCCGTGGTGAACGCCTGGATGACGCGGGCGGCCACGAGCACGGGGAAGCACCAGGCCACCGCGCCCAGCACCGAGCCCACGAGCCCCATGACCAGGCCGAAGATCATCACCTTCCGCAGCCCAAAGCGCTTCATGACCGAGGCGGCCGTGGTGATGACCGTGCCGGCCACGATGGCGAACACGATGATGACGAGGTTCGCCTCGGCCAGGCGCACGTGGAAGTCGGCGGTCACCTGGTCCAGGGCGATGTTCATGATGGACTGCATGAACGAGGCCAGCAGGTTGCACCCGAACAGGAAGATGATGAGCGTCCGCTCGGGATGCTTCGCATGAGTTTTGGTTGGGGAAGTTGCCGGGGTCGCCGCGCCCGTCGCAGGGGCTTTCGAGGCATTCGCTGCATTCGCCATGGTATCGCCGCGTTCCTTATCGGCCCGCGCGGGGCCCTTGGGTGTGAGGGATAGGGTTACCCCTTACCATACCCGTCGCCGGCCGTGCGGGGGTCCGCATTCGGCCGCCATAACCGGAGCATCGCCCCCCTGTTGCCGTTCGGACATATGGCCGGGGTTGCGCGGGCGGCCGCACCCCTAAGCCAGGGCGCGGATGCGTTCCATGGCCCGTTCGGCGTCGGCGCGGTCGCCGAAGGCGGTGAGCCGGATGTAGCCCTCGCCGGCCGGGCCGAAGCCGGCGCCGGGCGTGGTGATGATGCCCGCCTCGTTCAGCAGCCGGTCGAAGAACTCCCAGGAGCCTGCGCCCTCGGGGGTCTTGCACCAGATATAGGGGCTGTTCACGGCCCCGTACACGGTGTAGCCGGCCGCTTCCAGGCCCTCCTTGATGAGCCGGGCGTTCTCGCGGTAGTAGGCAATGGTCTCGTCCACCTGGCGCTCCCCCTCGGGAGTGTAGACGGCCGCCGCCCCGCGCTGGATGACGTAGGAGGCGCCGTTGAACTTCGTGCACTGGCGGCGATTCCACAGTTCGTTCAGGCTCTGGCCGTCGCGCCCGAGGGCCTTGGGCACCACGGTGTAGCCGCAGCGGGCCCCAGTGAAGCCGGCCGTCTTCGAGAAGGAGCGGAACTCGATGGCGCAGGTTTCGGCCCCAGGTACCTCGTAGATGGAATGGGGAACGCCCTCCTCGGTGATGAAGCGCTCGTAGGCCGCGTCGAACATGATGACGGCGTCGTGCTCGTTGGCGTAGTCCACCCATGCCTGCAGCTGATCGGCGGTGAGCACGGTGCCCGTGGGGTTGTTCGGGCTGCACAGGTAGATGATGTCCACCGGCGTTTCGGGCAGCGCCGGGCAGAATCCGTTCTCGGCCGTGGTGGGCATGTAGTGGATATTCGTCCAGCGCTCGGCCTGCGCGTCGTAATCGCCCGCGCGGCCGGCCATGGCGTTGGAGTCCACGTACACCGGGTACACCGGGTCGCACACGGCAATGACGTTGTCCGTGGCGAAGATGTCGCCGATGTTGCCGCAATCCGACTTGGCGCCGTCGGAGATGAAGATCTCGTCGGGCTCGATGGCCACGCCCCGGGCCGCGAAGTCGTGCTCGGCGATGGCCTCGCGCAGGAAGGCGTAGCCCTGCTCGGGGCCGTAGCCATGGAAGGTCTCGGTGCGGGCCAGGTCGTCCACGGCGGCGTGCATGGCCTCGGTCACGGCCGGCACCAGGGGGCGCGTCACGTCGCCGATGCCCATGCGAATGAGGTCGGCGTCGGGGTGGGCCGCCGCGAACGCCTCGGTGCGCCGCGCGATTTCCGAAAACAGATAGCTGCCCGGCAGCTTCCGGTAGTTCTCGTTCATATGGGCCATGGGGCTTCCTTTCTCGTGCCGCGCCCCATGCTACGCCCTCCCTGTTGCCTACAGGTTTCGGATTTCGCGTCAGTCGGCCCAGGCGAAGGGGGCGTCGCCGGCGCCGATCTCGAAGTGGCACTGGGCGATGCCGAGGTCCATGGAGGCGAAGGGCCCGCGCTTGGTGGCGGCCCGCACGAGGGGCACGCCGGTCGCGTCCTCGCCGGCCAGGACGAAGGAGAACTTCTGCTGGTTCAAGGCCGTAGGCGCGAGCAGGGTCGCGTCCACCCCGCGCTGGAACCAGGCCGGGGCGTCGTCGTAGCCGGGGGCCACGGCCTGGGGCGCCTTCAACGAATGGGGCACGCCCGGCGTGGTGCCGTAGCCCAGGGCCACCACCGCCGCCAGCTTCTGACCGAGGTCAACGTTGTAGGCGCGGTTCACCACCTTGTAGGTGCCCCCGACCCAGCAGCTGTTCAGGCCGAGGGACTGGGCCAGCAGCACCAGCTTCTCGCCGTAGCAGCCGAGGATGCCCTCCAGGTCCTTGCATTCGGGCCCGATGAGCGCCAGATAGTTCCTCGCCCCGGTGAAGTTCACGAACCGCGCCTTCAAGCCAGAGAAGGCCCGTGGCTCGTCCAAGACCAGCTGGATGTTCAGGTTTGCCGCCTCGTTCACCGCGGCAATGGCCGCCTGCAGCACTTCCACAGCGCCGGCATCCAGCGGCTCGTCGGTATAGCTGCGCACGGCATGCCGAGCCTCGATGGCTTCCAGCGGCGTCAACAACCCGGCGGAGAATCCCAGCGCCGAAAGGGCATCGAGCGAAACAGCGGAACAGACATCGGCCATGAAACGTCCTTTCAACGAGCTACGCACTCAGCATAGCACAGCCGACCCCCGCGCCTCTCCCGCCGCCCCCGCTTCACCGCTAAAGATTGTGATTTTGTCTAAGAGATGGCGAAAACGGAACACGGTGGCGTATAATGCTCACCTACGCGGGCGTCGCCAAGTGGTAAGGCCCAAGCTTCCCAAGCTTGTATTCGCGGGTTCGAGTCCCGTCGCCCGCTCCATGAACATCGAGCAGCCCTGCCAACCGTGCGGGGCTGTTTTCGTTTCCCTCCCCTAAAACCCCAGCGTCAGCTGGTCGGCTTCGAGGAAGGATTTTTGGACGGCGGGGACGATGGTGTCGTCGGGGCCGAGCTCGCCGATGAGCAGGGGCGCGGCGGGGTCGTGGCGCTTGAAGTTCTCGGCGGCGAGCTTGGGGGACTGGTTCGCGTAGCAGTACTTGCAGCCGTTGGGACAGGTGTCGTAGGCGCCGATGTCGCGGCTCTCGATGCAGTGGCAGCCGTGGCGCATGCCCGCATGCTTCACATCGCGGAACTGCACGCCGTTGGCGCGGCCCAAAATCTCGGTGGTCATGCAGCCCGACGGATGGATGCCGAAGCGCGACCAATCCTCGTTGGTGCCGCAGATTTGCAGGTGCAGACCGTGGCACCGCGCCGTTTCGCCGAACGAGGCGGCGAGCTCCTCCATGGCCTCGCGATCCAGGGGAATGAGCTCGGGCATGTTCGACTCCACCTTCTTGTACAGCTCCACGAAGCTGAATATGCACCGGTCCACAAAGGGCGCCAGGGCGGCGGCCATGGTCGCGAAGGTTTCCCGGTGGCGCTCGACCGTATAGGTTTTCGTGAGCAGCACCGGGTCGTAGCGCCAGGCCACGAGGCGTAGAAGAGGATCTCATTGTACGACGGCACGGGCCAAGCGCTGGCGGGCACGAGAATCTCCAGGGCATCCACCGTGGCCCGCAGGCTCTCCATGAGGGGCAAAAGCTCGTGGGCGTTGGCGTCGGCCGCCTCCTGGGCGTCGGTTATCTGCACGATCTCCTTGTGGCGGGCGGCCAGGGCGTCGAACTTCGCCTGGGCCTCGTCGAGCCCCTCCACGATGCGGGCCAGGTGCTCCTCCTGGCGGGACATATCCAGGGCCGGAGCCGCCGTCTTCACTGCGGTGATGTGCTCGGCCACCTTGGCGGCGTAGGCGCGGATGGCGGGCAGGTACAGCCGGCGCATCATGCGGCGCATCACCCGCGACTCGATGTTGATGAGCTTGTTGTACTTCTCCAGCTTCACCTCGTAGCGGCTGCGCACCTCGTCCTCCGACAGCACGCCGAACTCCTCGAACAGCGCGATGGACCGCGGCTCCACGAAGCAGGGCAGCGCGTCGGCCGTGGTCTTATGGTTGGCCAGACCCCGGCGGGCGGCCTCCTCTTCCCATTCCCGGGAATAGCCGTTGCCGTTGAAGATGATGCGCTCGTGCTCGCGCAAGGTGCGCTTCACGTAGTCGGTGGCCGCCTCCACGAACTCGTCGGCGGGCACCCCTTCCATGGCGTCGGCGAAATCCTTCAGCGATTTGGCCATGGCCGTGTTCAGGATCATGTTGCAGTCGGAGAGGTTCACCGCGGAACCGGGCATGCGGAACTCGAACTTGTTGCCGGTGAAGGCGAAGGGGCTCGTGCGGTTGCGGTCGGTGTTGTCCTTGATGAAGTTCGGCAGCACGTCCACGCCGAGGTCCATGGCCACGCGCTCGGCGGAGGCGTAGTCGTGCTCGTCCACGAGCGCCTCCACGATGGCCCCCAGCTCGTCGCCGAGGAACATGGACACGATGGCCGGCGGCGCCTCGTTGGCCCCGAGGCGATGGTCGTTGCCCGCCGAGGCCACGGCCATGCGCAAGAGCTCCTGGTAGTCGTCCACGGCCTGCACCACGCCGGTGAGGAACACGAGGAAGCGCAGGTTCTCCATGGGGTGCTCGCCCGGGTCCAGCAGGTTCTTCGACCCGGCGGAGATGGACCAGTTGTTGTGCTTGCCCGAGCCGTTCACCCCCTCGAAGGGCTTCTCGTGCTGGAGGCACACGAGCCCGTAGTGGCTGGCCAGAAGCTTCATCTTCTCCATGGTGAGCAGGTTCTCGTCGATGCCGCGGTTGGCCTCGGCGTAGATGGGCGCCAGCTCGTGCTGGGCCGGGGCCACCTCGTTGTGCTTGGTCTTCGCCGGCACGCCCAGCTTCCACAGCTCGTCGTCCAGCTCCTTCATGTAGGAGCTCACCGAGGGGCGGATGGCGCCGAAGTAGTGCTCCTCCAGCTCCTGGCCCTTGCAGGGGGAATAGCCGAACAGCGTGCGCCCCGTCAGCATGAGGTCCATGCGGCGCTCGTAGTCCTTCTCGGCAATGAGGAAGTACTCCTGCTCGGCCCCCACGTTGGTGACCACGCGCCCGGGCTCTTCCCCGAACAGGGCCAGCACGCGGTTCACCTGCTCCTGGATGGCCTTCATGGAGCGCAGAAGCGGCGTCTTCTTGTCGAGGGCCTCGCCGGTGTAGGAGCAGAAGGCCGTGGGGATGCACAGCACGTCGTCCTTGATGAAGGCGTAGGACGTGGGGTCCCAGGCGGTGTAGCCGCGGGCCTCGAAGGTGGCGCGCAGGCCACCGGAGGGGAAGCTGGAGGCGTCGGGCTCGCCCTGGATGAGCTCCTTGCCCGAGAACGTCATGATGGCGCGGCCGTCGGGGGTGGGGTCCACGAACCCGTCGTGCTTCTCCGAGGTGATGCCGGACAGCGGCTGGAACCAGTGGGTGTAGTGGGTGGCGCCCTGCTCGATGGCCCATTCCTTCATGGCGTGGGCCACCACGTTGGCCACCTCCAAGTTCAGCGGCTCGCCGTCGCGGATGGTGCGCATGAGCTGCTTGTAGGTGGCTTTGGGCAGGCGCTCCTGCATGGTGTGCTCGTTGAACACGAGGGAGCCGTAGATCTCGGGGACGTTGGTCATGGGTCTTCTCCTTTGCTTAGTGGGCGTACAGGCTGCCGTAGGGTCGAGCCGAGGCGGGGCGCAGGCACCACCAGCCCCCGTCAGGGGCGGGAAGGGGCGGTCCTTCTCCGGCGAAGGCCTCGTTGTAGGCGCCGATGAGCTCGGCCAGCCCGGGAACGTCCTCCTCGGTGGCGGGGGCCTGGACGAGCCCGGAGGTCACGGCGTCGGCGGCCAAGGGCCGTCGCAGGTAGATGACGCCGCCGTGCATGCCGCTGCCCACGTAGGGCCCGGGCTCGCCGCCGAGCACGATGACGCCGCCGGCCATGTACTCGCCGAGGAAGGCCCCGGCGTCGCCGCCGATGACGAGAGCCGGACGCTTCCGCTCGTACTCCTTCATGTGGATGCCCGCCCGCCAGCCGCACTCGTCGCGCACGAGGATGGTGCCCCCGCGCAGGGCGTAGCCGGCGGCATCGCCGCAGCGGCCGTGGATGGTGATGGAACCGGCGTTCATGGTGTTGCCCACCTGGTCCTGGCCGTCGCCGAACACCTCGATGGCGCCGCCGTCCAGGTAGCAGCCCAGATCGTTGCCCGGGGTGCCGCCGATGGCCAGCCGCTTGCCCGCGGGCAGGGCGCAGCCCAGGTAGCGCTGGGCGTGGGCGTCGGTGACCGCCACCTCGTCGGCCCGGGCCAGGGCCGCCCGCACCCGCTCGTTGGCCTCCTTGAAGTGGGAGAGGCCCAGGGCCACCTCGGCCCGCGTCGCCGTCGGCGGCTCGGCGGCTGGCGGCTCGGCACCCGTCACCGCGACGGCCGTCACCTCGATCTCTATCGTCTCGATCATGGCTCGCCCCTTCCCTACTCCCCAGCGTACTTCACGCCGAGAATCTCCAGTTCCTTCTCGTTGAGTCCCACGCCGCGCAGCATGAGGCGGTTGCCCCGCAGGCTGTCCACGGCGTTGATGCCCATGCCGCCCATCATCTCCTGCAGCTCCAGCGTCCATCCGCGCACCAGGTTCACCACGCGCTCGGCCGCCTCCTCGGGGTCCAAACGCTCGGTGAGGGCCGGCCGCTGGGTGGCGATGCCCCAGTTGCAGCGGCCGCTGGAGCAGTCGCCGCACTGGTGGCACCCCATGGCGATGAGAGCCGCCGACCCGATGGAGCAGGCGTCGGCCCCGAGGGCTATGGCCCGCACCACGTCGGCCGCGTTGCGGATGGAGCCCGAGGCCACGAGGCTCACCGTGGAGCGGATGCCCTCGTCGCGCAGGCGCTGGTCGATGGCGGCCAGGGCCAGCTCCACGGGAATGCCCACGGCGTCGCGGATGCGCTTGGGGGCCGCCCCCGTGCCGCCGCGGAAGCCGTCCACCACGATGATGTCGGCTCCGGTGCGGGCCATGCCGCTGGCGATGGCCGCGGCGTTGTGCACGGCGGCGATCTTCACGGCCACCGGCTTGCGGTAGCCCGTGGCCTCCTTGATGGAGAACACCAGCTGGCGCAAGTCCTCGATGGAGTAGATGTCGTGGTGGGGCGCCGGGGAAATGGCGTCGCTGCCCTCGGGGATCATGCGGGTGCGGGACACTTCCCCGCTGATCTTCTCCCCGGGCAAGTGTCCGCCGATGCCGGGCTTGGCCCCCTGGCCGATCTTGATCTCGATGGCCGCGGCGGTGTTCAGGTAGTGCGCGTCCACCCCGAAGCGCCCCGAGGCCACCTGGGCGAAGGCGCAATGGGCGAAGGGCTCCAGGTCGCGGTGCATGCCGCCCTCGCCCACGTTGAAGAAGGTGCCCAGCTCCCGGGCGGCCAGGGCCAGCGCCTTCTGGGCGTTCAGGGAGATGGAGCCGAAGGACATGGCCGAGAACATGAGGGGCACGTCCAGCTTCAGCTGGGGCGGCAGAGGCTCCACCACCCGGCGTTCCCGCTCGTTCACCTTCGGGATTTCCGGACGGCTGCCCAGAAACACCCGGGTCTCCATGGGCTCGCGCAGCGGGTCGATGGAGGGGTTCGTCACCTGGCTCGCGTTCAGCAGCAGGTGGTCCCAGTACACGTGGTAGGGCTTCGGGTTGCCCATGGAGGACAGCAGCACGCCGCCGGTCTGGGCCTGGCGGGCGATGTCCTGCATGGCCTCGAGCGTCCAGTTCGCCGAGCCGGTGCCCACTTGGGGCCACGCGGTGACGGCCAGGGCCTCGGCGGGGCAGAACACCACGCAGCGCTGGCAGTTCACGCAGCGCTTGGAATTGATGGCGATGGGGCCGCCCTCCCGGGGCCGGCGGTACACGCCGTTGGCGCAGGTGCGGGCGCACAGGCCGCAATCGGTGCACTGGTCATGGTCGCGCAGCACCTTGTAGCGCGGAAGCACGCAATCCATCATGGCCTTACGCCTCCCTTCTGCGGCGGGGCTGCACGCCCACCTCGTGTTCCAGGGGCCAGTCGCGCACGGCGCGGTTCTCGGCCGCCTCCTCCTGCTTGCGCCGGGCCACGGCGTCCAGCTGCACCACGAAGGGCACGCCGCCCTCGATGGAGCGCACGTTCTCGGCGTCGGGGCACACCACCTGGATGGCCGCCTGCTCGCTGGCCAGGTACACCACCGGCCCCTTCTCCGCCGCCATGAGCGCCCGCAGCTTCAAGCGGTCGTTCAGGGCCAAAAGCCCCTCTTCCGATCCCAGAATGATGGAGAAGGGCCCGTTCACGAGCGCACTGGCGTACACCGTGCGCAGGGCCGTCTCGAAGGCGGCGTTCTCCGGCGCCATGGCGTCGATGGCCCGCCAGGAGGGCGCGGCCATGATGTGGGCCGCCATTTCCTGGGAGAGGCCGTGGCGGCGGGCCAGCAGGTCGAACAGGTAGGTGATGACCTCGGTGTCGGTCTGCAGCTCGCAGTCGTAGCCGAACTGCTCCACGTAGCGGCGGTTGGCGTCGTAGCTGGAAATCTCGCCGTTGTGGACGATGGACCAGTTCAGCAGCGTGAAGGGGTGCGCCCCGCCCCACCAGCCCGGGGTGTTGGTGGGGAAGCGCCCGTGGGCCGTCCAGGCCCAGGCGTCGTAGTCGGCGATGCGGTAGAACTCCCCGATGTCCTCGGGGTAGCCCACGCCCTTGAACACCCCCATGTTCTTCCCCGAGGAGGCCACGAAGGCCCCGTCGACGGCGCCGTTGATGTGGAAGACGTGGCGCATGGTGTACTCGGCCTCGTCCAGGCCGCTGGCCGCCAGGCGCATGGGGTGGGGCGCCATGAAGTAGCGCCAGATGTCGGGCGGGTTCTTAATGGCCGGGTGGTCCTCGGTGGGCACGCGCTCCTGCTTCTCGCACAGGTAGTAGTGCTCCAGGTAGGCCTCGGTGGCGGCCCGGGCCTCGCGGCTCTCGTACATGATGTGGAAGGCGTACAGGTCGGCGTAGTCGGGGTAGATGCCGTAGGCGGCGAAGCCCCCGCCGAGCCCGTTGCTGCGATCGTGCATGAGCGCGATGGATTTCAGGATGTCGGTGCCGTCGTGCCGCGCACCGCTGCGGTCCATGATGCCCGCGATGGCGCAGCCGGATGGGATGCGCGTCTCGCCCTCGCGGGGGATGTGCCTTGCTGCCATGGGTGTGACTCCTCGCTCGTGGTTGTCCGGCCCCCTCATGCTACGGCCCGAACGTTACGCGGGAAGGTCGGCTTTGTTTCCACTCCGTGCAACCCTTGTTTCCAGCGTATTTCCCCGCGCCGGTTTCGCCGGAAGCGCACACGGCCGTTGGCTACCATGGGAGACCACGGGAAACGGTGCGAGGCGAAAGGAGCGCGAAGGGCCATGGCAACCACGGCGGAGCGAGAAGCAGAAGGGACGCACCGGCCCGGGAAGGCGACGGTGTGCGCGGCCCCCGACCGGCTGGAAGAGGCCTGCGGAGTGTTCGCCGTGTACGCCCCCGGCGAGGAGGTGGCCCGCCTGACCGGCTACGGCCTGCAGGCCCTCCAGCACCGGGGCCAGGAGAGCGCCGGCATCGCCACGGGCGACGGGGAGCGCCTGCGCTGCTTCAAGGACGTGGGCCTCGTGACCCAGGTGTTCGACGACGACGCCATGGAGGCCCTGCCGGGGCATCTGGCCGTGGGCCATGTGCGCTACTCCACCAGCGGCGCGGCCGCCTGCCGCGAGGCCGCCCAACCCCACCTGTCGGCCATCGACGAGGTGGACATCGCGCTCGTGCACAACGGCACGCTGCTGAACACCGACGGGCTGCGCCGCGAATGGGAGGCCCGCGGGGCCGCCTTCGCCTCGGGCACCGACACCGAGGTGGCCTGCCGCCTCATCGCCGAGGCCACCCGGGCCACGGGCTCGGTGCGCCAGGGCATCCGCCGGGCCATGACCGAGCTGCGGGGCGCCTACGCCATGGTGCTCGCCACGCCCGAGGCGCTCTACGCCTTCCGCGACCCCCACGGCATCCGCCCTTTGTGCCTGGGCTCGCTGCCCGGCGGCGGCTGGGCGGTGTCCTCGGAAACCTGCGGCCTCGACATCGTGGGGGCCACCTACCTGCGCGACGTGGAACCCGGCGAGGTGGTGCGCATCGGCGCCGACGGCCTGACCGCCGAGCCGGGCCCGGCGGCGCCGACGCGGGCCTCGTGCATCTTCGAGTACGTGTACTTCGCCCGGCCCGACAGCGTCATCGACGGCCAGAGCGTCTACCAGGCCCGCCGCGCCATGGGGGCCATCCTGTCCCGCGAGGCGCCCGTAGAGGCCGACCTCGTGCTCGGCGTGCCCGACTCGGGAACCCCGGCGGCCACGGGCTACGCCGAGGCCAGCGGCATCCCCTACGCCTTCGGCATCGTGAAGAACCACTACGTGGGCCGCACGTTCATCCAGCCCACCCAGGCCCTGCGCGAGCGCGGCATCACCCTGAAGCTGAACCCGCTGCCCAGCGTCATCGCCGGCAAGCGCCTCGTGGTCATCGACGACAGCATCGTGCGGGGCACCACGAGCCGCCAGCTGGTGGCCATGCTGTACGCCGCCGGCGCCGCCGAAGTGCACCTGCGCATCGTGAGCCCCGAGGTGGCCTGGCCCTGCTTCTACGGCATCGACACCGCCACCCGCGAGCAACTGCTGGCCGCCGGGCGCACCGTGGAGGAGATGAACCGCTGGATCGGCAGCGACTCGCTCGCCTTCATCTCCCTGGAGGGCCTGCACGAGGCCGTGGCCGGCGCCGCCCACCGCCACTGGTGCGAGGCCTGCTTCACGGGCCGCTACCCCCTGGAACCATAAATGGGACAGCAAGCCGGGCATGCTGTCCCATTTTGAGCAGGCGCGGGCCGTCCGGTGTTCCGACCGAGCAAGTTCCGCAGCGACAGACCCAGGGCCGGGGAGGGGTGCCCTGGGTCTGATCGAAGGGGACGGCGGGGGTTGCCGTCGCCCGCGGGGTGTGCGGGCTGCTTACGCCAGCGCGGCGGCCACCACCTCGCC
The DNA here is from genome assembly GCA_947573925.1 of uncultured Enterorhabdus sp. Classification (GTDB taxonomy): domain Bacteria; phylum Actinomycetota; class Coriobacteriia; order Coriobacteriales; family Eggerthellaceae; genus Adlercreutzia. The sequence continues at coordinate 7,327 of CANPHS010000017.1, read as the reverse complement.
GACGTTCTTGCCGAACACCTCGATGTCGCACACGGCGTTGCCGCCGATGCGGTTGTTGCCGTGGATACCGCCGGTCACCTCGCCGGCCGCGTACAGGCCGGGGATGGGGTTGCCGGCGGCGTCCAGCGCCTCGTTCTTGGTGTTGATGCGGATGCCGCCCATGGCATGGTGGATGCCCGGCGCCACCTTGATGGCGTACATGTTGCCGTCGGCGAAGGCGATGCAGCCCTCGGTGCGGCCGAACTCGTCGGCGACGCCGTCGGTGGTGATGGCGTTGTAGGCCGCGATGGTGTCGGCCAGGGCCGCCGCGTCCACGTCGATGGCCTCAGCGAGCTCGGCCACGGAAGCGCCCTTCTGCACGATGCCGGCGTCGTCGTACTTGGCGATGGCCTTGTTGGCGTCGTACACCTGCTGGTCGAACACGCACCAGGCGAAGCCGCCGGGCTGCTCCAGCTCGGCCGCCGACACCTTGTCGCGGGTGGACATCTCGTCGAAGAAGCGCTCGCCATCGGCGTTCACCAGGATGGCCCCGCCGCCGCGCACGCCCTCGGCCACCAGGGTGGAGGTGTCCTGCTCCACCGTGGGGTGAATCTGGATCTGGTCCATCTGGATGAGCTCGGCCCCGGCGTTCTCGGCCATCACGTAGCCGTCGCCGGTGGCGCCGGGCTGGTTGGTGGTCACGTAGCCGGCCAGGTCGGGACGGTACTTCGTCACCATCTCCTGGTTGGCGCCGAGGCCGCCCGTGGCCAGGATGACGGCCTTGGCGTTCAAGGTCTTCGCCTTGCCCTTCTCGTCCACCTTCACGCCCACCACGGCGTCGCCGTCCTTCACCAGTTCCTTGGCCTCGCAGCTCATCTTCATGGGAATGCCGCGCTCCTGCACGGCGGCCACGAGACCGGGCACCAGGGTGAGGCCCACGGCCGAGCCGTCAGTGGGGCGGTGGCAGCGCTTCACGGACATGCCGCCGGTGAGCGTGATGTTGTCCAGCTTGATGCCGAGGCTGTCGAGCCAGTCGATGGCGGCGGCGGAATTGTCGCCCATGAACTGCACGAGCTCCGGGTCGCCGGTGTTGTGGCCGCCGTCCAGGGTCTCGGTCACGAACAGCTCGTTGCTGTCCTCGATGTTCTGCTCCTTCTGGAACTTGGTCTCCGAGGCGTTCATGCCGCTGGAGGAGAAGTTGGTGTTGCCGCCGTTCACGGCCATCTTCTCGAGCACCACCACGTTGGTCAGGCCCGCGTCGTAGGCGGAGATGGCCGCGGACAGGCCCGCGCCGCCCGTGCCCACGATGACGAGGTCGTAGTCCTCGCTCGCCTCCTCGCCGCCGGCCGCGCCGGAGCCCTGGGTCTTGGGGGCGCAGCCGGAAAGCCCGAGGCCTCCCAGGGCCACCAACGCCGCCGTGGCGCCGATGCCGGCCACGAAGCTGCGGCGCGTCAGCAGCCGCGAGGCTTCCATGCCCGAGGCGCTCAGGGTGCTCTTCACGATAGTGCTCATAATTCCCTCCTTGGCATTGCTTGCTTACGATGGTTCGGAACGGCCCTACGGCGGTACCATCCGAAAAAGACCCGGCGTCAGAGGCGTTGGCGCCGGGTCCCGCAGTGCGCCTTTATTCTCGGAAAAAGGCCCGGTAACGGCCACACCCACAAGGGGTGTATTTGCGCGAAATCGTCTATACTGGGCCTTCGATCTATACGTGAATGCCTCAGGAAAGGGGAACGCCATGGCAACCGCCGCGCCGCGACCGAGCACACCGGCCCTGGCCGCCCTGGCGCTGTTCCTCATGTTCGCCGGCGTGTGGACCTGCGACGGCGCCGTGCTGTCCCTCGCGGCGCTGCCCGGCGGCTACCTGAGCATCCGCGTCTTCTCGCTCATCACCTACGGGCTCGCCCTCGCCTTTGCCTGGCGGGTGGGCCGCGGGCCCCAGGCGGCCCTGCTCGGCACGGCCCGGCGCCGCCGGCTGCTCAACCGGTTCGTGGCCGTGGGCGCCGCCCTGTTCGTCGCAGGCGCCGCGGGGCTGCTGCTCGGGAAGGGGGCGGGGCCCGTCGCCGTGGGGTGCGTGTTCCTCACCAAGGGCATCGGGCCCCTGCTCAGCGTGGCGCTGCTGCTCCTGTTCGCGCGGCTCGACCGGCCAGCGGCGACGAAGGCCGCGGCCCTCGGCATGGCCGGGGCCTTCGCCTTCGAGGCCGTAACCGGTGTGGGAGCCCAGGCGGCGGCCGTCGGTCCCGAGGCCCTCTTCCTTTTGGGCGCCCTGTGCCTGGCCGGCGCGAGCGCGGCCGTGCTGGAGCTGGTGCGCCGGCGTCCCGCCTTTCCGGAAGGGGACGAAGCGGAAGCCGCCGGGCGTGACGGGGCCGGTTGGGCTGCCGGGCGTGATGGGGCCAGCGTCGGAAAGGAGGGCCTCTCCGGGGCGGCCACGCTGGGCCTAGCCCTCACGGCCACGGCGCTGCTGCTCGGGTTCCTGCGCAGCGATACCACGCCGAGCGACTCCGTCGGCATCGCCGCGGCCCTCGCGGTGCTCCTGGCCGTGGGGGCGGCGGCCGCCTGGTCGCCGCGGCTCAGCCCGGCGGCCCTCTTCCGCGTGGCCGTGGCCTGCGCCGCCGCTGGCTTTCTGCTGGAGCCCCTGCTGGCTGTCCTCTCGCCGCACCTGGCCCCCACCCTGTCCGGCATCGGCTGCGCCCTGTTCGAGATACTCATCTGGATCATGTCCGCCAGCGCCGTGCGCTCCCACCGCTACCCCCTGCGCGTGGCCGCCGTCATGCGGCTGTTGGCCGTGGTGGGCCATCTGCTCGGCACCGGCCTCGCCGTGACGGCCGCGAGCCTCGCCTCCGCCTTCCCCCGCGCCCCGGAAACCGCCGGCCTCGTCCTCGTCTTCGTCTACCTGCTCATGGTGCTCGCCTTCTCGAAGCGCACCGCAGCGGTACAAGAAGAAGGGACCGGCGAGCGCCCCGGCGTATCTCCCGGAGAAGGGAGCGCCGCCCCCACTGCGGGCGAGCGCTCTGACGCCGGGGGCGGGGACAGAGGCTCTAGCCGCGACGCCACTCCCGATGACGGCGGTGCCAGCCCCGCGGCGGCTGCGACGACCCTCGGCACCCAGGACTTCTGGCAGGCGCCCTGCGCGGCCCTCTCCCGGCAATGGAAGCTCACGCCCCGCGAGGGCGAGGTGCTGGAGCAGCTGGCCCAAGGCCGCGACCTGGCCTTCATGCAGGAGAAGTTCATGCTGTCGCGCAACACCGTGAAGATGCACGTGCGCAACGTCTACGCCAAGCTCGGTGTCCACGGCAAACAGGAGGTCATCGACCTCGTCGAAGCCACCCGCTGGCGTTTGTAGGAGAATCTCACAGAAGCACACAGACAGGGGCGGGACGTTCGGTGTTCCGACCGAGCGCAGTTTACCCCAAGGGTACTTCCTCGCTTTGCTCGGGCGCCGGCACGCGACTGGAAGTGCCCGGTGGGCACTTCCACCAAGCGAGAACTGTCCGAGCGAATCGGAATGCCGGACGGCCCGACCCGGAGGGACGGATCACCCGAACAGTGCCAACGCAGCGGCCCCAGCGCCCACGGCGATGCCGAGGGCCGCGCCCGCTGCCACGTCGCGGGGGAAGTGCACGCCGCCGACCACGCGGATGCGGGCCACGATGCAGGCGCTGGCCAGCAGCACGTTGGCGAGGGGTGCGCTCACGGCGAACCAGCTAGTGGCGATGGCGAAGGCCGAGAAGGTATGCCGACTCGGAAACGACTTACCCGCGCCATCGCGAGCAATGAGCGGCGCGATGGCGCAGCACTCGTAGGGCCGCGGCGCATTGAACCGCCTCCGGAAGAAACTCACTGCGACGAACCCCACGGCGGTGACGCCGACGAGGGGAACCAGCCTCCACGGATCGCTCACGCAGGCCCACCCGAGCAACAAAGCATAGGCCACATAAAACACTATCACGATGCCGCGGTTGACGATGTTGAACGCCTGAACAACGCCAGGACGGCCCCGCAGGGGAGCCGCCCATTGCTCATAGCGTTGCTCGTAATGTTGTTCGCAGCGTGCCTGATTCGTTCCCACCGTTGTCGCTTCCTCGTACTGAAGATTGCCTCCCAGAGTGTACAACGAAGAAACGCGCGCTAACGGCGAATCTTGCGAAACGCCATGGCGGCCCCAACGGCGGCAACGCCACTCACAAGAAGGATCACGGCGAACACCAGGCCCTTCTCGTCGCCCGTCTGAGGAAGCGTCAGCACACCGTCTTTGGAAGCAGCCTCCGCTTCGGCGTGATTGGCATTCTCCGCCGCAGCCTCATCGATCACTTGGGTGCCTTGGCTGCCGCCGTTGGAAGTCGCTCCCGCGTTCGGCTTGCTCGCGTCCGAACCGCTACCCGAGGAGCCGCCCGGCGTCCCCGGCGCGTTGCCCCCATCGCCCGTGCCGCCGTCGGAGGGCCCGTCGGGCGTTGCATCCGGAGCCTCCGGCGCGACAGGATCACCAGGCGTCTCGCCCGCGTCCGGATCGTCGGGCGTCTCGGTCGATTCGGTTCCCACTTCAATCTCATCGGGTCGCACCACAGGACGCGTGTAGACGAGGTTGATCTCGTTTTTCGAGGAGTCCATGTTCACGAACACGTCCTCGGGGTAGCTGCCCACATAGGCCAGACCATCAACGGGTTCAGTCGCCTCGGCCAGCTCATCGCCCGTCAGAACGTCGGCGAACAGCTCGCTTTTGCGCACCTCGCTTCCCATCTTCGTGAATCCCACCGTGTGATCGCCGACCGTCTCGACGATGGTGTGGTTGTACAGCGGCATCGACCCTGAAGCGTCCAGCAAAGACGCCTCGTAGTAGTTCACCGTCACATCGCTGGACTGACGGAAGTAGTTCAGCCGAATGGCGTTCTTCGACGGGTCTTCCGAAACGGTCAGCTCACGCGGCCAGCCGTCGAAGAAGGCGAACCCGGGGTTGGTGCCCACATGATCCCATGCCTTCACCACATCGCCCGGCTTCAAGCCTTCCACCGTCGTGGTGCCTAGCAGACGCGTACCGGTCAGCTCAGGAACGCCCCAATCTTCGAGCGTCGGGTCGTCGTAGTGCACGAGCTCGAAATGGTAGATGGTGACCGTTTGCGTCGCCTCCTCATCGGCATTAGCGTCGGCACCGGTCTTCTCGCCGGCCGCCTCACCGCTAGCGGTCGCAGGGACCGTCAAGACCGACTCGTCAGTGCGGTCATCTTCCATGGCCATGGCCGGAAGCGGTGCCACGGCAAGGGCAAGGGCGAGAACGCCGGCCATCACCGGCACGCCGAGGCGGCTTTTCAGCGCAGCACAAGATCGCGAAGCAAAAGTAAGCAGCGTTTTCACGTGAAATCTCATTTCAATCAGGGCCGGCTCGTCACCGGCATTCGTGGTCTCATCAATGTCTAGCATATTGCTAGACTTACAGAGAAACTGTACCAAAAAGGGGATAGGTATTCAATCACCTATCCCCAGGAAAAGCACGAGAATGCTCCCATTCCATAAGTTAAACATTGATGACTTTTTCGCATTGAATTGGCGATGCTCTCTCCTAAAGTTTCCCGCGCTATAATGCGGACAGAATTCATGAACGTCGAAAGGGGCATTCATGCGCAGAAAAGATCGTGAGCAGAGCGAGGAGTTCGGCTGGGACGTGCTGGAGACATGCCCTTACGCGGTGCTTTCAACCACCGATGACGAGGGACTCCCCTACAGCATCCCCGTGTCCCCCGCCGTGCTCGATGGCGCCATTTACTTCCACTCCGCCAAGCACGGCGAGAAGGCGCACCTGCTGCGCGAGCACCCCGCTGTGTGCTTGATGGGCGTACGCGACGTGGTGCCGCTGCCCGAGGCATACTCCACCGAGTACGCCAGCGCCGTGGTGCGCGGGACCGTCGCCGAGGTGGCCGACGACGCCGAGCGCATTGCCGCCCTGCGGGCCATCGCCGAGCGCTACGCTGCCGAGAACCTCGGGCATTTCGAGGCCGCCCTGGCTGAGGAGCTTTCACGCACGCTCGTGTGGAAAATCACCCCGACCGAGTTAACCGCGAAGGCCCGCCTGCACGAGTAATCTAAGAAGAGTATGATGGAACCCAGCGCGGCAAGGGGTCGCGCCATCACGCAAGCAGAGGAGGAAACCGTGCAAATCATCGAAGACAGGGTGTACGCGTTCTCGAAGGACAATCCGCCGTGCTACACCGCCCAGCCGGGCGAGGTGCTGCAGTTCAACACGCTCGACTGCTTCTCGGGCCGCCTGACCGACGAAACCGTCACCATGAAGGACATGGACTTCTCCTACAACATCACCAACCCCGCCGCCGGCCCTGTGTACGTGGAAGGCGCTGAAGTGGGCGACGTGCTCGTCGTGGACATCTACGACATCCAGGTGGCCGACGAGGGCACCATCGCCACTGACGACCATTGCGGTCCTCTGTTCGAGGGCACCGATTACCGCACGAAGAAGATCAAGATCGAGGGAGGCATGGCCGATTTCAACGGCGTGCGCTTCCCCATCAACCCCATGATCGGCGTCATCGGCACCGCACCCGCCGAAGGAGCTCCCGCCGACGGCTTCGTGGGCAACTACGGCGGCAACATGGACAACAAGCTCATCACCAAAGGCACCCGGCTGTACTTCCCCGTGCGCGTGCCCGGCGCCCTGCTGCAGATGGGCGACGTGCACGCCACCATGGGCGACGCCGAGCTGTGCGGCACCGGCATCGAGATCGCTGCGGAAATCACCGTGCGCGTGAATGTGCTGAAGGACTTCGAGCTTAACTGGCCCGTGCTGGAGACCTTCGGGCCCGCGGGCCGATGGTACGTGAACGCCAGCGCCCAGGAATACAACGAGGCGCTCGTGTGCGCGTCCAAGGAGATGCAGCGCCTGATCATGCGCATCACCGGCTGGGACGCCGTGGATACCTACATGTACATGTCGGTGCAGTCCGACGTGGAGATCAGCCAGGGCTGCAAGCCCTGCGAGGTGCAGCTGTCCCTGCGCATCGGCACCCCGAAGCTGACCGAGTTCCCGCCGCTGGTGGGGTAAGCTCTCCCCTGCCCGCGCCGCACCGGCGCCGCGGCGCCGTCACCGTCCTGCTCGAGAAGCCGCCTGGGAAGGCGGCTTCTTTTTGGTCTCTGCACCTTCTCCCCTTGGCGGAATACGGGCCACTTACACTCCATAATGCTGTGCAAAATGGTAAACTATGGCCGCGCATAGTGCGCAGGAAAGGGGAATCGTGGGGGCCCGGCGGGGGGGGGGGCTAGGGGGGACCCAGCAACGAGGGTTAGGGGGGGAGGGGGAGCGACGGGGCAGACCAACGACACACAACCCCAAAAACCGCACGCA
>CANPHS010000016.1 GCA_947573925.1 uncultured Enterorhabdus sp. | reverse complement strand
CTCCGACAGGCACCTGGCCTTCGCATTCAGGGCTTTCCCTCGCGGCGCGAAGGCCGCTCGGCCGCCCTTCGGGCGAATCCCAGGCACCTGTCGGAGCCTCGCTGACTTCCTTGGGCGAACCTACGAGAAATGATTGTGTATGCATGAATTAGGACTTATGACCGGCGTCATGGATGCGGCGGTGGCCGCTGCCCGCGAGGCCGGGGCCACGCGCCTGCTCGGCATCAAGGTGTCCATCGGCGAGGCCAACGAGGCCGTGGAGGATGCCCTGCGCTTCGCCTTCGAGGCCCTGGCCGAGGCCGATCCTTTCACCGAGGGAGCGTCGCTGGAGCTGACCATGGTCCGTCCCCGCAGCATCTGCCTGGAGTGCGGCCACGAGTACGAGCACGATCTCTACGATCGGTTCTGCCCCGCCTGCGACAGCTTCGCCACCGAGCTCATCGCCGGCCGCGAGCTCACCATCGACTCCATCGAAGTGGATTTGCTCGAATCGTGAACCGACGGCAATCCCGCCGAAACAAAGCGCTGCCATACTGAGGGCAGCGCTTTTTCGTGGAATGGGACACCGTGTCCGGCAGGGCGTCCCACTTTCGCCAGGGCGCACAGGGGGACACCGAGTGGGACACTGTACCCGGTAAGGCGTCCCATCGTGCGGAATCACGGCACTCTTCTGAAAGGAGCACCATGGAAGCCATGAAGATGTACGACGTGTGCACCGAGGCCCTCGGGGAATTTGTGCGGGGCATCGGGTTCTCCGACGTGGTCATCGGGCTGTCGGGGGGCATGGACTCCTCGCTCGTGGCCGTCATGGCCGCCGACGCCCTCGGGGCCGAGCACGTGCACGGCGTCATGCTGCCCGGGCCCTATTCCAGCGAGTCCTCCATCGACGATGCCGAGGCCCTGGCCGCGAACCTCGACATCGAGGTGCGCACCGTTTCCATCTGCGAGCCCTTCGAGGCCTTCGAGTCGGTGCTCGCGCGGGCTTGTGGCGGGGCGCTCGCGGGCCTTGCCGCCGAGAACACCCAGGCCCGCTGCCGCATGGTGTGCCTCATGGCCCTGTCGAACGCCCACGGCTGGCTCATGCTGAACACGGGGAACAAGTCCGAGGCCTGCATGGGCTACTCCACGCTCTACGGCGACACGGCCGGAGCCTTCGCGCCCTTGGGCGGCGTGTACAAGACCGACGTGTTCGCCATGGCCCGCGCCCGCAACCGCCGGGCCGCCGAGGCCGGGGCGGAGGGTCCCATCCCCGTGAACGTGTTCGTGAAGCCCCCCTCGGCCGAGCTCGCCCCCGATCAGGAGGACGAGCGCTCCCTCGGCGTGGACTACGCCACCCTGGACCGCATTCTCGTGGCCGCCGTGGAGGAGGGGAGAGGTGCGGAAGAGATCGCCGCCGAGCTGGTCGCCGATGGACGCGACGAGGCCGCCGCCCGCGCCCTCGTGGATTCCGTGCTCGCCCGCACCGCCGCCAACGCCTTCAAACGTGCCCAGGAGCCCCCGTACCCCGCCGCGGCCTTCTACGCATAACGCCCTCGTAACTACCCCAGGGAGAGTATGGCGGTTCGGGGCGGAGTGGGGTACCATGACCTTCATGGACAGCATTTTCAAACAGACGCCGAAACTCTCCGCGACCGATTGGCTCGTGGATGCGGTGGTGGCCGCCGGGGCCTTCGGGTTCTGCTGCCTGCAGCTGACGCTGGCCGTGAACCTGCTCGTGCCCGACGAGTTCATGCGGCGCCTCATGGGCATCCAGGCCGTGGTGCCCTCGGCCCTGTCGCTGGCGGCCATCGCCCTCACGACGCTGCCGCTCGTGCTGCGGCGTAAATTCCCCTGGGCGGTCTTCGTGTGGTGCATGGGCACCTGGGGGCTTCTGCAGGCGGAAATGAACGGCATCGCCCTGTCCGTGGCCGGGCCGCTCATCGCCCTGTTCACCGTGGCCTCCCTGCGCAGTCGGGCCGAGGCGGTCATCGCCTGCGTGCTGGCCTGCCTCGTGTTCCTGTTCGCCCCGGTGCCCCCGGAGCAGACGCGCATCTTGACCCAGCTCACCGTGTTCCAGAACATGGCCCTGTCCCTGGCGGCGGCCTTCGCCGGCTACGCCCTGCACGAGCACCAGGAGCGCACCCGGGCCATCGAGGAACGGGCCCGCGCCGCCGAGCGCAGCCGCGAGAGCGAGGCCCAGCGCCGCGTGGAGGCCGAGCGCGTCTCCATCGCCCGGGAGGTGCACGACATCACGGCCCATTCCCTGTCGGCGGTGAGCATCCAGGCCGCCGCGGCCGAGCGTCTCATCGACCGCGATCCGGAGGCGGCCCGGGCGGCCGTGGCCGAGGTGCGGGCCACGGCGAAGTCGGCCGTGGAGGAAATCCGCGCCATGATCGGCGTGCTGCGCACGGGCGAGGGGCCGGCCGAGACGGTGCCGACCGAGGGCACCGACCGCCTGCCCGACCTGGCAGCCTACCTGGAGGGGGCCGGCATCGAGGCCTCCCTGGACGTGGAGGGCTACGACCGCGCCGCCGTGCCCGCCTTCATCGACGTGGCCCTCTTCGGCATCGCCCGGGAGGCGGTCACCAACATCGTGCGCCACGCCGGGGCCCATCGCGCCGCCATCGCCCTGGTCACCACGGCCGAGGGCGCCACCCTCACGGTGGACGACGACGGGCGCGGCCTTACCGCGGGCGCACCGGTGGCCGGCCACCACGGCCTTATGGGCATGCGGGAGCGGGCCCGCCTGCTCCAGGGCACCTTCGCCACAGCCCTGAGCCCCCTGGGCGGTTTGCGCATCACCGTTGCCGTGCCCCTCGCGAAAGGAGAGCGCCATGACTGAGACCGAGCCCATCCGCGTGCTCGTGGTGGACGACCAGGACCTCGTGCGCTCCGGCTTCAAGATGATTCTCAACACCTACGACGGCATCGAGATCGTCGGCGAGGCGAGAAACGGCGAGCAGGCCGTGGCCGAGGCCCAGCGTTTGCGCCCCGACGTGGTGCTCATGGACATCCGCATGCCCGAGATGAGCGGCATCGAGGCCACCCGGGCCATCACGGGCAACCCCCTGCTGGCCAAGACCCGGGTGCTCGTGCTCACCACCTTCGACATCGACGAGTACGTCTTCGACGCCCTGGCCGCCGGGGCGAGCGGCTTCCTCCTGAAGGACGCCGACCCCGACGACATCGCCGCCGCCATCCGCGTGGTGGCCGCCGGCGACGCGCTCATCCAGCCCTCGGTCATGCGCCGGCTCGTGGAGACCTTCGTGGCCGCCCGCCCCCGGGGCGGTTGGGGCAGCGCCGACGCCGCCGACGCCCGCCGGGCCGCCCTGGCCGCGCTCACCGACCGCGAGCGCGAGATCCTCATGCTCGTGGCCCGCGGCCTGTCCAACGACGAGATCGCCGAGGAGCTGTTCATCTCCCCGGCCACGGTGAAAACCCACCTGGCCCGCATCATGGCGAAGACCGACGCCCACGACCGGGCCCAGCTCGTCGTGTTCGCCTACGAAACGGGCCTCGTTCGCCCAGCAAGCAGCTAATCCCTGATCAACTCCATAATTGCACGAAACCTGAGCGGAAAAAACTCAAGTTTTTCTCCCATGCCCCTTGCTTTCCGCGGCGTTGCTGTTATGATGTCTTCCTGTTTAGCACTCGTTGTCACTGAGTGCTAGCACTTAACCCAAGAGAGTGGTTAAATTGGAAGTTGCGCATAGGCGCACGACAACCATTGAAAGGACGGCAAGCTATGAATTTGAAGCCTCTGGGCGACCGCGTCATCCTGAAGCAGGACGAGGCCGAGGTCACCACCGCGTCCGGACTGTTCCTGGCCTCCGACGCCAAGGAGAAGCCCCAGACCGGCACCATCGTGGCCGTGGGCGAGGGCAAGATGGACAAGGACGGCAAGCTGCTGCCCATGCCCGTGAAGGTCGGCGACAAGGTCATCTACGGCAAGTTCGGCGGCACCGAGATCACGCTGGACGGCGAGAACGTGCTCATCCTTCGCGCCGACGACATTTACGCCGTTGTCGAATAAATAATTATTTATTCGACAACCCGACGGCTTTCCGTGGCGGCCGCCTAGCCGTTCAGAACCTGAAGTCCTTCGCACACAGCGCAAAGGCTGCTTAGCTCAGAACTTCAGAACCTTCAAGGCTATGCGACTCACCACGAAAAGCCTGCTGTTAACTCAGTTGATTCTAAAGACGATATAGGTAACGAAAGGAACGCGAACTTATGGCTAAGGAAATCAAGTTCGATACCGATGCCCGCTCCGGCCTGGCCGCGGGCGTGTCCAAGCTGGCCGACGCCGTCAAGGTGACCCTCGGCCCCAAGGGCCGCTACGTGGCCCTGGAGAAGTCCTACGGCGCCCCGCTCATCACCAACGACGGCGTGACCGTGGCCAAGGAAGTGGAGCTGGAGAACCCCGTGGAGAACATGGGCGCCCAGCTGGTGCGCGAAGTGGCCGTGAAGACCAACGACGTGGCCGGCGACGGCACCACCACCGCCACTCTGCTCGCCGACGTCATTGTGTCCGAGGGCCTGAAGAACGTGACCGCCGGCGCCGACGCCCTGGGTATCCGCCGCGGCATCGAGAAGGCCACCGAGGCCATCGTCTCCTCCATCAAGGCTTCCGCCACCCCGGTCTCCACCAAGGAGCAGATCGCCAACGTCGGCCGCATCTCCGCCGGAGATGCCGCCATCGGCGACAAGATCGCCGAGGCCATGGACGCCGTGGGCAAGGACGGCGCCATCTCCGTGGAGGAGTCCCAGACCATCTTCGGCATCGACATGGAGATCGTCGAGGGCATGCAGTACGAGCGCGGCTACATCTCCCCCTACATGGCCACCGACATGGAGAAGATGGAAGCGGTGCTGAAGGATCCCTTCGTGCTGCTCACCGACATGAAGATCAACTCCATCCAGGACATGGTCCCGCTGCTGGAGGAGGTCATGCGCGCCGGCCGTCCGCTGTTCATCGTGGCTGAGGACGTCGAGGGCGAGGCCCTGTCCACCATCCTGCTGAACCGCCTGCGCGGCACCCTGTCCGTGGTGGCCATCAAGGCCCCCGGCTTCGGCGACCGCCGCAAGCGCATCCTGGAGGACATCGCCGTGGTCACCGGCGCCCAGGTCATCGACAAGGACTTCGGCATGACCATGGCCGACGCCACCATGGAGATGCTCGGCACCGCCAAGACCGTGAAGGTCACCAAGGACACCGCCCTCATTGTGGACGGTGCCGGCAAGAAGGAAGACATCCAGAACCGCATCCAGATCATCCGCGCCGAGCTGGAGCGCGTCGACTCCGACTTCGACCGCGAGAAGGCCCAGGAGCGCCTGGCGAAGCTGTCCGGTGGCGTGGCCGTGCTGAAGGTGGGCGCTGCCACCGAGTCCGAGCTGAAGGAGAAGAAGTCCCGCATCGAGGACGCCCTGCAGGCGACCCGCGCGGCCGTGGAAGAGGGCATCGTCGCCGGCGGCGGCGTGGCCCTGGTGGACGCCATCGGCGCCCTGGATTCCGGGGTGGCCGCCGACAAGGACGAGGAAGTCGGCATCGACATCATCCGCAAGGCCATCGAGGCCCCCATGCGTGCCATCGCCCAGAACGCGGGCTTCGAGGGCTCCGTCGTGGTCGAGAAGGTGAAGAGCCTGCCGGCCGGCGAGGGTCTGAACTGCGCCAACGGCGAGTACGGCAACATGATCGCCATGGGCGTGAACGACCCGGTGAAGGTGACCCGCACGGCGCTGCAGTCCGCGGCCTCCGTGGCGGCCCTCATCCTCATCACCGAGGCCACCATCAACGAGATCCCCAAGGAGGGTCCGGACCTGTCTGCCCTGGCCGCTGGCATGCAGGGCGGCGGCGGGATGTACTAAGTCGCGAGCCCGAACGACTCGCCGGTTGAGTAACCGCCCAACGCGCTAACTCGCAGAAAGGCTCCCGCACGGGAGCCTTTCTTGTGCTTGTCCCGGCTGTCCGGGGCGAACCGCTCGGTATCCCGATTCGCTCAGACAGTCCTCGCTTTGGGAAAGTGCCCGCTGGGCACTTTCCGTCGCTGTGGAACCGCTCGGTCGGAACACCGAGCGGTTCGCCCCTCCTCTGCCGAAAATGAAATCCTATGTTGTTTGGTACCTTCATGGCCTTTTCCCGTAATATGGTGGGTGCACAAAAAACGACCCCCAAGCCCCAAGGAGGTTTTCGTGGAACTGTTGGAAGAGCGCATTCGGCGCGATGGCGTGGTGAAGCCCGGCGGCGTGCTGAAGGTGGATTCGTTCCTGAACCACCAGATGGACATCGCCCTGTTCACGGCCATGGCCGAGGAGTGGAAGCGCCTGTTCGCCGCCAAGCCCATCAACAAGATCCTCACCATCGAGGCCTCGGGCATCGGCATTGCGGCGGTGGTGGGCCATGTGCTCGGCGTGCCCGTGGTGTTCGCGAAGAAAACCCAGTCCATCAACTTGGACGGCACCATGTACTCCACGCGCATCCAGTCGTTCACCCACAACCGCGTCTACGACGTCATCGTGTCCACCCGCTTCCTCGGGGCCGACGATCACGTGCTCATCGTCGACGACTTCCTGGCCAACGGCTGCGCCCTGCGCGGCCTCATCGAGATCTGCGAGAGCGCCGGGGCCACGGTGGAGGGCATCGGCATCGCCATCGAGAAGGGCTTCCAGCCCGGCGGCGACGACCTGCGCGACGCCGGCTACGACGTGCAGTCCTTGGCCATCGTGGAGACCATGGACCCGGCCACGGGCGCCATCGAGTTCCGCCGATGAGCGAGCCGCAGAAGACGGCGGCGCCCGCGGGTGCCGCGCCCGAGCACGAGGCCGTCGTGCCCGCATCCACCGCGCCCGAACAGGGAACCGACGCGCCCCGCAAGTCGGAGATCGGCGCCGAGGCCATGGAGAGCGTCGGCGGCGTGGTCTTCCGCGATAAGAAGGCCGAGGCCCTGGCCGACCTGGACGGGTCCATCGGGCTTCTGGAGGCCTTCCCCTACGGGCTCCAGCACGTGCTGGCCATGTTCGTGGCGAATCTGGCCCCCATCGCCATCATCGTGGGGGCGGCGGGGCTGCCGGAGGACATGCGGGCCGTGCTCATCCAGAACGCCATGTTCATCGCCGGCATCGGCACGTTCATCCAGCTGTACCCGCTGTGGCGCGTGGGCAGCGGGCTGCCCATCGTCATGGGCATCAGCTTCACCTTCGTCACCGTGGCCTGCACCGTGGCCGCCACCCAGGGCTACGGGGCGCTCGTGGGCGCGGTCATCGTGGGCGGCGTGCTGGAAGGGGTGCTCGGCCTGTTTGCCCGGTACTGGCGGCGCATCATCACGCCCATCGTGGCGGCGGTGGTGGTGACGGCCATCGGATTCTCGCTTCTGGGCGTGGGGGCGGCCTCTTTCGGCGGCGGCACCGACGCGCCGGACTTCGGCTCGCCGGCGAACCTGGCCCTCGGCACCTTGTCGCTTGTGGCCTGCCTCGCCTTCCAGGGGTTCGCCAAGGGCTCCACCAAGCAGCTGTCGGTGCTGTTCGGCCTGGTGGTGGGCTATGTGGTGGCCATTCCTTTGGGGAAGGTGGACTTCTCCGGCTTCGCCGACATGACCCTGTTCTCGCTGCCGGCGCTCATGCCGGTCATGCCCGAGTTCAACCCGAGCGCCATCCTGTCCATCACGCTGCTGTTCCTCGTGTCGGCCACCGAGACTGTGGGGGACTGCTCGGCGCTCACGGCCGTGGCCCTGCGGCGCAGCCCCACCGACCGCGAGCTTTCGGGTGCCGTGACCGCCGACGGCCTCGTGTCCACGGTGTCGGGCTGCTTCGGTTGCTCGCCGGTCACCTCGTTCTCCCAGAACGTGGGGCTGGTGGCCATGACCGGCGTGGTGAATCGCCGGGCCATCGCCACCGGCGCCTTCGTGCTGGTGCTCGCCGGGTTCGTGCCGGCGGTGAGCCTCGTGTTCGCCTCGCTGCCCGAGGCGGTGCTCGGCGGCTGCACGGTCATGATGTTTGGCAACATCATCGTCAGCGGGTTCCAGATGATCGCCAACGCCGGCTTCTCCCAGCGCAACATCACCATCGCGGCGCTGTCGCTGGCCGTGGGCATTGGGTTCACCCAGATGGGGGATATCTTCGCCATCTTCCCCGAGCTGGTGCAGAGCGTGTTCGCCGACAACTGCGTGGCCGTGGTGTTCGTGGTGGCCATCGCCGCCAGCCTGCTTCTGCCCAAGGACGCCAGGGTGGAAGGCCCGCTCGTGACCCCGTCGCCGGGCGATTGATCCGCCCCCGTCGGGGCGAGCCGCGCGGCATCCTGATTCGCTCAGACAGTCCTCGCTTTGTGCGACAGTCCGGCGGACTGTCGCAGTCGCTGCGGAACTCGCTCGGTCAGGACGCCCCGCGTCTCGCCCCTTCCCATCCCTGTTTGAAACCGCCCAGCAACGCTTTGCGGGCGGCGGGTAAGCCCGGGGTTACAATCGCCCCATGGAAGAATTCGCGCACATAGTCGAGCACGTGATGGAGCACTCCGTCGCGGACACGCTGTACCTCATCCCGTTTCTGTTCGTCACCTATCTGGCCATGGAATGGCTCGAGCACAAGACCGGCGGCAAGACCCAGGCGGCCATCCAGCACGCCGGGGCCGCGGGGCCCATCGTGGGCGCCCTTCTGGGCGTGGTGCCCCAGTGCGGGTTCTCGGCCGTGGGGGCCACGCTGTGGGCCGGTCGTGTCATCACGCTGGGCACGCTGTTCGCCATCTTCCTGTCCACCTCCGACGAGATGCTGCCCATCTTCTTGGCCGAATCGGTGCCGGGCAACACCATCCTCTCCATCATGGGGGCGAAGGTGGTCATCGCCATGGTCATGGGCTTCATCGTGGACGCCGTGCTGCGGCTCGCCCGGCGCGACAGGGAAAAGCTGCGCATCCACGAGCTGTGCGAGCAGGACCAGTGCGGCTGCAACCACGATTGCGCCGCCTGCGAGCAGGCCCCCGAACGGGCCTACGAGCACCACGACGATGTGCATCACACCCACGAGCACGGCCACGGCTGGAAGGGTATTGTGCGCTCTGCCACGAAGCACACCGTGCAGGTGACGCTCTTCATCTTCCTCATCACCATCGCCCTGAACGCGGTGCTGGAAGTGGTGGGCGAGGACGTGCTCGCGGAATTCCTCGGCGCGAACCCCGCCTTCTCGGTGTTCGCCACGGCGCTCGTGGGCCTCATCCCCAACTGCGCCGCCTCGGTGGTCATCGCACAGCTGTACATCGAGGGGGTGCTGGGGGCCGGCGCCATGCTCGCGGGCCTGCTCGTGAGCGCTGGCGTGGGCCTGCTCGTGCTCGTTCGGGCCAACCGCCACTGGAAGCAGAACGTGGCCATCATCGCCACCCTGTACGCCACGGGCGTCTTCTGGGGCCTCATCTGCAACGGCCTGGGCGTGGTGTTCTAAGGGCGCGACCGACCCCCTCCGTCCCGTCTGGCGGTCCGGTGCTGGATGTTTCTCCAACGAACCGGCGGTCTTTCTGGGCCATTGGCCATGGCGCGTGGCGGTGCGAGCCGCTATAGTGGACCGGAGCCCTTTTGAGAGAGGAGAATTCCGTGACCGCACTTTCCGCCGGCATGACCCGCGACGAGGCCTTCGCACTTCTGGCCGAGCACAACAAGGACCCCTTCCATATCGAGCACGGCGAGACCGTGGAACAGACCATGCGCTACTTCGCCCGCGAATACGACCCCGAGAACGAGGAGTTCTGGGGCATCGTGGGCCTGCTGCACGACCTGGATTGGGAAGAGCACGACGACGAGCCGGAGAAGCACACGCTGTACGCTGCGCCTCTCATCGAGGCCGCGGGCGGTACCCCGGAGCTCATCCGCGCCATTCAGTCGCACACCTCCGATTTCAACCCCGATTTGCCCAAGCCCGAGCTGCAAATGGAGAAGATCCTGTTCGCCACCGAGGAGTTGACCGGGCTTATCGGCGCCGCCATCGTGATGCGTCCGAGCAAATCGATCATGGATTTCAACGTGAAGTCGCTGAAGAAGAAGTACAAGGACAAGCGCTTCGCCGCCGGCGTGAGCCGCGAGGTCATCGCCTCGGGCGCCGAGATGCTCGGCTGGGAGCTGGACGAGCTGTTCGCCCGCACCATCGAGGCCATGCAGTCCTTCGCCCCCGACCGCGACACCTTCGCGGCCGCGGAGTAGGGATTCGGCGAAACGAGCAGGAGGGGCGTCCTTCGGGACGCCTTTTCAACATCCAGGCGAAGATTCCATGACAAGGGCTGTGTCAGGTCTACAATGGTGGGTGTTGCAAAGACGAAACCCGCGTATTGAAAGGACGCCCATGTGGTGCAAGAAGATTCTCGTGGCCTATGACGGCAGTGCCCCCTCCCACAAGGCCCTGGAGGTGATGCGCGAGATTGCCCGTCAGGATCCGGCCGTCGAGGTGGTGCTCGTGCACGCCATGCGGCTGTTCTCGTCGGGCTCGGCCGCCGCGGGCATGGACACCGTCCTGGTGGACGACGCCATGGCCATTCGCGAGGAGCTGGAGGCCATTGCCGCCGAACTGCCCAATCCCTGCGAGGTGAAGGTGCTGAAGGGCACGTCCCCGGCCGATCTCATCGTGGCCGCCGCCAAGGACGAAGGTTGCGACCTCATCATCATGGGCAGCCGCGGCAAAGGCGGCGTGAAGGGATACCTCGGCTCGGTCAGCTACGCGGTCACGAAGGAATCGCCTGTCACCGTGCTCATCGCGAAAGAAGGCGATTGCCGCTAATGGCCTCCCCCAACGCCGCCCCGACGGCCTCATCCTGCGCCAAGCCGGCGTCCCGGCCGCTGTGGACGCGCAGCTTCGTGGCCGGCACGCTGCTGAACTTCTTCATCGCCGGCAACTACTTCATGCTCATGGTGGTCATGACCGCCTACGCGCTCACGGTGTACCAGGCGCCGGCCGCCGTGGCCGCCTTCTGCGCGAGCGCCTTCATCGTGGGCACGCTGTTCTCGCGCTTCGCCGCCGCGCCGCTCATGGAGCGCTTCGGGCGCATGGTTGTGCTCGTGGCCGGCTGCATCGCCGAGATCGCACTCACCGTGCTGTACCTGCTGAACGAGCCCGTTGGTGCCCTCATCGGCGTGCGTCTGGCCCACGGGTTCGCCTACGGCATCAGCTCCACGGCCATCGCCACCATCATCACGAGCCTCGTGCCCGCCGATCGCAAGGGCGAGGGCATCGGCTACTTCATGCTGTCCATTACCCTCGGCAGCGCCATCGGCCCCTTCGCGGGCATCTTCCTGTCGAACAACTTCGGCTACCCGGTGGTGTTCGTGGTGGCCAGCGTGCTCGTGGCCCTCTCCATTCCCGCTGCTTTGCTGCTGCGGGCGCCCGCAGCCACCAGGGTGAAGGGGAAGGCGGCCGCCGCCGATGCCGAAGTGCGGGCCGCCTCCGATGCGGTGGCCGGCGCGGTGGCGGAAGCCCCTGCGGAAGAGGCTCGCGAGGAAGCCGAGGCCATCGCCGAGGCAGACGACGCCGATTGCTGCCGCATCCCGTCCACCCATCTGGAGGAGAAGATCACCGAGAAGGTGGAGCATTCGCCCCTGGCCCGGTTCGTGGAGGCCGGCGTGCTGCCCATCGCGCTTGCGTGCGGGCTGTTGTTCTTCGGCTACTCCAGCCTGCTCACGTTCCTCACGCCCTATGCCGCCGAGGTGGGCCTGTCCCGCGCCGCCAGTGTGTTCTTCGTCGTGTACGCCCTGGCCATGTTCGCCACCCGTCCCTTCACCGGTCGCGCCTTCGACCGCGTGGGGCCCCATCCGGTCATGGTACCGGCCTTCGTGTCCTTCGCCGCCGGCATGGTGGTGCTCGCCCTGGCCGCCAACGACTGGATGATGCTGGGAGCCGCGGCCCTGCTCGGCTTTGGCGTGGGCACCGTGCAGTCCTGCGGTCTTGCCATGGCCGTGCGCGTCACGAGCGACGCGCGGCTGTCCGTGGCCAACGCCACCTTCTACATGCTGCTCGACGTGGGTGTCGGCATCGGCCCCATCCTGCTGGGCGTGGTGGCGCCCCTCATCGGCTACAGCGCCCTGTACCTGTGCATGGCCGCCGTGGGCCTTCTCGCCCTCGCCCTCTTCTTCATCGTCGCCAAAACCGAAAAAGGCGCCCGGTAGGGAAGGGGCGAAAACCCAAGCGGCGGACATCGGGTGTTCTCGCCCCGAATCCTCTGTCGCGATTTTCGAGCGTCCGGGGCCTTCCGCCAACTGCCGCATTGACCGCGGAAGGCCCGAGCGGTAAACTATACGCTTGCGTGAAGCAGATGGGCCTTTAGCTCAGTTGGTAGAGCAGGGGACTTTTAATCCCAAGGTCGCGGGTTCGATCCCCGCAGGGCCCACCACTTTTCGCTTAGCCGCCTACGCGGCCCGCTCGGCCCGGCTGTTCCGGTTCCCCGAGCTTCGCATTGGCACTGGGGTATCGTCCAACGGCAGGACTCTGGTTTTTGGTACCAGCTACCTAGGTTCGAATCCTAGTACCCCAGCCACTTTCTCCCCCTTGTCCAAACATCGGCTTCCGCCCGTCGAGCGCCTCTCGCATTGCAAATTCGTAGCGATGCGGTGAGGTTTTGCGAGCGGGGAAGGCGCAACTGGTACACTGGGCCGCGAACATGAGAGATGGCGCCGGCCTCAAGACGGGGTCGCAGCGCCGGTCGTGGGCTTCGCTTGCTGCGAAGGCGCACCGGCGCCGCCCACATCCGACGGCCGCGCGTCACGCACCTGGGGAGGCGACTATGCTGCACGCCCACAACGATTCGGTCCGCCCGCACCTTTTGGAAGGCGGCTTCGGCCTGGAGAAGGAATCCCTGCGCATCGACGGCGGTGGCTTTCTCGCCCACACCCCCGCCGATTTCGCCGACGACGTGCACATCGTGCGCGATTTCTCCGAGAACCAGGTGGAGGTGAACACCCCGGTGCTGCCCACGCCGGCCGAGGCGGTGCAGTCGCTGGAGCACTACAACGGCCTCGTGCAGCGGGCCATCGCGAACTTGCCCGAGCGCGAGCTGTTGTGGCCCTTTTCCAATCCGCCCTACATCCTGGGGGAGAAGGACATCCCCATCGCCCAGTACTTCGGCGACGATGCGTCCAAGACCGAGTACCGCGAGTACCTGTCGGACCGCTACGGCCGCTACAAGATGGCCTTCTCGGGCATTCATATCAACTACTCCTTCGGCGAGGATCTGCTGCGGGCCGATTTCGCGCTTACCGACGGCGACGACTTCGAGGCCTACCGCGACCAGTTCTACGTGCGTCTGGCCGAGAACTGCGTCACCTGGGGCTGGATCCTCACGGCGGTCATGGCCGCGAGCCCCGTCATGGACTCCTCCTACGTGGAAAAGGGGAAGATCGGTGGCGACCTGTTCCAGGGCCTGGCCACGGTGCGCTGCTCGGAGCTCGGCTACTGGAACTTCTTCGCTCCCATTTTGGACTACTCGAGCGCGGCGGCCTACGCCGACTCCATCCAAGCCTACATCGACAACGGCATGATTCGCTACCCCTCCGAGCTGTACTACCCCATCCGCCTGAAGAACTTCGGCCCCTACAGCTTGGAAGGCCTGAAAGAGGGCATCAGCCACATCGAGCTGCGCATGGTGGATTTGAACCCCCTCGTGCGCAGCGGCATCGACGAGCGCGACGTGCTGTTCAGCCAGCTGTTCTTAGTGTGGGCCGCCTCCACGGAAGGCCCGCATCTTTCCGACAAGGATCAGGTGCAAGCGGTGCAAAACTTCAAGAACGCCGCTCACTACGATCTGAAAACGGTGAAGATCGTGATGCCCGACGGCAGCGCCCATTCCGTGGTGAAGGCGGCCAAGAAGGTCATCGGCGCTATGGAGGAGTTCTACGCCGACTTCGGCGAGAGTGTGGCCGACTGCCTCGCCTTCCAGCGCCGCAAGTTCGAGGAGCCCGAGACCCGCTACGCCTGGAAGATCCGCGAGATCTTCGGCCAGGGCTTCGTCGCCCGCGGCCTGCAGTTGGCCCGCCAACGCCAGCGCGAGTACCTGGGGGAATAGGGGAGAGCCGCGCCGGCGGGGCGCCCTCCGACGGAGCGAGGGGTTCCGGCCCGGGCCGTTCGAGCGGCAGCTCCCTTGCATCCCTTCTCGGCTTGTGCTATTATCTCCTCTTGCCGACAAGGCGGCGGCGCTCACGCAGCGCAAATACCTGGCGGCTCCGGCATGGTTTACCGAGAGCTGCGCGGCTCGACCGCAGGCCTGACAAGCAGGTCACATCAAAGCCAAACACGCTTTTTGGTTTTTTACGCCCTTGTGCGAAATTTCTCTTCAAATTTGCTTGCATCTTTGCTACTATCTTGCGTTGCTGCTTTATCAGACCGCTTGAAGGAGCGACTTTTGGCTAAGGAAGATGTAATCGAACTCGAGGGCACGGTGCTCGAAGCCCTGCCCAACGCGATGTTCAAGGTGGAACTCGAGAACGGCCACACCATTCTCGCCCACATTTCCGGCAAGATGCGCATGCACTACATCAAGATCTTGCCCGGCGACCGCGTCACGGTGGAGCTGTCGGTCTACGACCTCAACCGCGGCCGCATCACCTACCGCTTCAAGTAGGCCTCCCTCATCGGCCCGACAGGGCGCAGCTCCCGCGAAGACCCGGATCCTTCGCGGCGGCTACAGCTGAGAAAACAATCGCCAGCGGCTGGGCGTGCACGTATAGAACGATCCGCATACCGAAAGGAAAGTGATATGAAGGTACGTCCTTCGGTCAAGAAGATGTGCGACAAGTGCAAGATCATCCGACGCCATGGCAAGATCCTCGTCATCTGCGAGAATCCGCGCCATAAGCAGCGTCAGGGCTAGGAAGAAAGGACAAAGGAACAACATGGCACGTCTCGTTGGTGTCGATCTTCCCCGCAACAAGCGCATTGAGATCGCCTTGACCTACATTTACGGCATTGGCCAGACCACGGCCAAGAAGATCATCGCCGAGACCGGCGTTGATCCGGACATTCGCGTGAAGGACCTCTCCGAAGAGGATCTCGCGAAGCTGCGCGACTACATCCAGCAGAACCTCAAGGTGGAGGGCGACCTGCACCGCGAGGTTTCGCAGAACGTGAAGCGCCTCATGGAAATCGGTTGCTATCGCGGCCTGCGTCATCGTCGCGGCCTGCCCGTTCGCGGCCAGCGCACGCACACGAACGCCCGTACCCGCAAGGGTCCGCGCAAGCAAATCGGCGGCAAGAAGAAGTAGTGAGGTAAGCAAACCGTGGCTAAGAAGCAAGTACGTACGCGCATCAAGCGTTCCGAGCGTAAGAACATTGCCGTGGGCGCCGCTCACATCAAGTCTACGTTCAACAACACCATCGTTTCCATCACCGATCCCCAGGGCAACGTGATCTCCTGGCAGTCCGCGGGCACCGTGGGCTTCAAGGGCTCCCGCAAGTCCACGCCGTTCGCCGCGCAGATGGCCGCCGAGGCCGCCGCGAAGACAGCCATGGAGCACGGTCTGAAGAAGGTCGCCGTTTTCGTGAAGGGCCCGGGTTCCGGTCGCGAGACCGCCATCCGCTCGCTTCAGGCTGCCGGCCTCGAAGTGGCCTCCATCCAGGACTGCACTCCCATTCCGCACAACGGTTGCCGTCCGCGCAAGCGTCGTCGCGTGTAACTGAAAGGATCGTACATTATGGCAATTAACAGAACTCCGGTTCTTAAGCGCTGCCGTCAGCTGGGCATCGATCCTGTGGTGCTCGGTTACTCCAGCAAGAAGGAATCCATCCGCCAGCCCAAGCGTCGCCGCAAGGAGAGCGAGTACGCTATGCAGCTGCGCGAGAAGCAGAAAGCCAAGTTCATCTACGGCGTGCTCGAGAAGCAGTTCCGTGGGTACTTCAAGCGCGCCAAGTCCATGCAGGGCCAGACCGGTGAGAACCTGATGACCATCCTGGAGAGCCGCCTGGACAATGTGGTCTTCCGCCTGGGCTTCGCCCGCACCCGCAAGGAGGCCCGCCAGATGGTGACCCACGGCCACATCTGCGTGAACGGCCGCCGCGTGGACATCCCGTCCTTCCGCGTGCGCGCCGGCGAGCTCGTTTCCGTGGCTCCGAAGGCCAAGGAGCTCCTCGTCGTGAAGAGCGCTCTCGTGTCCAACGAGCGCGTGCAGGTGCCCGCCTGGCTCGAGATCGACATCGAGAAGCTGCAGGGCAGCGTGCTGTCCCTCCCCACCCGTGATCAGATCGACATGGATATCAACGAGCAGCTCATCGTCGAACTGTACTCGAAGTAATCGCGGCTTATTAAGGAGGCAACTCATCCATGACAGAGTTCATGAGGCCTACCGTTACCACGGAAGAAGTCAACGACACCGTTGCGCGGTACATTGTCGAGCCGCTCGAGCGCGGTTACGGCAACACGCTGGGCAACTCCATGCGCCGCGTGCTGCTGTCCTCGCTGGACGGGGCTAAGGCCACCGCCATCCAGATCGAGGGCGTGCAGCATGAGTTCACCACGGCCGAGGGCGTCATCGAGGACATCACCGACATCGTGCTGAACGTGAAGGGCCTGGTGTTCTCCCAGGTGTCCGACGAGGTCGACGAGGCGACCGCCCACGTGTTCGCCGAGGGCCCCTGCACGGTGACCGGTGCCGACCTGGAGGTTCCGGGCCAGTTCAACCTGGTGAACCCGGACCATGTCATTGCCACGGTGGCCGATGGCGGCCAGCTGGACATGACCATCCGCATCGGGGTGGGCCGCGGGTATGTGTCCGCCGAGCGCAACAAGCGCACGGAGGACCCCATCGGCATCATCCATGTGGACTCGCTGTTCTCGCCGGTGCGCCGTTGCACCATGAACGTGACGGACACCCGCGTGGGTCAGCGCACCGACTACGACAAGCTGGTTCTGGAAGTTGAGACCGACGGCTCCATCGACCCCACCGAGGCGGTGTGCCGCGCGGCCAACATCATCAACCAGTACATGGGCGCGTTCTTGGCCCTGACCTCCACGGGCGAGGAAGAGGAAGGGGAGGCCCCCTCCATCTTCGCGTCGGAGGGCCAGGAGTCCAATGCCGAGCTCGATAAGCAGATCGAGGATCTGGACCTCTCCGTCCGTTCCTACAACTGCCTGAAGCGCGCGGGCATCCACTCCGTGCGCCAGCTGGTCGAGTTCTCCGAGAACGACCTGCTGAACATTCGGAACTTTGGTGCGAAGTCCATCGAGGAAGTGAAGGACAAGCTCATTTCCATGGACCTCAATTTGAAGCTTTAGGAGACACGAGATATGAGACACAACAAGAAGGGGCGGAAGCTCGGCACCGACTGGAGCCACACTAAGGCGATGAAGCGCAGCCTGGTCGCCGCTCTGTTCCTGAACGACCGCATCAAGACGGTGGAGTCCCGCGCCAAGGAGATCCGCCCGCAGGTCGACAAGGTCATCACCTGGGCCAAGCGCGGCGACCTGCATTCCCGCCGTCTGGCCATCGCCTACCTGAACGACAAGGAACTGGTGCGCGAGATCTTCGAGAAGGTCGCCCAGGGCATGTTCCAGGACCGTCCCGGCGGCTACACCCGCATCATGAAGCTCGGCCCCCGCAAGGGCGACAACGCCCCCATGGTCATCATGGAGCTCGTGACCGAGCCCTGCGTGCCCAAGGCCGAGCGCAAGGCCGCTGCCGAGAAGAAGGCCGCGACCAAGAAGGCCGCCCCGAAGAAGGTGGCCAAGAAGGCCGAGAAGTCCGAGGAGCTCGCCGAGAACCTGGGCTTCGAGGACGACGGCAAGCTCGAGCAGATCGAGGCCGTGGACGCCGCCGAGAAGATGGAGGCCGTCGAGGAGGCCAAGGAGGAGGCCGAGAAGGCCGAGGCCAAGGCTGCCGAGGAGGCCGAGACGGTGGACGCCGAGAAGATCGAGGAGGAGAAGGCCGACGTCAAGTAGGCCCCCTGCCTTTCGAATGTGCCTCGCGGCGACCAGCCGCAAACGTCGGCGCGAGAACATCGTTCTATGCGAAGGAGCGACTGCCCACCGGGCGGTCGCTCTTTTGTTTCAGCCAATCAACACCCGTACAACTTCTCAATTACTATCGGCTTGCTCAGCTTTGCGGCCCGCCTGCGCCCCATAGAATACGGGTTGCAAGGGCACGCACCGCGCTCTTACGAGACTTGTTCACGAAGATCGTTTCGATTGAAAGGAGCCGGATCATGGCTGACAAGGATACCCTGATGAAGGAGTTCGTCGACACCGAGGCCGCGAAGACCGAGGATGCCGTCAAGGACCTCGAGCGCATCGAGGAGGAGGTAGTGGCCGAGGCCACCATGTCCGCTGAGTACGATGACGCGCTGGGCAATGAGCAGGCTGCTGCCGAAGATGCTGAGACAGCTTTCGAGTTCGATCAGGCCAAGATCGGCACCGATGGCATCGGTGAGGCGCTGTAACCAAGGAGCCGAGGCTGGGTTCGCGCGTAGGCGCCAGCGCGCTGTCACTGGCGCTGACTCCGCCTTCATCGGATGGGATCCTCTCCTTAACAAAGGATCCGCGGGATAGCCGATGAACTGAAAGCCGTCCTTTCCGTGCGGAGGGGCGGCTTTCCTTGTGCCTTTGCACAAAAGTCAACATTTGGAGTGGTGGTTACCGAAGGGCGTCGTTGCGACACCGAGCTGCCCGCTCCGCTTTTGTCATACTGCCCCCATGGCGTTGGATGCTATATATCAGGGGTTGGATGGCCGCACGAAGATTCTCCTTCTTGTGGGGTATACCGTGGCGCTTTTTGCTGCAAGATCGCTAGGAGCAGCGCTTGTTTTGGCCCTGGTGCTGTTGGTGGTCGCCCTGCGAGGAAAGATATCGTTGCTGCGTCTGGTACGTCAAGGACTGCCCTCGTACCCGATCGCAGTATTTTTGCTTGGGTACAATGTCGTGGCAAGTGGCTGGGTGCCGGCGATGCTTGTGGCGGCACGCGTGGTGCTGCTCGTCTATGCGAGCCTTATCCTGATGGACTGTTCGACTCCGACGGAGCTGACAGCGGCTTTGCAGCGCTTTCTCAGGCCGTTAAGGCGATGGGGGATACCCGTGCACGACGGCGTGACGGCGCTGTCCATCGCGCTGCGCTTCATGCCGCTCATGGCGGAAGAGCTGGCTGCCGTGCGCGCTGCCCAGCGTTCGCGAGGAGCGGCCTTCGATGGCCCCGGGTTTCTGGCACGTCTTCAGGCGTACGGCGGATTGATGGTGCCCGTGCTTGTCGGATTGTTCAGGAGGGCGGATCGGCTCGCCTGCGCTATGGATGCGCGATGTTTTGGAGCGATGGACGAGCCCACGAGCCTGTCGTGCGGACGGTTAGGCCTCCGAGACGGCGGCGTGCTCCTCATTGGCCTCGTCGTATGCGGCGGGGCGGTCGGACTGCTCTAGGCAGTCCGACTTGCGAGCAGGGGCCAGTTCGCTGATGAGAATGGCTGCGAAAATGAGGGCGAACCCGAGCAGCATGCGCCCTGTGACCACTTCTCCATAGAGTAGCACGCTGGCTAGCACGCCAAATACCGATTCCAGCGAAAGCAGAAGCGACCCCTGGGATGGAGCGACGTGGGCCAGTCCCACGTTCTGCAGCACATAGCAGATGCCCGAGGCGAACACCACCAGGTAGAAGAGGTTGAACGCAAATTCCGGGGTGAAGGCGCTGGGGTCGGGCAGGGGCTCGGTGCCGCAGCCCACGACAAGGCCTATCATGCCGCCGAAGAGGAATTGATACACGGTCAGGCCGAGTACGTCGAAGCGCTGAGAATAGCGAGCGATGGCGATAATCTGTGCCGCGAAAAAGAAGGCGCACAGAAGGGTCATGAGGTCGCCGAACTGCATAGTGAAGCTGCCGGCCGCCAGCGATACGAGACCGATGCCGATAATGCAGAGCAGAGCTGCGCCGACGTTGGCGAGCGTGGGGCGCTTGCCGGTTACGGCCCACAGCATGAAAGGGACGATGACGCAGTAGGTAGCGGTCAGAAAGGCGTTTTTGCCAGGAGTGGTGTCGGTGAGACCGATGGTCTGCACCCAGAAGGCCAAGAACGTGACGAGGCCGAGCACGAATCCGGCGGCAACGTTAGCACGGTTGAGCGTGCCGCGCAGCGAGTGATGAAACATGAGGGCCATGAGGAGTCCCGTCAGGAGAAAGCGCACGCCGATAAGCTGAGCGGGCGGCAGGGCGTCCACGGCATCTTTCATAACTACAAAGGCAATGCCCCAGATGATGGTGGCGCCCAGCAGCATGAGCTTATAGGCAAACCCCGGTATGTTGCTCTTGTTGATCATGAGGCGACATTATAGCGACGGCAACCTCTGCGCAACAAGCCTCCAACAGACCAAGGACGGGGGAGGGTTTCCTGACGATGGTGAGCGATCATGAAACAGGAAAACGAGCGTGCGCGGTTTAGTGTGCGGCGACGGTGCTGCACGGGAGTGAGGCCGAAATGCGACTACCCCCCCCGGACTGAGACCGTGTGCCTGCTCCCTGAGTAGAGAGGATGTGCCCATGTACTACTCCAGTGGCAACTACGAAGCCTTTGCCCGCCCGCTCAAGCCGGAAGGGGTGGAGAGAAAGCAGGCCTATATCATCGGTGCAGGGTTGGCGGGGCTGACAGCCGCCGCCTATCTCGTACGCGATGGCCAAATGGCCGGTGAGCGAATCCACGTCCTCGAACGGGATCCCCGCGCAGGTGGAGCGTGCGACGGGTGGGACTACGCCCAGTTGGGCTATACCATGCGCGGCGGCCGCGAAATGGACAACCACTTCGAAGTCATGTGGGATCTGTTCCGCGATATTCCCTCCATCGAGGACCCTGACGTGAGCGTTCTGGACTACTATTACTGGTTGAACAAGCGCGACCCCAACTACTCGCTGTGCCGCGCCACGGTCAATCGCGGCGAAGACGCGCACACGGACGATAAGTTCAATCTTTCCGATGCGGCGTGCATGGAGATCATGGATCTGTTCTTTACGCCGGAAGAGGACCTGCAGGACAAGAAGATCACCGACTACTTCTCCGATGAGGTGCTGAACTCGAATTTCTGGCTCTACTGGCGCACGATGTTCGCGTTTGAGAACTGGCATTCAGCCTTGGAAATGAAGCGCTACATCACTCGGTTTATTCACCATGTGGGCGGCCTGCCCGATTTCTCGGCCCTGCGCTTCACCCGCTACAACCAGTACGAGTCCATGATCCTGCCCTTGGTGAACTATTTGAAGGCCCACGGCGTCGACTTCCAGTTCGATACTCACGTGACCGACGTGCGGTTCTCTTGCGACGACGCCAAGGATGACAATCGCAAGCTGGCCACTGAGATTCGTTTGCGTCGCAATGCCAGTGCAGCGGCGCAGGACGCGGCAACCGGCGTGCCAAGCGCCGAGGCCGTGACCCTTGCACCCGAGGAGGTCATCCAGTTGACCGAGGACGACCTGGTATTCATCACGCCGGGCAGCTGTGTGGCCCACTCGTCGTTCGGAAGCCAGGATGCGCCGGCGAAGTTTACTCCTCAACTGACGCCGGGCGACGGCTGGGATCTGTGGAAGTCCATTGCGGCCCAGGACCCCTCCTTCGGCCACCCCGAGGTGTTCTGCGGCGATCCCGAGAAGAGCAATTGGGAGAGCGCGACGGTGACGACCCTCGATGGCAAGGTGCTCCCTTACATCGAGGCCATTTGCAAGCGCGACCCGCTTTCCGGCGGTGTCGTGACGGGCGGTATTGTGTCGGTCAAGGACTCCAGCTGGCTTTTGTCCTGGACTATCAACCGCCAGCCGCAGTTCCGCGCCCAGAAGCCCGGCACCGTGTGCGTGTGGCTGTACAGCCTGTTCACCGACGTGCCCGGTGACTACGTGAAAAAACCCATGCGCGACTGCACGGGCAAGGAGATTTGCGAAGAGTGGCTGTACCATCTGGGCGTGCCGACCGACCAGATCGAAGAGCTGGCCGAGCGCAGCTGCAACACCGTGCCCTGCATGATGCCCTACATTACGGCCTTCTTCATGCCCCGCGCCGAGGGCGATCGTCCGCTTGTGGTGCCCGAGGGGGCGGTGAACTTCGCCTTCATCGGCCAGTTCGCCGAAACGCCGCGTGACACCATCTTCACCACCGAGTACTCCATGCGCACCGGCATGGAGGCGGTCTACACGCTGCTCGACATCGATCGCGGGGTGCCCGAAGTGTGGGGGAGTGCCTTCGATCTGCGCTGTCTGCTGAACGCCACGGTTCTCCTGCGCGACGGGAAGCCTGCTACGGACATGAACATGAGCCTGGTGGAGAAACTGATGCTGTCGAAGGGCCTGAAGGAGATTGAGAGCACCGATATCTACGGCCTGCTGAAAGAGTACGGCGTTATTCCCACCACCGACAAGAACGCCGACGTAAAGGGTCCCGCCACGGGAGCCGTGTGGCCCGGCATTCGCTAGAAGCTGTCAGCTGACAGACCACATGCAACAATGAGGCCCGCTCCAGGGAATGGTGCGGGCCTCATTGTAGGGAGGGCAAGAAAGGGGAGGAAAAAAAAGGGGGGGGGGCTACGCGAGATCGCCGGCGAGGAAGCGCGCCACGTGGCGGCCCTGCACGGTGGAGCGACCGGAGGCCACACCTACGAGGTACTCGGGATAGTTGCCCGAGAAGAAGCTGCCCGAGGCATCGCCAGCGGCATAGAGGCCTTCGATGACGTTGCAGTCCTTGTCGATGACCTGGCAATGCTCGTTAATGCGCAGACCGTCGAGCGTGGTCAGAAGTGAACAGCCGAACCAGCAGCCGTAGAAGGGCGCCTGACGAATGGCCGACAGACGGTAGGCTTCCTTGCCGAACTCGTCGTCCCTCTGGGCATCGAACTGGGCGTTGTAGCGCTCCACCTGATCGAGGAAGGCGGTCTTGTCGTCACCGGCAAAGCCCATGGCGTCGGCAAGCTCCTCCAAGGTGTCGGCCTTCACCATGATGCCCGACTCCAGCGAGGCAGCGCAGAACTCATCGATGGGCATGCCCGCCGCCATCATCTGCTTGGCGAAGCCGGAGCAGCCGATGGTGTCGAAGCGCAGGATGTCCTCCGGCGCGTTGGCGTCGAAGATCTGGCACCACACGCCGCCGGGCTGCTGAGCGGCGGCGTTGCCCATGAAGTCGTAGGGGGCAGACTCATTCACGAAGCGCTCGCCGCGGCGGTTCACCTTCATGAAGGGCTGGCTGCCAATGTTCTCCTGGAAGATAGTGCCCGGAAGGCCGCGGGAGTCGCCCGCGCCGTCGTAGCCGGCATCCACGCCAGGAGCCACAGTGCCGCGGTCGAAAAGCATAGGAGCTGCCTCAGGGTCCTTCGAGGCGCCGGCCCACAGGGCCGCCTTAATGCCGTCGCCCGTGTCGTTGGGAGCGAAGCTGGCCGCGGTGGAGCAGGCGAGAGCGGCGGGGGAGAGGGCCTCCATCATGTCGGGGTTGGCCGGATAGCCGCCCGTGGCGATAAGCGTATTGGTGGCGTTGATCTGCACGCGGCCCTCGTCGGTCTCAAAGATGGCGCCGGTGACTTTGCCGTCCTCGTGAACAAGGCGAATCATTTCGTAACCGAAGCGGATGGGATTGCCAGCGGCAGCCACGTAGTCGGCCAACAAGTCATTGCGCATGGGCGGCTCATAGGGAGTAAGCCACAGGTGCTCGAGGACGGGCACGTAGTAGTCGGTGCCTCCTGTGGGATGGTCGGCTGTATGTACGGTGAGCACGCCCTGCTTGTCAGCGGCCTGCATGATGGGGTCGAACCATTCGAGCGTCTCGCCGCTTTCGCGAATCCACATGTTAATGAGCTTCTGGTTGCACTTGCCCGAAGCATAGCGCGAAAGCTCGTTGAGCAGCTTTGCCTCGTCGATTTCGATCTTGGCTTCCTTCTGGTACTTAGTGTTCACGCCACCGAAGTACTCGCGGGTCTCCTGCACGCTGGTGTTCTTCTCGCAGCAGATGAAGTTCAAGCCCATATCGCTGGCCGTGGCCGCCGCGGCCGTGCCGGCGCAGCCGGCGCCGATAATGAGGAAGTCGGTGTCTTCGGTGCGGGCGATCTCGCCAATTTCCGGCTCGTCGCCGAGCCACGCCGGGTTGCCAGAGGCGGTGGCAGTGCCCGTGTCGGAAAGCTTTTCTTCTCCCTGACGCGTGGGGGCGCAGCCGGTTACGGCCAGTGCGCTGCCGGCGGCGGCCAGCGCGCCCAGGCCTAGGAATCCGCGACGGGAGATAGACGTTTGCTTGCTCATGGTTCCCTCCTTGGTGGTGAGTTCCTCTCAAATGCCTCGCAGTCTACGCGGTGGCGAGCACTCTGGCTCCACCCTCTCGACCTGATTTCTTCTTTGTGTGGTTGATCTGGGAAAACGAAAGATTTCATTAGCCGTTTCACCTTCTGAGGGTGACGTGGGGTGACGGGGATGTTGTATACTGGGGCCCAAAGAGCCCCTTGAACGTCGGCCCGCGGGCGCGGTCGCGCAAGGGAAGGGAGGACGGGAACTCATGAATCTTCGGACGCAGATGGGGGCGGCCCTTGCGCTGCTATTTACTGCTTCGGCCGTGCTGAACTCCTCGGTGTTTCCTGAAGTGGCGACCGTGAGTCCGGCGGCGCGCGAGGTGTCCACGCTCTGCGGCGCTCTCTTTGCTTTGGCGGTAGCGGCTGCGGCTTACTTTCGGCCATCGCTGGTGCGGGAGCGTGCGATATCGGTGGTGCTTCTTGTGACTTTGGCAGCGAGTCTAGTTGCTCTTGCCCTCGGTCTCGAATTCGGTATTTCGGTGCTGGTGGAATGGGGCGCGCCGTTGGGAGGCATCGGTTCGGCATGGTTTTCGGTGCTGGCAGGCGTGGGGCTCACGCGCCTGACCATGCGCGATGCGTTGCTGGTCATTCCTGCGGCCTATGGCGTTTCCTATGGGGTGACGTTCCTTCTGCGTCTTGCTGGCACCTTGCCAGCGGCGGTGGCGGTGCTCTTGTACTTTCTGTGCTTGGCCGGTGTGTTTGTGTGCGTGATGCCGCGTACGGCGGAGCTCTTCCAGCGCATTCGACGACAGGAGTCGCCCGAGGTGCTCGATGTGACGAACCCTTCATCGTTTCTGCCGCTGGCCAGCGTAGTCTACGTCACTATTTTCCTGTTCAATGCGGCTTTTGGCTACGGCACGGTGCAGGTGGGGGGACGTTTGCCCCTGTTGGGGCTGGTGCTGTCTTTTGTCCCCGTCGGCCTCGTGTTGGCGCTGGCGGTTTCCCATTGGGTGCGGGTGCTCTCTCCCGACGCGTTGCAACGCGTCTCGTCGCTGCTGGTGTTGGCTGGCTTTCTTCTGGTGCCGCTGACGGTATTCGATCCAGGTCCTACCAGTTGGACGAATGTGTCCTCCTCGGTGCTGTTGCAGGGCGGTGCCGATTGCTTTGGAGTGCTGACTTACTTCATTGTTGCCCGGGTGGGCGCGCGCAATCCGTTGGGAGCGCTGACGACGTCCGCCGGTGCCACCGCTGCCGCTTGGGTGGGCATCGCCGCGGGCGCGATGCTTTCCAGTGCGCTGGAGGAGGTGGCGGCCGGCAACCCGGCCCTGCTCATGGGCGCCTCGTCGGCGCTGACCTTCGGTTTTGTGGCTTACAGCTTTGTGGCGGTAAAGCCGGGAAGCTTCGCGCGCGCCATTGACGACGTGCTGCCCGTGCTAGGACCGGAGGGTGGTGAGAAGGACGCCGACGGGGAGAGCCCGGAGAGCGGTCTTTCGGGAGCAGTACGCAGCGGCGAAGCGGACGAAACGGTCGCGTCTGAGGAATTGCCCGGCAGCGAGCAGCGGCTTGATGACGCCTGTGCGGCGGTAGCCGAGCGGTTTGGACTCACAGCGCGCGAGGTGGACGTGCTGCAGCTGCTGGCTCGCGGTCGTACGGCCTCGGTCATTCAAGAGCGACTCGTGTTGTCCCACAACACAGTGAAGAGCCATGTGCGACACATCTACAGCAAGCTGGGCGTTCACTCGCAGCAGCAGCTTATCGATGTGGTGGATCGGGCGGAGAGGTGACGCTGGGCCTTTGATTGCTGAGATGTTCGACAGGGCTGTGGCGAGCAGTGGGGCCTGGATCTAATCGGCCCGCAAGCGTTCGGCGAGAAAACGGGCATCCGTCAAAATGCCGTGGGATATAATGAGGTCGTCGAACTGTGCAGAGGGGACGGCAAGAGGAGAGGGCGGCTGAATGGCGCTTGCAGAGAAGGCTCAGGGTTTCTTCGTTCAAGGCTTAGACATGAGATCTCTGTGTGCGATGGTGGGCTTAGCCTCCTTGCTTTGTGCCGAGCAGTCGTTTTTGTTTCGCCCTGGCATTGATCAACTTTTCTCGGGTGATTCCCCCCTCTACCCCGAGGCCGTGGCCGTGCCGTTTATGGCGCTTTTTTCCCTGGTGTTCGTTGTTATTGGCGGCAAGTGGAGGAGCGTGAACAAGAACCGGGCCCTTCAGGTCGGTGCGTGTATCTGCGGCATTGCCGGTTGCGTTGTGTCTACTGCGACAGATTGGCCCGGTTCGGCCCTGCTCGCGACTGCGCTGTTCCTCCTGTTCTCCACGACGATGCTCATTGCGTGGATGGAGAGACTCGCGTCTGTGTCCTCGATGGGATTAAGGGGCGTCTTAGTCGGACAAAGCGCATTGGTTCTTCTCGGAGGTTTCGCGACGAGTTTTCTATCTCATCCCCTCTGGGCGGCGGTGCTGCTGGCAGCCCTTTCGGTTTCTCTTCTGCTTCTGGACGGCACCGGAAGCGAACCGGAGCCGCTTTTGGCGAAGCGGCCGGAGGCGACCATTTCGCGATGGCCCGTTTTCGGCCTGCTCCTCGTGGGCTTCGTGGTGGGCTGCGTTCAGTCGTCGGTTGCCCAGGACGGCACGTGGAATCAGTGGTGGAATCTGGGCATGGGCGTTCTAACGCTCTTTCTTCTCTGGCTTTTTCTTTGTAAAGTGCCGGATCCGGGCCATGGGCTCGCGTTGAAGGTCGTCCTTACGTTGTCGTTCGCCGCTTTGTGCCTCATGCTCTGTTTTCCAGGGAACGGGAATGCCGCTTTCTGTCTTGCAAGCTCGGCTTTTGGTTTGCTGTGGGGCATTGCCTACTTGATCGCTATCGAGGTCGTTCGCTCGACGAAGCAATCTCCGACGAGGGTATTTGGCGTCGTGGGCTTTATGCTCTACGCAGGCTCGGTCCCTGTGCTGTGGGTATCAATGGCCGGAGGAGTTGTCGGCGACGTGAGATTCCTCGGGCTGCTCATCGGTCTTTTGGCCGGCGTGACGCTTTGGGTTTTCAACGACCGCTCTCTCGACGGGCTGCTCCGCGGTAGCCCCGAGAGCTCCTTCTCCGCTCCTTCGAACGTGGATGTCTGGAACGCCCTTGCTTCCGAGCACGGATTGACTCCCCGAGAGGTGGAAATAGCTATGCTCTATACTCAGGGAAGGAGTGCGCCCTTCATTGCCGAGCAGCTCGTCTTGAGCGAGAGCACCGTCAAGTCCCATCTGGCGCACTCCTATGCCAAAACCGGGGTGCATTCGAGGCAGGAGCTCATCTCTTTGCTGGAGGCGACGGAAGCAGATAATCGCCCTCTTTCCCGGTAGGGAAGGAGGGCGAAGGGGAGGATTGGAGTGCCTGCCGTGCTTTTACAGGGCTGCGAGTGTTTCTCCTATCAAGTAACCAGCGGTAAGGGCGATGCTGTGGCTGGCTCCTGCGAGCGTTACCGGATAGGTGACGCCGAACCGGCCTCCTTGGGTGTTGCCGATGGCGTATAGCCCACGAATGGGATCGTCCTGCTCGTCAAGGCATTGGGATTGGCGAGTCGTTTGCAAACCCGACATTGTCACAAGCAGGCGGAGCTTGTCCACGGCGGGGTTCTCGTCCTGAGGGGTGAATCGAACGGCGTAGAAGGGTGGTGTCTCCAGTTTGAACATGCGCTCCGGCGTTTTGCCGAAATCCTCATCGATGCCCTTTTCGCAAAGCTCGTTGTAGCGCTTGAACGAGGCCAGCATGGAGGTCTGAACATCCTTGTCGACGTCGAGCTGGGCGACGAGCTCCTCAAGTGTGTCGCCGTGCGCGGTGGTCCACTCGTCGATTGTTTCTGCCGTATCGGGCATAAGGAGCGTGGTGTAGGCGCCGAGGCCCGCCTGCATGGCGCCCATCTGCTCTTGCCAATTGCCATCGAAGAACTGATAGATGGTCTTCTTCGGTTGCGACATCATGTTGATGGTGAAGTGGTCGATTGAAAGATCCTCGTTTATGTAGCGCTCTCCGTTTGCATTGAGCTGGAGGAAGGCGTCTACGCCCAGGGTCGAAGTCAAGGTCGAGTGAGCCATGGGAACATGGGGCGCATTCTCCACTTTTGCGCCAATGCTACGCCCCATCAGCAGGCCATCTCCTGTATCTGCAAAGTCCCCGTTGGCATCTGTGTGGGGGTAGGCCAACGTATAGTGATCAATGTCGCTCCAGATATGGGGAAGATGCTCTTTCATGAGCTCGTCATTATGCGTGTAGCCGCCAGTTGCCAGCACGACGCCCTTGGAGGTGTTGTACTGGGTGTAGGTGTCTTCGACGAGGTTGTGGACAATGACGCCTGTTACCGCGGTGCCATCGTATACGAGTTGGCACGCGCGAGAGTTGAATACCGTCTGCGCACCGGCCTTCTCAGCGGCGGCAACGTTCGCCTCAAGAATGGGCTGATGGCTAAATTCGGTCTGCGAGGCGAAGTCAACGGCGGCCATGAAGATCTTCTCATGGTCGCGCCCTTCCTCGTAGGCGCTCTCCAGAAACGGGGACTTCGTATAGTACGTGCAGCTCATAGCGTAGAGCTCGTTTTCGTCGGCAGGAATGGCGGCAAAGTCGTCGGTCCAAACCATATTGGGGTTGTACGCGTCGCAGTACCAGTCGACAGCCTCGCCGCAGTGGCGTGCGAAATCAACGAGGATTCCCATGTTGGGGTAATGGCTGCCCTGGATCATTATTTCGTTGGCTATTTCGGCCGGAGGAACGTCAGCAATGTTCATGGAGCGAGCGCGGTCGGTGTTGAAATAAGCAAACGTGCAAGAACGGGAGGAAGGAGTGGCGCATCGTTCGATGCCGATGACCTTAAGGCCGTGCTCGGAGGCCGAGCGCAGGGCCGCAACTCCCGCAATGCCCAGTCCGATTACTGCTACGTCTACCTCGACGATCTGACTGATTTGGCTCTGTTCGACAGAGGGAAGCTGCCCGTTTTCCCCGGCGTCGATGTCTCCGGTTGTGCTGAGCGTTTCCTTGGTGGGGGAGGGGGAGCATCCGGCAAGCGTAATGCCTGCTGCTCCTGCTCCAGCGAGAACCGCGCCTGAGAGAAACGATCTTCTTGAAATAGAAGTGCTCATCCTGATTCCTTTCGCTATCTCCAACTGGCAAGTTAATCTGCTTGCACTGAGGAAAACATAGGACTTAGAGCGCTTGCTTGTCTTCGTACCGTTCGATGGAAAAAAGAAAAACGGTGCATAGTACGTTTCGTACGATGGGATTGAGCTGGAGTAATGGAATTGACAGATGGGATAGAAGCAGGGATGTCGGTTGCAGCATTGCCGACGCATGGGTGACGACCGGGCTGCGGTGTCCATGAGACGCGGTTCGTCAATGATGGCGCAGCTGGCCTTCGCGTTTGTGTACTCCTGGCGGGTGGCGGCCGCGGTGAGGTCATCCTCGTGCTATGATGGCATACGCTGAGTGAAAGCATCAATCTACCTTCAAGGAGGCATTCATGAGCGTCATCATCGATGTGTACGGGCGCGAGGTCCTCGATTCTCGCGGTAATCCCACCGTCGAAGTGGAAGTTGTGCTGGAGGACGGTGCGTTCGGCCGCGCGGCGGTGCCCTCGGGCGCTTCTACGGGTGCCTTCGAGGCGGTCGAGCTGCGCGACTGCGACAAGAACCGCTATCTGGGCAAGGGCACGCTGGATGCCGTGGCCCACGTGAACGCCGAGATCGCCGATGCGCTCATCGGGCTTGAGGCCGAGGATCAGCGCATGGTGGATGCCGCTATGATCGAGGCCGACGGCACCGAGAACAAGGGAGCCTTCGGCGCCAACGCCATCCTGGGCGCGTCGCTGGCCGTGGCCAAGGCCGCCGCCGAGGCCGCCGGGCTGCCGCTGTACAAGTACGTGGGCGGCGTGAACGCGCACCTTCTGCCCACCCCCATGATGAACATCCTGAACGGCGGCGTGCACGCCGACAACAACGTGGACTTCCAGGAGTTCATGATCATGCCCGTGGGCGCTCCTACCTTCGCGGAGGCCCTGCGCTGGTGCGCCGAGATTTACCACACCCTGAAGAAGGTGCTGCACGACGCTGGCCTCGGCGGCGGCGTGGGCGACGAGGGCGGCTTCGCTCCCAACCTGAAGACCAACGAGGAGCCGCTGGCCTACATCGTCCAGGCCTGCGAGAAGGCCGGCTACAAGCCCGGCACCGACATCCTCTTCGCCATGGATCCGGCCTCTACGGAGTTCTACAACGCGGAAACCGGCAAGTACGTGCTGGCCGGCGAGGGCCGCGAGCTGACGAGCG